>JBKOYM010000095.1:0-5886 GCA_046725375.1 Actinomycetota bacterium
CCGGCCCCGGCGTACGCGTCGCACGGCTCGGGCTGGACCGACGACGGCCCGATCGAACTCGCGGGGTCGGTCGCGACCCATGTGGGGGTCGTACTCCCGCTGCTGCGGCCCGAGACCGCGATGGTGCTTCGGGTGACCGCCCTCTGAGGCGGCCCCTGCGCTGAGCGTGACGCTTTGACCACGAATCGGCGCGGGGCGCGGTAATACGTCGCTCCCGTGGGGTCGACAGGGGCCGCGGTCGCACTACCCTGGCTCGCATGGACGACGGCCCCTGGAGACCGTGGCCGGTTGCTCCCGCAGACAACTCGGGGTGCCGATACCGGTGAACAGCACCATCCTGAATATCCTCCTGGTCGCGTTTTTCATCCTGCTCGGCGGGGTGTTCGCCGCGGCGGAGATCGCGCTGGTTTCGCTGCGCGAAGGTCAGCTCAAGGCCATCTCCAGGCGTGGCAAGCGCGGCCGGACCGTCGCGCGGCTGGCCGACGACCCCAACCGTTTCCTGTCCGCCGTGCAGATCGGCGTCACGCTGTGCGGCTTCTTGTCCGCTGCCTTCGGCGCGGCCACCATCGCCGACGAGTTCGCGCCGGTGCTGGTCGATCTCGGCCTGCCCGCGGGCGCCGCCGATGTGGTCTCGCTCGTCGTCATCACGCTGGTGATCGCCTACTTCTCGATCGTGCTCTCCGAGCTGGCCGCCAAACGGATCGCCCTCCAGCGCAGCGTCGGCGTGTCGCTCGCCGTCGGCCCAGCGATTGACAAGATGGCGCGCCTGTCGACCCCGATCATCTGGCTGCTGTCGAAGTCGACCGACCTCGCGGTTCGGGTGCTCGGCGGCGATCCGGGTGCCGCGCGCGAGCAGATCAGCGACGAGGAGCTGCGCCATCTCGTGTCGAGTCACGAGACCCTCAGCGCCGAGGAGCGGCAGATCGTCGAGGACGTGTTCTCCGCGGGCGATCGGCAGATCCGCGAGGTCATGATCCCGCGCACCGAGGTCGACTTCATCGATGCGGCGATGCCGGTGTTCAAGGCGGTGAAGTTCGCCGCCGACCAGCCGCACTCGCGCTATCCCGTGATCCGGTCGTCGGCCGACGACATCGTGGGCTTCATCCACGTTCGCGATCTGTTCGACCCGGACATCAACGGGCGGTCGCTCCGGGTCGAAGACCTCGTCCGCGACACGCTGATGATCCCCGGCACGCGCGAGGTGCTCGCCGCGCTGACCGACATGCGCCGTGAGGGAGTGCACCTCGCGATCGTCGCCGACGAGTACGGCGGCACCGACGGGATCGTGACCCTCGAGGACCTCGTCGAGGAGCTGGTCGGCGACATCCGGGACGAGTACGACCCTCAGGAGGCCCATGCGCTTCGGCTTGTGAGCGGCGACGTCGAGGTGGACGGGCTGCTGAACCTTGACGACTTCCGCGACGAGACCGGACTCGAGTTGCCGGACGGCCCGTACGAGACGGTCGCCGGCTACATCGTCGCGCGGCTCGGGCATGTCCCCGTCGTGGGCGAGGAGTGCGCCATCGACGGCCACCTGCTGACCGTCGTCGCGATCGAGGGCCGGCGGGTATCCCGTGTACGGGTCAGCATCCGGCCCGACATCACGCTGCATCCGGACGCGGAGCCGGGCGCCGACGCGGGCTGAGCGGGCCGCCGGTTTTGCGCCCGTACGCACCAGGGCCGGGCGTCGACACCGTGCGTACGGGCGCAAAATCGTACGTTGGCCGCGCCCCGATCGTTACCGCCGGTGAACGCGGATCGGTGTGACGCTGGCAGAATGCGCGGCATGTCGTCCCTGCCTCGCGTGCTGTCGGGCATCCAGCCGACCGCCGACTCGTTCCACTTCGGCAACTACCTCGGTGCCCTGCGCCAGTGGGTCGGCCTCCAGGAGGACCACGACGCGTTCTACTGCATCGTCGACCTGCACGCGATCACGGTCGAGTACGACCCGGCGCAGCTGCGCGAGCGCACCCGCCGGTCGGCGGCCCAGCTGATCGCGGCCGGGATCGACCCGGAGCGGGCCACGCTGTTCGTCCAGAGCCAGGTGCCGGAGCATCCCCAGCTGGCCTGGGTCCTCGGCTGCCTGACCGGGTTCGGCGAGGCGAGCCGGATGACGCAGTTCAAGGACAAGTCGGCTCGCGGCGGCACGGACCGAGCCACCGTCGGGCTCTTCACCTACCCGATCCTGCAGGCCGCCGACATCTTGCTCTACCAGACCCACCGCGTGCCGGTCGGCGAGGACCAGCGCCAGCACATCGAGCTGACACGCGACCTGGCCGGCCGGTTCAATGCCCGCTTCGGCGACACGTTCCGGCTGCCGGAGCCGTACATCGTCAAGGAGACGGCCAAGATCACCGACCTGGCCGAGCCGACGATCAAGATGAGCAAGTCGGCATCGTCGCCGGCCGGGATCATCGAGCTGCTCGACGAGCCAAAGACGTCGGCCAAGAAGGTGCGGTCGGCCGTCACCGACTCCGGTCGCGAGGTGCGGTTCGACGAGACCGAGAAGCCCGGCATCTCCAACCTGCTCACGATCTACTCGGTACTCGCGGGCGTGAGCATCGCCGAGATCGAGGCGCAGTACGAAGGACGCGGCTACGGCGACTTCAAGGGCGAACTGGCCGATCTCGTCGTCGAGTTCGTGACGCCGTTCCGGGACCGCACCTTCGAGCTCCTCAATGACCGGGCCGAGCTCGACAAGATCCTGGCCACCGGTGCCGAGCGGGCCCAGCAGGTGGCGGCGGAGACCCTCGCGGCAGTGTACGACCGGGTCGGATTCGTCCGGGCTGCGGCGCTTTGACCGGAGGCTCCTCACGACCGCGGCCGACCGATGTCATAGTCTCAGCACCATGCTGACCGTCGGTGTCGCAATCCCGGTCCCCGATCCGTACGGCGCCGAGCTTCGACGCTACCGGGCCTCTTTCGGCGATGCTCAGGCCGAGGCTGTGCCGACCCACATCACGCTGTTGCCGCCCACCATCGTGGAGTCGTCCGCGTTGGAGGAGATCGACGAGCATCTGAGCAAGGTCGCCTCGGTCCATCCGCGGTTCCGTATGCAGTTGCGCGGCACAGCGACCTTCCGGCCCAACTCCCCAGTGGTCTTCGTCGCCCTGACGGAGGGCATCTCCACGTGCGAGGTGCTGTCGGAGGCGATCCGGACCGGGCCGCTGGAGCGCGACCTGCCGTTCCCCTACCACCCGCACGTGACGGTCGCCCAGGAGGTGTCCAACGAGGCGTTGGACCGGGCGTTCGAGACGCTCGCCGACTTCGAGTGCCGGTTCGACGTGCCGGCGTTCGCGATGTACACACACGAAGAGGTGCACGGCTGGGTGCCGCGCCGCGAGTTTCCGTTAGGTGACGTGGTGACAAGGTTGTGAGCGTTGCCGATAGCTTCAGACGGGGGTTGGCAGCGGCTCGGGAGCGATCGAGGCTGTTCGACCATCTGGTCGCGACCTTCGAGCACTACAGCAGGTTCGAGTGCAGCGTCCTGGCCGGTGCGGTCACCTTCTTCGGGTTCTTGAGCTTCTTTCCGATCCTCGCGATCGCGTTCTCGATCGTTGGCGTCATCACCGGCGCCTATCCGGATGCCGAGCAGGCCGTCACCGACGCCATGCACGAGGTCTTCCCCCGCATGATCGGCACCAAGGACGATCAGATCGATCCCGCCGAGTTCAGGGATGCCGCCGCGACGGCAGGTGCGATCGGTGTGGTCACGCTGATCTACACCGGGCTGGGCTGGCTGTCCACCCTCCGCAAGGCGCTTCAGGCCGTGTTCGAGCTGCCCCGGAGCAAGACCCACAACTTCATGGTCGGCAAGCTGGTCGACCTCCTCGTGCTCGTCGCGATCGGATTGGTGCTGTTCGTCTCCGTCGCTCTCTCGAGCACGGTGACAGGTCTGGTCGACGAGATCCTCGAGTCACTGACGATCGACGACGTTGCCGGCATGAACCTGGTCTTCAAGGCCGGCGGTATCCTGCTGGGCTTCGCCGCGAGCACGGTGATGTTCTACGTCGCCTTCAGGGTGCTGGCCAAGCCGATGGTGTCGAGCCGGGCGCTGTGGAGCGGATCCGCGCTAGCCGCCGTCGGCTTCGAGCTCCTGAAGCTTGCGGCGTCCTATCTGATCAGCCTCACGAAGGACGACCCAGCGTTCGCGGTCTTCGGCACGGCGCTGATCCTGCTGGTCTGGATCAACTTCTTCTCGCGACTGGTGTTGCTCGGCGCAGCGTGGGCCGCAACCTCGGACCGGGCGGCCTTCCGGGCGACCGTTCTCGCATCCGCGCCGCACACCTCCCCGTACGCCTCCCTCGCCTCCGCGAGTCCCGATGTGCCCCTCGGCGAGGAACTCGCGGCCGAGGAGGCCGAGCGGGTCGAGGCGACGACGGAGATGGTGCGGTCGGCCGCGATCGTGCTCGGCGTGACCTGGCGGCTGCGTCGGATGACGCGACCGGAAGACTGAGCTCGTGGATTCCGAGGACGTCCGGCTCGCGGTGTACGAGTCGTTCGCCGCGACCGGCTGGGTACCGACGGCGCCGGAGCTCGCGTACCGGCTCGACCGGCCCGCAGCCGACGTGACCGAGGCGCTGGCCGACCTCGCGCAGCGGCGGCACCTCGCCCTCGACGGCGCCGGCCGCATCACGTTGGCCCACCCGTTCTCGTCGATCCCGATGGGATTCTCGGTGATGGGCCGCGAGACGTTGTGGTGGGGCGGCTGCGCGTGGGACTCGTTCGCGCTTCCACATCTGCTGTCCGACGAACCGGAGGTGCTGGTGGCGACGACCTGCCCGGCCTGCCGTCGCCCGCACGCTTGGCTGGTCGACCGCGACGCGCCGCCACCCGGTGACCAGGTCGCGCACTTCTTGGTGCCGACCGCCCACATGTGGGACGACATCGTGCACACCTGCTCGCATCAGCGAATCTTCTGCGACGAGGGGTGCGTTGACCGCTGGCTCACCGGCGCCGGACATCAGCGCGGGTACGTCATGGACCTCGCCACGCTCTGGCGGCTGGCGTCGCACTGGTACGACGGCCGCCTCGACCGGGGGTACCGGCGCCGCGAGCCGGCCGACGCCGCGGCGTACCTGCGCGACGTCGGCCTGAGCGGCGCATTCTGGGGGCTGTGACCGGAGCGCCGGCCCTGGCACCGTGCCAGGGCCGGCGTGGCCGATCTCATGCTGCTGCGCCGCCGCAACCGGCCTAGGCTGCCTCACGTGAGCGAGCAGACGGAGTCGGGCCTGCCGTTCGAGCCGGTCTACGGCCCGGACGCGCTGGCCGGGTGGGACGCCGCCGGGCAGCTCGGCGAGCCGGGCTCGTACCCCTTCACCCGCGGCGTCTACTCGTCGATGTACACCGGCCGACCGTGGACGATGCGCCAGTACGCCGGGTTCGGCACCGCCGCCGAGTCCAATCGGCGCTACCACCAGCTGATCGCGCACGGCACGACGGGGCTGTCGGTCGCGTTCGACCTCCCGACCCAGATGGGCTATGACTCCGACTCGCCGGTGGCCAGCGGCGAGGTCGGCAAGGTCGGCGTCGCGATCGACTCGGTCGACGACATGCGGCTGCTCTTCGACGGCATCCCGCTGGACAAGGTGTCGACGTCGATGACGATCAACGCGCCGGCGGCTCTGCTGATGCTGCTCTACCAGCTTGTGGCCGAGGACCAGGGCGTGCCTGGCGACCAACTGACCGGCACGATCCAAAACGACGTGCTCAAGGAATACATCGCGCGCGGCACGTATATCTATCCGCCGAAGGAGTCGCTGCGGCTGATCACCGACACGTTCGGCTACTGCCGGGCCGAGCTGCCCCGGTGGAACACCATCTCGATCTCCGGCTACCACATGGCCGAGGCCGGGGCGACCCCCGCGCAGGAGATCGCCTTCACGC
>JBKOYM010000160.1:0-8934 GCA_046725375.1 Actinomycetota bacterium
TGCCGGCGCGTCTTCGAGGGAGGACGATGGCGGCGTAGGGAGGCCGTGATGGACCCGAAAGCGCTGCATCGACGCACGGTCGAACAATGGGCCGAGCGGGTGGCCGCGGTGAACCCGGATCAGTGGGACCTGCCGACGCCATGCGCCGAGTGGAGTGTCCGCGACCTGGTCAACCATGTCGTGGGCGAAGAGCTGTGGGCCGTGCCGCTCGTCGAGGGGGCGACGATCGACGAGGTCGGGAGCCGCTTCGACGGAGACCAGCTCGGAGCCGATCCGATCGACGCGGCCCGGTCGGCGGCCGGCGGCGCCAGTGCTGCCGTCGACAAGGCGGCCGACGACGCCCAAGTGCATCTGTCCTTCGGCGACACCGACCTGGACGAGTATCTCTATCAACTCGCCGCCGACCACCTCGTGCACGGCTGGGATCTCGCGGTGGCGACGGGCGGTTCGTCTGCGCTCGACCCGGACGTGGTCGATGCGGTGGCGTCCTGGTTCCGCGAGCGCGAGGAGCTCTACCGCGAGGGCGGCGCGATCGGACCGCGCCAGGGGGCGACGGGTGACCCGGCGACCGACCTGCTCGCGGCGTTTGGGCGATCGGTTGACTGGGGCCCGAACCATGCCGCGGTCGCCCGATTGTCCGCGGCGTTCGGTGCCGGCGATCTCGACGCGATCATGGCGCTGATGACCGATGACTGCGTGTTCGAGGCGACCGGTCCGGCGCCGGACGGTGTGCGCCACGAGGGCGCGGTCGCCGTCCGCAGCGTGTGGGAGGAGCTCTTCGGCGGCACGGAGGACGCCCGGTTCGAAGAGGAGGAGTCGTTCGTGTCCGGTGATCGGGCCGTGTTGCGGTGGCGCTACTCGTGGACCAACGGCGATGGGTCGGCGGGCCATGTGCGCGGAGTCGACGTCCTTCGGCTGCGCGACGGCAAGATCGCCGAGAAGCTGTCGTACGTGAAGGGCTGACGACGCGCTGACGGCCGGTTTCGTCGCGTCAATGCCATCCTGAGTGCCGCCCGGTGGGGTTCGCTCGTTTCTTTGCTGCCTCGCAGTTCGATGGCTTGTCCTCGATGTGCGGCTCCGCCGGGCACCCAGGACGCGCGGGGATCGTGGCTTGATAGGAGCCTGCCGTCGTGCTCGATTGAGGCGTGCCCGCCTCCGCGCGGTCCGGGATCCCGTTCCCTTCCGCGTAAGGAGCTGCATCGGCATGGTCATGATCGGTACCGATTCCCATAAGCGCACCCACACCGTCGTCGCCCTTGACGACGTGGGGCGACGACTGGACGTGAAGACCGTCCGTACCAACAGCGACGGCCATCTGGAGCTGGTTCGCTGGTCGGCACAGTTCGAGCAGGTGACCTTCGCGTTGGAGGACTGCCGGCATCTGACCCGTCGTCTGGAGGCCGACCTGCTGGCTGCCAGCTGCCGCGTCGTCCGCGTGCCCACTAAGTTGATGGCCGGCGCCCGCCAGGCGGGCAGACAGCCGGGGAAGTCCGACCCGATCGACGCCGAGGCCGTCGCCCTCGCGGCGCTGCGGCACCCCGATCTCCCAGTCGCGGAGCTCGACGGTCTCGCCCGTGAGGTGAAGCTGCTGTCGGATCACCGGCATGACCTCGTGGTCCAGCGCACCCGGATCGCTTCGCAGATCCGCTGGTACCTGCACGAACTCGACCCCGATCTGGTGATCCCTTCGCGGGGTTTGCGCCGCCACTGCGTGGTCGCCGAGCTGATCGTGGAGCTGGATCAGTTCGATGGCGTGGTCGCCCGACTGGCGCGGAACCTGCTGGCTCGCTGCGACGAGCTGAACCATCAGATCAACGCGCTCGAGGCCGAGCTACGCGGCCTGGTCCGCAAGATCGCTCCGTCGCTGCTGTCGATCTCGGGCTGCGGCGTGCTGTCGGCGGCGGTGATCGTCGGCGAGACCGCCGGCGTGCACCGCTTCCGCGACAAGGACGCCTTCGCCCGGTTCACCGGAACCGCACCGGTTCCGGTCTGGTCGGGTGCCAGCGCCGGCAAGGTCCGGTTGAACCGTGGCGGAAACCGGGCGATGAACTGTGCCCTGCACATGATCGCGGTCACCCAGGCCCGCGGTATCGGTCCTGGGCAGGCCTACCTCGCCAAGCAGGAATCCCGCGGCAAGGACAAGACCGCCGCCCTGCGGCTGCTGCGCCGGCGGCTGTCCGACGCCGTCTTCACCGCCCTGCGTGCCGACCACCGCGCAGCCAGTGCCATCGGCGCGACTGAGGAGCCCCCGAACTGGCTGCTTGACATAGGAGCATCGGGGACCCCTGCGCCAATAGGTTCGTCGCGGGGGACCCCTGCGCCAATAGGTTCGTCGCTGGGGACCCCTGCGCCAAAACCTGGCCCAGTCAGCGCGACGCGCGTCAGTTAGGCTGAAACTTCCACCGCGAACCCGATCCCAAGCGAGTGACGCCATGCCCGTCGAGTCCCTGTTCGAGCGACTCGAGCCGTTGCTGCCGACGGTCCAAAAGCCGATCCAGTACGTCGGCGGCGAGCTCAACTCGACGCCGAAGGAGTGGGATCAGGCGTCGGTGCGATGGGCCCTGATGTACCCCGACGCGTACGAGGTCGGCCTGCCCAACCAGGGTGTCCAGATCCTGTACGAGATCCTCAACGAGCGCGACTGGATCCTGGCCGAGCGCACGTACTCGGTGCTCCCCGACATGGAGCAGGTCATGCGGGACAACGGCATCCCGCAGTTCACGGTCGATGCGCATCGGCCGGTCGCGGCGTTCGACGTGCTCGGTGTGTCGTTCGCGACCGAGCTCGGCTACACCAACCTGCTGACCGCGCTCGACCTCGCCGGCATCCCGCTGCATGCGGCCGACCGCGACGACAGCCACCCGATCGTGCTCGCCGGTGGGCACGCCGCGTTCAACCCGGAGCCGATCGCCGACTTCCTCGACGCGGCCGTGCTCGGCGACGGCGAAGAGGTCGTGCTCGCGATCAGCGAGGTGATCCGGGAGTGGAAAGACGAGGGCTCGCCCGGCGGCCGCGACGAGCTACTGCGGCGCCTGGCCGTGTCGGGCGGCGTCTACGTCCCCAAGTTCTACGACGTCGACTACCTGCCCGACGGCCGGATCCAGCGGGTCGCGCCCAACCGGACGGGCATCCCGTGGCGGGTGACGAAGCACACCCTGATGGACCTCGACTCCTGGCCGTACCCCAAGAACCCGCTCGTGCCGCTCGCCGAGACGGTCCACGAGCGCTACTCGGTCGAGATCTTCCGCGGCTGTACGCGCGGCTGCCGCTTCTGCCAGGCCGGCATGATCACCCGGCCCGTACGCGAGCGCAGCATCACCACGATCGGCGACATGGTCCAGGGCGGCGTCGAGCGGAGCGGATTCGAGGAGGTCGGCCTGCTCAGCCTGTCCAGCGCCGACCACTCCGAGATCGGTGAGGTCGCCAAGGGACTCGCCGATCGCTACGAGGGCAGCAACGTCTCGCTGTCGCTGCCGTCGACTCGGGTCGACGCGTTCAACGTCACGCTGGCGGGCGAGCTGAGCCGCAACGGCCGCCGGTCCGGACTGACCTTCGCCCCCGAGGGTGGCAGCGAGCGGCTGCGCAAGGTGATCAACAAGATGGTCACCGAGGAGGATCTGATCCGTACCGTCGCGGCGGCCTACTCCAACGGCTGGCGGCAGGTGAAGCTCTACTTCATGTGCGGACTCCCGACCGAGACCGACGACGACGTACTCCAGATCGCCGAGCTGGCCAAGAAGGTCATCGAGACCGGCCGCGAGGTGTCCGGGCGTCGCGACATCCGGTGCACCGTGTCGATCGGCGGGTTTATCCCGAAGCCGCACACGCCGTTCCAGTGGGCGTCGCAGCTCGACTACGAGACGACCGACGAGCGGCTGGCGAAGCTGCGCGATGCGTTGCGGTCGGACAAGCGGTACGGCCGGTCCATCGGCTTCCGCTACCACGACGGTAAGCCCGGCACCATCGAGGGCCTGCTCAGCCGCGGTGACCGGCGAGTCGGCCGCATCATCGAGGCGGTCTGGCGCGACGGCGGCCGGTTCGACGGGTGGAGTGAGCACTTCTCGTACGACCGCTGGGCCAAGTGCACCGAGGCGGCGCTCGGTGACACGCCGGTCGACCTCGACTGGTACACCGTGCGCGAACGCGAATACGCCGAGGTGCTCCCCTGGGACCACCTCGACTCGGGTCTCGACCGCGACTGGCTGTGGGAGGACTGGCAGGACGCCATCAACCCCGACGGCGCGATCGAGGTCGACGACTGCCGTTGGACCCCGTGCTTCGACTGCGGTGTCTGCCCCCAAATGGACACCGAGATCCAGGTCGGCCCGACCGGCCGGAAGCTGCTGCCCATCGCCTCGGTGTCGTAGGCGCCGACGCGCCTGACGCTTTTGCGCCCGCACGCACCACTCGGCGGGCTCCAGACCGTGCATAGGGGCGCAAAAGCGAGCGGGGGCCGCTACCGTGCAGCCATGGCCGAGCCGACGACCCGTTACACCCACGGCCACTCCGACGCGGTCCTGCGGGTGCACAGCTGGCGTACCGTGGCCAACTCCGCGGGCTACCTGCGGCCGCACCTGCGACCGGGCATCGACCTCCTCGACGTGGGGTGCGGCCCCGGCAGCCTGACGGTCGACCTCGCTCGCGAGATCGCGCCGGGTCGCGTCGTCGGCGTCGACTCCTCGGCCGAGGTTGTGCAGTCGGCGCGGGCGATAGCCGAGGCAGCAAGCGTCGACGTCGAGCTGCGGGCCGACGACGTCTACGCCCTCGACCTGCCCGATGACGCGTTCGACGTGGTCCACGCCCACCAACTGCTGCAGCATCTGGCCGATCCGGTCGCGGCGCTGCGCGAGATGCGTCGGGTGTGCCGGCCCGGCGGAGTGGTCGCTACGCGCGACGTTGACTTCGGCACGGCTGCCGCGCATCCGGATGTGGCGACCGAGTGGCGCGCGGTCTACGTGCCGGCCGCACGGGCACTCGGCGGCGAGCCGTACGCGGGTCGGCACCTCCTCGCCTGGGCCCGCGAAGCCGGCCTCGACGATGTGACCTGCACGGCCGGCGCCTGGTGCTTCGCGACGCCCGACGAGCGTTCATGGTGGGGCAACGCCTGGGCCGAGCGGGTCGAGACCTCGACGTACGCGGTCGAGGCCGTTCGACGCGGCCTGACGACGCCGGAGCGCAACGCCGCGATCGCTCGGGCCTGGCGGGAGTGGGTCGACCACCCGACCGGCTGGTTCAGCATTACGCACGGCGAGATCATCGCCCGCGTCGACTAGGGCGGACGCGGCGTCATTGCCTGGCGCCCGCGACCGTCTCGACGTCGAGCTTGCCCCTCGGGTCGGTCACCACGCAGACCACCTCGCGGTCGTCCTGGGCGGTCCACGACTGCTCGGTCGGATAGAGGTACTGCACCTCGAACCTGGACTTCTGCAAGGGCGTGCCGACGAAGTCGCCGAACCGGGACGTGCACCCGGACTGCGCCTGCTTGATCACGGCCTGCTGGCCCGGGAAGTCGTCGGATTGGATGTCGAACGCACCGAACACTTCGGCGTCATGCGGCTGGTCGCAGGGCACGCCGTCGACGTCGTAGACCTGGCTGTCCGACTTGGGCAGGTCGAAGCAGTCGCCCGGCTTCAGATCGAAGGCCGAGACGTTGCCGCCACGCGTGATCTCGCCGGAAGGGTCTCGCTCGGCGTCGTCGGGCAGGCCGGCGATGACGGCCGCCACGATGCCGCTGAGTACGACGACGCCGATCAGTACGAGCACGACGATCAGGATCGGGTTGGTGTTGCGGGGCGGCGACGGTTGGCCGTACTGGGACGGAGGCGACGGGATCCGGCCGGGCGGTGCTGGCGGAAACGAGCCCGGCGGCTCTGGCGGTGGGTACCAGCCCTCGGGGGATGGCTGACGATGTTGTCGAGGGGTCGCGGGCTGCCGCGGCGGGGGCGCCTGCTGCGACATTCCCGAACCCTTTCGAACACGACCGGCTGCGGAAATCTAACACGCCGCTGAGGCCCGACCGACGCCGAGTTCGAGCCCGCGACGTGCGCGTCCGGCGGCGAGTTCTGGCTGCCGATCACCGCGATCGCACTCCTCGGTAGCCTCGTACGACGTGGCCGATTCGCCGACCTACGCCAATGCCGAGGCGCCGCATCCCCAGCTGCCCGTGGTGCGGCGGATCCGGCTGCGGTATGCGAAGCGGGGGCGGCTGCGGTTTACGTCACATCGCGACATCGGGCGGGCCCTCGAGCGGGCGGTACGGCGGGCCGGGATTCCGATCGCGTACTCGAGCGGATTCAGTCCGCATCCCCGCATCTCTTACCTCGGGGCCGCCCCGACCGGGGCGGCGAGCGAGGCCGAGTACGCCGAGATCGCGCTGACCGAGGAGCGATCGGCCGACGGCGTACGCGCGGCGCTCGATGCCGCCCTGCCGGACGGACTCGACATCGTGGACTCCGTCGTGGCGGGATCGACCGGGTTGGCCGACCGCATCGAGGCCAGCGTGTGGGAGATCACGCTGCACGGGCTCGCGGCCGACGAGGTGGACGCCGCCGCGATCGCCTTCCTGGCCCAGGGCACCGTCGAAGTCTCGCGCATGACGAAGAAGGGGATGCGGACCTTCGACTGCCGTTCGGCGGTGGTTCATCTCGCCGTGCAACCGTGCGCTGATGAGGATTTGAGCGACCCGTGTGCGATACTGCACGTGGTGGTGCGGCACGGTACGCCGTCCGTACGCCCCGACGATGTTCTCGCTGGACTCGGCGATGTCGCGGGGTTGCGCCCGCTGGTTCCGCCGTTACTGAACCGTGTGGCGCAAGGCCCCTTCGACGCGGAGACCGGCGCGGTGGGCGACCCGCTTGCCCTTGACCGCGACACGTCGACCATTCCGAGAGATGGCGACGTTGACCGCGGCGGGGATGCGGCCACCCGCTGACGTACGGGGAGCGTCGCCGGAACCGAAGAGGCTTTGCGCTCGCGACGACCACGGTCGCGGCGAGCGACCGAGATGCCCTCGTGCGGCGGTTACGCTCGAGGGCGAAGGAGAGAGATGCTCGACGAGAGCACCACAACCGACGAAAACCACACCGAAACGACCGGCGCCGACACCGGTGCCGATTCAGGAGAAACCCCCTCAAAACAACCCAGGCGTCGCCGGGCCGCGAGCCGGCCGGCTGGCCCACCCGAGGCGACCGGCACTGCCACAGAGACGGCCCCATCGGACGCTGCCGAGGCATCGGTGACGGAGCCCACCGCCGCCGGCGACGGCAAACCCGCTGACGGCGACGACGCGTGGACCGCGGGCGTTACCAAGCGAGTGGACGAGATCGAGTCGCCCGCGGAGGACGCCATGCCCGCCGAGGACGCGAGGTCCTCGGACGACGTGGCCAAGCCCGCGGAGGAGGCGACGCCCGCGGACGACGTGGCCAAGCCCGCGGAGGAGGCCCAGCCCGCCGAGGACGCGGAGCCCGCGGCCGGTAAGCGCGCCACCCGAAAGCGAACGGCCAAGAAGTCCGCGGCGACCGATCAAAAGACGGCGAAGCAGGCTGCGGCCAAGTCGAAGACGTCCGCCAAGAAGTCCGCGGCGAAGAGGACCGCATCGACCGATGAGGCCGACACCGCCGCCGACGCCGCCCCCGATGCGGCGGCCACCGAGCTCGCCGACGCGGCGGCTACCGAGCACGCCGATGCGGCGGCCGGACTCTTCGCGCCGATCTTCCAGGCGCCGGACCCCTCGGTCCCGGCTTCGCAGCGCGACCGCGCCAAAGACGACAAGGACAGCGAGAAGCCCGACGACTCCAAGACATCGACCGACGACGATGACGAGGACACCGACGAGGGCGGTTCCAGCGCGCAGCGTCGCCGGCGTCGTCGGGGCGGCCGCCGGCGGCGCAAGCCATCCGGCGGATCGGGCGACGCCGACGACAGCACGAGCACGGCCGATGAGGCGTCGGAGTCGTCCGACGGCGCTGCCACGGCGTCCGGTGACACCGGGCCGGCGACGCAGGGCGACGGCGATGGCGCCGCGTCGGGCACCCGCAGGCGTCGGCGTCGTCGGCGCCGCGGCGAGGATGTCGAGTCGTCTCCGGATGACCCCGAAAACACCGTCGTACGGGTCCGCGAACCGCGTGGGGCCGAGGACGAGATCACCGCGCTCGAGGGCTCGACGCGGATGGAGGCCAAGAAGCAGCGGCGTCGCGAGGGTCGGGCAGCCGGCCGACGTCGGGCTCCGATCGTCAGCGAGGCGGAGTTCTTGGCTCGACGCGAGTCGGTCAATCGCGAGATGGTCGTACGTCAGCGCGCCGACGTCACCCAGATCGCCGTGCTCGAAGACAGTGTTCTCGTCGAGCACTACGTGGCGCGCGAGTCGCAGACGTCGCTGATCGGCAACGTCTACCTGGGCCGAGTCCAAAACGTCCTGCCCAGCATGGAAGCCGCGTTCATCGACATCGGCAAGGGCCGCAACGCGGTGCTGTACGCGGGCGAGGTCGACTGGAACGCGCTCGGCATGGAGGGCAAGCCGCATCGGATCGAGGACGCTCTCAAGTCCGGCCAAACCGTGCTCGTCCAGGTGACAAAGGATCCAGTCGGCCACAAGGGCGCCCGCCTGACCGGACAGATCAGCCTGCCGGGTCGGTTCCTCGTCTACGTGCCGGGCGGCCACACCAGCGGCATCTCCCGGAAGCTTCCCGATACCGAGCGAACCCGCCTCAAGGACCTCCTCAAGCAGGTCTTGCCCGACGACGCCGGCGTGATCGTCCGTACCGCCGCCGAGGGCGCGACCGAGGAGCAGCTCAACCGCGACGTCACGGCGCTGACCGCGCGGTGGGACGACATCAGCAAGAAGAGCGAGTCCAACCAGGCGCCGCAACTGCTGTACGCCGAGCCCGACCTGATGCTGAAGGTGGTCCGCGACCTGTTCAACGAGGACTTCAGCTC
>JBKOYM010000085.1:0-36008 GCA_046725375.1 Actinomycetota bacterium
GACCCGCTCGTCCGGCGGGGCGGGGCCGAACATGGTGAAGATCGTGCTGCGTACGCTTTCGTACCAGCCCTGCGCGTCCCGGACGGTCAGGATCACCGGCGCCTCCGGGAAAGCCGTCGTGAGCTGGCGCCAGAAGGCCGCGCCGGGCCAGTCGACGGTCGACGCGTACCCGTCGAACAGGGTCGCCCAGTCGACCGGTTGGCCCGCAGCGGCGGCATCCCACATCGGCAGTCGCTCTGGATGGTCGAGCACGTGCCGGCCGTGGAAGCACGGTCCGAACCCGAGTTGTTCCAGCGCCGCCTTCAGCGAGAGGGTTCCGGTGCGCCCGACGCCGACGCCGATGACCTTCACGGCTTGACCTGATCTCGCGTGAGCCCGGTGGGGGTGTCGGTGCCGAGCAGCGTGACGGCGTTGGCGAGTTCGATGCGCAGCAACTCCAGTACGCGGCGTACGCCAGCCTCGCCGGCGACGGCCAGGCCCCAGAGGACCGGACGGCCGATCGCTACGGCCTGGGCGCCCAGCGCCAGCGCCTTGGCCGTGTCGGTGCCACGCCGGACGCCGCCGTCGACGATCAACGGCACCCGCCCCTGCACGGCATCCGCGATCAACGGCAGTCGGTCGAGGGTCGCCGGAGTCGTGTCGAGCTGGCGGCCGCCGTGGTTGGACACGATCAGCCCGTCGACGCCGCGTTCGACCGCGAGCCGGGCATCGTCGGGATGCAAGACGCCCTTGAGGAGGACGGGAAGCGACGTGGTCTCGCGCAGCCAGTCGAGATGGGTCCAGGAGATCTCCGGCGAGAGCACGACGTTGCGTACGTTGCCGTTCCCTCCCATGTTGGCGCAGAAGATGCCCGGCGGCAGGTCGTGGAAGTCGTTGCGATCGCCTCGCTCGTTGCGTCCGAGCGCGGGTGAGTCGACCGTCACGACGAGCGCGCGGCAGCCGGTCGCCTCAGCCCGCCGCACCAGTGACTCGGTGAACGACAGGTCGGGCTGGATGTACAGCTGGAACCACAGCTTCGCGCCGGTGGCGGCGATGTCCTCGATGGTGACCGTCGAGAGCATCGCCGCGATCATGAGGACGTCTGCCGCAGCGGCCGCGCGAGCGGTCGCCACCTCGGCGTCCTCGCAGGCGAGCCGATGGAACGCGGTCGGCGCGATCACGACCGGCATCGACGAGGTCGCTCCCAGCAGCGTCGTCTCGAGGCGCGGCTCGGTACAGCCGCTGAGGACCCGGGGGATCAGCGTACGGCGACGAAACGCCGCCTCGTTCGCGGCCAGGGTGACCTCGTCTTGCGCCCCACTCGCGAAGTAGTCGTAGTAGACAGGGTCGAGACGCGACCGGGCCGCCACCTCGAACTCGCGTACGTTGACAAGCGCGGTCTCCACATGGGTGCCATCGCCGACGCTCACAACAACGACTCCTTGACGAAGGCCCGCAGCGGCTCGCGATAGGTCGCCTCGTCGGTCCAGTCGTTGCAGATGTCCTCCGGCAGTCGGCACGTCGCGACCACCCGGCCGTTGCTGCGCCGCCGGATCACCGGATGCAGGTAGCGGTCGTCGTGTGAGGTATCGGCCTCCCATGCCCGGCCGGCCTCGATGTCGAACGGGTCGATGGCGTCGTGACCGGCTCCGTACTCCAGGCTGACCGTCAGGCATTCGTCGAACGGCACGTAGTCGAGCGGCATCTCCTCGTAGTACCGGCCGTCGGGTGTGATCGCGTCGCAGAGGAAGCCGAACTGCTGGAAGAGCGCCGACGTTCGGTTGATCCGTGCCAGGATCGCGTCGGCCATGTCTTCGGCCGCTACTACTCGGTGCGGCCAGTCGGTGTCGTGGTGCTTCTGGCCGAGCATCTTGACCAGCGCGCGGATGCCGTACCGAAAGCCGTGGATGAACGCGCTCGTGTACCTCTTGAAGTCGCGGGACTGGGTGAGCGTGCCGGCGAAGTAGAGCCCGGGCACGTTGACCGACTCCCACTCGGCGGTGAGCGCCGGGAACCGATCGTCGATGGTCAGCTCTGGTCGGCAATCGCCGTCGAAGATCGACGTGTCCATGCGGAAGCCGGTGCAGGTGATCACCCGGTCGTACGCGAGCTGGACCACGCGATCCCGCCGGGCGTACGCGAACGTGATCAGGTAGTCGTCGCTGCGTCGCTCGATCTCGAGGATGTCTCCGTCGAGCACCATGTTTTGCGTCTTGAGCTGGTAGGTGTCGAGGAAGTTGTTGTTGACCGCGCGAAGATGACCGATGAAGTGCGTACGCCAGGCGAACCTGAGCGAGCTCGGCCCGGCGACGTGGATGACGGCGGCGCGTTCGGTCAGGTTGTCGGCGGTCTCGAAAGCCGAGTTGCCCTTGCCGATGATGAAGACCCGCTGGTCGGTGAAGTCGTCGGGATCGACCGACACGGTGTCGTAGAGCTCGGTGGTCTCGATGCCCGGGATCGACGGAATCCGCGGGGCACCGAAGCCGGTCGCGACGATCACCCGCTTCGCCTCGACGGTCTCGCCGCTCTCACAACGCAGCCGGAAGCCGTCCGACCCGCCCTTGTCCAAGCGCCGGACCCGGCAGCCGTACCGGATGTTCAGGCCACGAGCGAAGTCGGCGAGGTAGCGCAGATAGTCGTCGGCATCCGGGAAATAGCGCCCGGTGTAGCGCGTAAACCGCAGCTCGGGATCGTCGCTGAGCAGCGAGTTCCAGTCGACGCGCAGCTCTTTTTCGGGGTCGTCCCATCCGGTGTGCGGCTTGTTGATCGAGATCATCTGACGATGCCGTGGGAAGGTGCGAAAGAACGTGCCGGGGGACGGCCCGCTCTCGAGGACGACGTAATCGAGCCCGGCCTTGTCGAGGAAGTACGCCAGCTGCAGCCCCGCCGGGCCCGCACCGATGACCGCATAGTCCACGCCATGTGTACGGATGACCGGCACGGTGGGATTGCGGTGAAATCCATGCCGGCTCGGTTCACGTACAACGGTCGTGACCGCCGTTGTCGTCGTCGCCGCCGCGATCGCGGTGCTGGCCAGCCTGCCCTTCTGGCTCCCCCGCGTCGTCGTCGCCCTGCGGATGCGGGTGTTCGCCCAGGTCAACGGCTCCGAGGGGATTGCGATCCCCGGTGATCTCGTGGACACGTCGCGCTTTCTCGAGCTCTACTCGCACCCGGCGGCGAACGGGCGTAGTCAGGGGGCGACGCTGTCGGACCTGTTCTGGTACTGGCTGTCGCCCGGTCCCGAGGTACACCAGGAGCACCTCGAACCGGGGCCCCGCTACGACCAGGTCGCCCGCTGCACCAGACGGATACTCACCATGCCGAGCCGGACCGCCGACCAGATCGCCGTCGAGAGCCTGCGAGCCGCCCTGCCATCGAGGACCGGTCTGGTGCGGCTGCGCGACCTGGTGATGCCGGTGTGGGCCGAGCTCTACCACCGGGTCGTGTTCGACAAGCCCGCGACCGACGAGGTCCGCGCCCTCATCGTGGGCAATGCCCGGGACGTCATCACGGCGCTCAAGTGCTGCGGCCTCCGGCACATGGATCGCCGGCTTCTCCTGACCCGGCACCTCGAGAGCGTTGTCGACACCGTGCCGCACGAGCTGCCGGCGGCATTGGACCGTCGCGAACAGGCGTTCTATCTGCAAGGCACGTTCTTCAATACCGCGGTCGTGCAGAGCAGCGAGGCAACCGCCCACCTCCTGATGACGCTCGCGGCCGACGACGCGATGCAGCAGGCCGCGACCGACGACGCGGTGCTGGACCACGCCCTGGAGCAGACTCTGCGTCGCTTCCCGTTGTTCGGTGTGGCCCATCGGATCACGCGCTCGGACATCCCGCTGTCAGACGACGTCGCGATCCCCGCCGGGTCCGTGCTGTGCTTCAACTATCCGGCGTTTCATCACTCCGGCGGCTACATCCCGTTCGGTGTCGCCGCCAACCGGCCGTGTCCGGCATGGCATCTGGCGCCGGTGACCATCAAGGCGGTGGTCCGTGAACTCGTCGGCAGCTACGCCTTCGCCACGACGGCATCCCACACGCGGGCGATGCCCAATCGGGCGCCGTGCCTCATGACACCGCGCGGCGCCCACGTACCCCGGCGACGGCTGCGCCTCGGGTACCTCGGGCTGCGCGACCGATGGGAGGACGTCGGGCGCAGCGTCGTACAGCTCGTGCTCGGCAGCTACATGGTGTGGGACGCCCGGCGACTGAGGCTGTGCCAGACGTACTTCGAGGACAGCACTTCGTGACCAAAGATGGCCCGTTATCACGCCCCGACGGCGCACGTGCAACGCATCTGTACGCGTTCGGCGGGCTGCGGCCACATGTGCACGATCATTGCCGCCACCATCGGGGCGAACACCACGGCGTTGTAGAACAGATGCAGCTCCACCCGAGGCGCGACGAGTTGGATGATGCTCGTCGGCTCCGACCGGCCGAAGATGTAGCTGCCGGTGCTGGCCTGGATGAGCAGCAGCAGGTGCTCGAAGTGGTGCCAGATCTGCACGCCCAACGCGATGTTCCACAACATTCGGGCTCGGCCGACGAACCCCTTCCGCAGGATGGTCAGCCCAGCGAGCATGATCAGGGCGTATCCGTAGTGCATCCACTCCGACGTCACCAGCCAGGGCCACGCGAGCCCGAGCACACCCCGGGATTCCTTGAGCTCCCAGCCCAGGCCCCAGATCTGGATCGCCTGGGCGACGTGTTCGGCCCAATGGGCCAGCACGATCGCCATGAACCCGATCAGCGCCATCTTGTGCCACCGGGTGTTGAGCGCGTTGAGAAGACCCGGGCCGCCTACGCCGGCTCTTCCGTCGAGTACTCCGCCAGCCATGATGCCCTCCTCGAACCCAACGTTCGTCGCAGTCCCGAGAGCCGTCGTAACGTCTTACGGCCAACGGACGTGGACGGATTGCGTTTTAGCGTGGTGTGTCGGACGCGGTGGGGAAGAAGGGGCGAGTCGCATCGGCAGTCGTCGCAGATGCACGGTCAGTCGAGTACGTCCTCGATCTGTTCGGACGCCCGGGTGGTCCCGTCTTCGTGTGTGATACGGGTCGAGAGCTCGGCAGCGCGCGCGTGCATCTCGGCGTTGGACACGGCGGCTCGGATGGCCGCCGCGAGACTGTCCGGCCTGAGTCTCTTGACGGGCACTGGTCGCGGCCCGACGCCGGCGCGGTCGACTGCAGCTCCCCAGAAATACTGATCGCCCTGGAAGGGGCAGACGACAGTGGGACGGGCCGCGATCAAGCCGGCGGCGGTCGTTCCCGCTCCACCGTGGTGGACGACCGCCGCGACGCGGGGGAAGAGCCAGCGATGCGGCACCCTGTCGACGACCAGGGTGTCGGCACCCGATCGTACGCCGCTGATCGCTCCCCAGCCCGTCGCGATCACGGCGCGTACTCCGGCCCGCTGCACCGCCTCGCCCACCGCGGCGCCAAGGCCCGCAGGGTCCGAACCGACGCTGCTGCCGAAGCCGATGTAGACGGTGGGCGACCCGTTGTCGACGAAGGCCGCGAGGGCAGGATCCACCGGCTCCGCGTGCGTTTCATCTCGCAGCCAGTAGCCCGTCGCGACCGTGTCCGGCGGCCAGTCCTTCGGCGTGGGCACTAGGCTGGGGCTGTAGCAGTAGAGCGTCCTCGCCGGCCTGGGCGGCTTGCCACGAGGAGCGAGCGTGAGTTGGTTGCGGCGCCAACGGCGGCTCAGACCCGCGTACGGGCGGCTCAGGAGGCCGACGAGTCGGTAGCTCGTACGGTTGAGCGCACCGCCGAGGTCGTGGCGGATCAAGCCCGGCACGGCGAACGCGCGGGTCGGCGTCAACATCGGCACCGTCAGTGCTCGAACGTGCGGGATGCCCAGTCTCTCAGCCAGGTGCGGCGCCGCGAGCGTCTTTTGGTGGGCGACGATGATCTCCGGCCGGACCGCCCTGGCGGCAATCCAGCAGTCCTCGAGCATGCCCTGGATCACCGGGAGAACGTCGCCTCGGATCGACGGGCGCTTGCGCTCCGGGGTCGGCAGCAGTGAATGGAAATCGGCCCGAATCGCTTCGAAGTCGACCTTTTCACCGGGCGTCAGCCGTTCGAACTCAGCGTCGGCCACGAGCGTCACCGCGTGACCCCTCCGCGCCAGCGCCCCGGCCAACGCGGCAAAGGGCTCGACGTCGCCGGTACTCCCGGCCGTGAGCACCATGATCACGGCCATGTCAATCGATGCTAGCGACGTTCCGCACCCGGAGCCGACCGGCCGCGTCGGTATCGTCGCGTACGTGGCAGATGTCGATCCCGACGTTGACGCATTCATCGCGGCGTTGCCGAAGGTCGAGCTACACGTCCACTTGGTCGGATCGGCCTCACCCCGAACGGTGCTGGAGCTGGCCGAGCGGCATCGCGACAGCCGACTGCCGCGCACCGAGCTTCGGGCGTTCTACGAGTTCCGCGACTTCCCGCATTTCGTCGAGGTGTACGAAGCGGTCAACGACGTCGTACGCGAGCCCGAGGACGTGGCGAATCTCGGAATTGAAGTCCTCGGACTATCGTCGTGGCGAGCGCCGGTTTAGCGTGGCCTTTTGGCGTCACTCGGGGAGGCAGGGAGGCGAGGGATGACAGTCGAACGTCGAACAGTACTCAAGGGCGGTGCGGCCGCCGTGGCAGCTCTTGCAGGTGGCCCATTCCAAGGTCTGCTGAGCTCCGCGGCCGGATCTGTCGGGCCGCAAGCACCGTTCCGCGACCTGCGGCCGATTCTTGACGAGCGGGACGGCAAGGTGCGACTGCACCTGCCCAAGGACTTCTCGTACCGGTCGTTCCACGACACTGAGTTCTCCGTCACGCTCGACGATGGGACGATGCTTCCCGGGCGCCACGACGGCATGGGCGCCTTCCCCGGACCTAACGGCAACGTCGTGCTCGTACGCAACCACGAGATCACCAACTCTCCCAACGTTCCGGCCTTCGGGCCCGGCACACCGTACGACGCGCGGGCCGGCGCTGGCACGACAACGGTCGAGGTGACGCCGTTCGGCGAGGTCGTCAGCGGCTTCACGAGCCTGAACGGCACGATGTTCAACTGCAGTGGCGGCGTGATGCCCTGGGGGTCGTGGATCACCTGTGAGGAGACGATCAACGGTCCGGACGTCGGGCCGGACTTCACCGGCGCCTCCAACGTCGCTTTGCAGAAGCCGCACGGCTACATCTTCGAGGTGCCTGCCGACGGCCAGAGCGACCGGCAACCGATCACGCAGGCCGGGCGATTCGCGCACGAGGCCGTCTCGTTCGACCCGGTCGACGGGATCCTCTATCTCACCGAGGACAACTTCGAGTTTCCGTCGGGCTTCTACCGCTACATCCCCCGGACCAACCCGATGGAGACCGGCAAGCTCGACAACGAGGGTCGCCTCCAGATGCTCGCGATCAAGGGTCAACCGAACATCCACCTCGAGGCTCGGCAGCAGCCGCGGGCAACCTACGACGTCGAGTGGGTCGACATCGACAACCCGAACCCGACCTTCCCGTTCACGCCGGGCGAGCCGGCTCCGACCACCAACGACGCAGCCCTCGTCGCGGTCGGTGATCAGGGTCGCGCGCGAGGTGCCGCACTCTTCTCGCGGCTCGAAGGCCAGGTCTACGACGACGATGTCGTCTACTTCACCTCGACCCAGGGCGGCGGCCCAGTCGAGGACGACACCGACGACGACAACGCCAACGGGTTCGGTCGCGGCAACGGCCAGGTGTGGGCCTACCAGACCCGCTCCCAGAAGCTGCAGATCCTCTTCCAGGCCCCGGTCGACCCTGCCGAGGCGAATCTGCGGTTCGACTTCCCGGACAACATCACCACGAGCGCCCGCGGCACTCTGGTCGTCTGCGAGGACAGCACGATCGACAACTACATCCGCGGTCTGTCCCGTGGCGGGCAGCTCTGGGACATCGCGCTGAACCGTCTGGTCAGCCAGCTCACCGGGTTGCCGCGGTTCGGTGACGAGTTCGCCGGGTCGACGTTCTCACGCGACGGCCACACCTTGTTCGTCAACATCCAGGCCAGCCGGGGCATGACGTTCGCCATCTGGGGTCCGTGGCTGAAGATCGGAGTCTGACCCAGCAGCCGCCGCCCGCGCGGCTCCCGGCGCCGGCCGTTCATTCGATGCTCGGCGTGACGGCGCTGACTGCGAGTGTTATCCAGGTACGTCCACGTCGATGACGAGCGCGAGGTGGTCGCTGACCTCGGGCGAACGTACGGCTCGCACGCTGTCCGGACGAAGTGCCAGCCCGCGAAGCGCGATATGGTCGATGCGTTTTCTCGCACTCCACGCCGGAAACGTCGGTGGCCCGTCGACGAGCTTCATCGAGCCAAGGAGGGGCTCGGCGGCGACGTCGGCCGTCGTACGGTTGAGGTCGCCCATCATGATCCAGGGCTCCGGCATGGCCTGAAGCTTGGCCGCCGCGTGTGCCAGTTGCTTCTTGCTGATGTCACGCTGAGTCGCGAGGTGCGTCGCGGCGACCGACAGGCGGTAGCCATTCACCCGGACGCTGGCCAGGATCGCGTTGCGTGGCTCGGGCCCGATGGGAAGGAGGCGACCACCGCCGCGTCGTCCCTGAGGCCAGCGCGCTCCCTTCAGCTTCACCACGTCGCTGCGTTCGATGTCGCCGCGTACGAGCAGAGCATTCCCGTACCGGCCGCCGCGGATCCGTATCGTCGGGGCGAAGACCACCTTCATGCCGGTAGCGCGTGCCGCCGTCTCCGCCAGGTCGGCGTACCCGGAGCGGGGGACGCCGATGTCGACCTCCTGCAAGGCGAGCACGTCGGCCTCGAGGGCGGCACAGGCCTTGGCGACCGCCTCGGAGTCCCCGGGGTAGTCCTTGGCCGGTGCCCCGTGCTTGATGTTGAACGTCGCTATCCGCAGTCGGTCGTTTCGCTGCATGACTTGATCATCGACGAATCCGATGCTGTATTCGAGGACCGCTCAGAGGTGGCCGGCAGGCCTTCCACCGAATCGCCAACCCACCGGCTCAGTGGACGAGACGCCGTAGGTGCTTTCCGGCCGCCGGCGCCGCTGGACGGCTTGCCGCGAGGTGTCGAAGCCGGGCTGGAACGGCGTTCGGGGCTGGAAGCGTTTGGATGCCGGATCAGACCGGTGTCGTGCGCCGGAGCAGGATCAAGGTGAGCGCCGCGACAGCGATCGTCGATCCTCCGATGAGATATCCGATCACCGCGCCGACCCCCTCGTCATGCCCGTGCCGGCTAGCGTAAGCCACCACGCAGATCGCGTATAGGAACCCGTTCGCCGCGACCGCAGCTACGGCTACCGCCCGGCCGAAGCCTCGTGGGCGCGTCATCTCGCTCATCATCGCCGGCTCGGCTGGGCTCATCATCTGGGAGTCGGTTGACGCCGACGCCGGCGAACTGATCAGCGGCTCATGCTAGGGCGGCGACGGCGCCTCGAGCGTCTGGCCACTCGACGATGAGCTGACGCGTGCCGCTGAGCTCCGGACCGATCAGGCGGGCGATCCGCAGCTCAACGCCGTCGACGTCGACGACCGCCACCTCGGTCGGGTCAGGGCCTGGCCGAGCAGGCTCGGAACGCAGTCGCACAGTCGACTCGCGTCGCCCGAGGAACGTGTCGCCATCCCAGAGCTCCATCTCGGCCTGCTCCTGATCACCCCGCAGGGCCCGGATGTAGCAGGCCGCGGACACCGGATCGCTGGCCGCGTCGTAGATCCATCGCTTCCCCAGGACCGAGTGATGCATCGTGCCGACCAGGAAGGATTCGTGGCCGCCGAGCGGCGCACTGCGGTAGGTCATCGGCACGTGCATCAGGCGGCCGCCACGCGAGACCAATAATGCTTCGACGCCGACCTCGCCGGCCGGGTCGTCGAAGCGATAGCTCGCCAGCACCTCGATCGGTCCGTCGGCGCCCCACGGCTGGCCGTCGAGCCAGACGGCCACCAGTTCGGGTTTGGTCGGGGTCACGGTTGCCGTCTTGTGAATGATGGCTATGCTGCCGACCCTATGAGCCGGCCCGGACACTCGGTCGGTCGGTACGGTGAGGCGAGCTCAGACTTCCCGCAGCCGATCCCGGGTGGCTCGTGGCAGCCGGTCGACGACGAGCGCGTACGAGTGGCGGATCATCTCCCGAATCTCCTCGGCCTCGATGGAGTCGTCGAGGTCGACGGTGTTCCAGTGCCGCTTGTTCTGGTGATAGCCCGGTCGGACGGCGGCGTGGCGAGCCCGCAGCTCCAGGGCGAGCGAAGGGTCGCACTTGAGATTGACGCTGCCGCGGTCGTCGTCGAGCGGCACGAGGGCAAACATCTTGCCGCCGACCTTGAACACCGCGACGCCCTCACCGAACGGGTAGTCCTCGACGGCTCCAGGCATGCGGGCACACATGGTGAGTACGTCGTCGCGGTTCACACGCCAGGTCTACGACACCTTCGCCAAGAAGTCGAGCGTCCACCGGGGGAGCAGGGCGGCGGCGGCCGAGCGTCGGCTCAGAAGTCGATCCGCATCACGACGCGTCGCTTGCTCGGGCGGTTGGCCTCGGCGAACCCGGCGTCGGTGAACGTGCCGACGGTGCCGACGTGGAGCTCCTCCGGGATCACGTCCTTCGTGACCATCGGATAGCCCTCGAGCGAGCGGGCCCCGTGCGAGCGAGCGAACTCGACGGCGGCGCTCGCGAGGGCCCGACTCACGCCGCGCTTGCGGAAGCCGGCCCGAGTGAAGAAGCAGGTGACCGCCCAGACACCCTCGTCGGTCTTGTCCTCATCGCGCCCGTCCCATGGGACTCGAAAGACGCGCAGCAGCCCGATGTACGCCGGCCGCGGTTCGACCGCGCACCAGCCGGCTGGCTCACCGTCCACGTACGCGACCAGGCCGCTGGTCGTGTCCGACTCGGGATGACCGCAGTCGGTCTGCACCCGCAGCCGGTGACGACGCTCCTCGGCTGGGAACGAGCCGAAGGACTCCTTCGGACGCAGCTTGTACCGCTGGCACTGGCATCTCGCTCCGGCGCTGCGGGTACCGAATATCGTTTGAAGGTCGTCGCAGCTCGCCTGGCTAGCGGGCACGATCGAGATCGCGGACTCGGCTGCTGTCGTCATGCGCCCGATTGTGCAGCAGCGATCGTCCGGTGACGATGCACAAGACGGCCAAGGACGCGGACCAAACGGCGCATCCGACGAGGACGAGGCGTACGCGGTCGCTGAAGCCGCTCGCCGTCGCCGGACCCGCCAGGGTTGCGAACAGCGCGACCCCGAGGGCGCCACCGAGTTGCCGGGCGGTGTTGCTCAGTCCGGACGCGAGGCCCGAGCGGTCGGGCAGGCTCGCAACGGTCGCCCCCACGATCGCCGGGGTCACGGTGACGTCGAGGAGGACCAGGAAGTACCCGGCGCACAGGGCCACCGTCAGCAGGCGGAGACGGCGTACTGGCATGCGCTCCAAATCCCCCAGCGTGGCGCCGAATCGCTTCGTCGCAGACCGAAACGCGACCGTCCCAGCAGGCTCAAGCGCCCGCGGCCGCGCGTGCGCGGGGCGTCGTACGCCGACCGCCGGGCAGCATGAGGTCGACCTGCAACCAGCGGGCGAGGTCTTTGATCTCGCGGTCGATCGCGGCGGCCATCGCCTTAGTGAAGGGCTCGTCCTGGTGGATCGCGTCGACCCGGAGGAGTCGGTCGTCACGATCGGTGGTGGCGTCGAGCTTGCCGACGAGGCGGTCGCCGTACAGGATCGGCATCGCCCAATACCCCCAGCGGCGCTTGGCAGCCGGCTTGTACATCTCGAGCTGGTAGTCGTAGTCGAAGATCTCGGCCAGGCGTTTGCGGTCGTAGACCAGCCGATCGAGCGGTGACAGCAGGACCGCACGTCCGGAGAACGGCTGGCCGAGCAGCGTCGGGTCGACCCGCCACTGCCCCTTGACACCCTCGATCACGGCCGGCTCGCCGCCGTCGCCGACATCGACGCGGTCGGCTGGGTGCCACGCGCCTCGGACCCGGGCTATGCCTAGAGCCCTCAGTCGTCGTTCGTTTCGGATGCGGAGGGCCTCGTCGAGGGGAACGACCGGCTCGTCGGGATAGATCCGCGACGCCAGGTCCCACAACCGGTCCCGTCCCTCCCGGCCCGCAGCCGCGACCTCGCCGCGCTGCACGAGGAAATCGAGCATCTTGATGACGTTGCGATTGTTGGTCCAGCCCGACGACCGCCACGGCAGCACGCAGGTGTCCGGCAGCTCGCTCGACGGTAGCGGTCCGTCGCGGCGTAGCCGCTCGAGGATGTCGAGCCGACAAGCTTCGTTGGCCTCCACCCAGTCGCGAATGTATTCCTGCCAGTCACGCAACTTGCCGCGGCCGGGCCACTCTGCCATCTCGGCGCGATAGAGCACCAGATCCTCGGCCGGTCGGGCTAACCCGTTGAGGTCGATCATGCTCTGTTCGGCGATCGCGTCCTCGAGCTCGGCCGGTGAGTACGAGGGTCCCAGCCGACTCCACGCGACGAGATCTGCACTCGGCGCGACAGCCGCCGTCTGATCGAGCTGCAGCATCGTCAGGTGCCGCACCAGCGCGGTCAGATCGGTCGGCCGCACCTTGCCGAGCAGCTGAGCCCGGACGGCGATCCGTCGCGCCTCGGTCTTGGTCAGCTCGTGCACGGTCACGTCCCGACGATAAGCGACCCTGGCGACAGTCAAGTACACCGAGCCGGGACGTGCCGAGCTGAGCGAGTGACTCCGTCCCCCGACTGTGTGTCGCCGGTCGATCGTCTGCTCAGGGGAGGCGCCGGCGTCCGACGCACCGGCGTATGGATGGCCGCGTTTGGCTCGTGGCGACGAGGATTTCCCTATCTCTCGGCGCGTACGCAACTATAGGAACACCGCTCAGGTTTCAATCTGCAACCGTGGCGGACAGAAGGCAGCCGAACTGGTGGATAAGTCAGCTATACATGCGCTGTGGGCAATGTTCGGAATTCCGCTGGAAATTCTCTCCATGCTCGGTGGCTACCCGATCTTAAATGTCAGTGCATTCGTCTAGTGTTCGGAGTATGGCAGTTCTGGGGGGCGTGCCGGAGGGTTGTCATCCGGTGGCCGAAGCAGTCGATGCGGCGCATGTCGCGCTGGATGGCGTTGGCGAGGTGCCGTTGTGGTCGTTGTCGGACGACACGGTTGCCGAACTGCTTAAGGACGTACATCGGCTGGAGGGTCGACTGGCGGAGTTGTCGGCGCGGTTGCTGGCCGAGCTGGACCGGCGGCATACCTCCCAGAAGACGGGTGCGACGTCGACCCGGGCGTGGCTTCGGCGCGAATTGCGACTTGCGCCGAGTGTGGCGAATCAGCGGATGGTGCTGACGGCTGGGTTGGCTGGAGGCCTGGATCTGACCCAGGCCGCGCTGGCGGCTGGCGATATCAGTCGTAGCCACGCCCAGGTGATTGTGAGGGTGATGGACACCCTGCCATCCGGTCTTGGAAGTCAGGCGTTGGCGAAGGCGGAGCGGGAGTTGATTGGCTGGTGCCGGGACTTCGATCCACGCGAGGTGGCCCGGCTGGGGAGACGACTGTTCGATGTGATCGCCCCGGAGGAAGCCGAGGCGCGAGAGGCAAAACTCCTCGAACGGCAGGAGCGGGAAGCGAAGCGTCGGCGGCATCTGTCGTTTGGGTCCGATGGGTTCGGCCTGCATCACATGCGGGGCCAATTCGACCCCGAGTCAGCCGCCGTCATCGCAGCCGCGTTGGACGGGTTGGCCAAGCCGATGTCGTCGACCGCCGACGGGCCCGATCCCAGGTCTCCTGGGCAGCGGTATGCCGATGCGCTCGTGGAGGTGTGCCGCCGCCAGCTCAACTCCGGCGAGCTCCCATCGCGGGGTGGGGAAAAACCCCAACTCGTCCTCACCATGGACATGGAGAAGCTACGGTCGTCAGTCGGATCCGGGCTGCTGGACACCGGTGACGCCCTCGCGCCGGAGACCGTTCGCAAGCTGGCCTGTGACGCCCAGGTCATCCCCTCTATCCTCGGCACCGACGGCCAACCCCTCGACCTGGGCCGCGCCGCCCGTACCTTCGCGCCGTGGCAACGCCGTGCTCTGGCGCTCCGGGATGGCTGCGGCTGCTCATTCCCCGGCTGCGACCGGCCAATCGCCTGGTGCGACGCCCATCACATCGTCCACTGGATCGACGGCGGCTCCACCGACCTGGCCAACGGCGTGCTCTTGTGCACCCACCACCACACCCTCGTCCACCACGGCGACTGGGCCATCCGAATCGCTGCCGACCGAAGACCGGAATTCATTCCGCCCGCGTGGATAGATCCCGAGCGAAAACCACTTCGCAACAACCTTCACCGACTCGAATAGGCGTGAGTCGCGGCATATTCTTCTGGCCCCGATACAGCCATCTACGCCCTGTGGCACCTGGTCGGCGTGGGATCATCAGATTTTGAAATGTCAACGCTTCGGCCACAAGGTGGTCGACGCTGACTACGGCGGCCTGACCGCGGATGGACCGATGGAGTACGCCGCTGGATCGAGCCGCGCGTCCGCGAATTGCTGGCGACCGAGGACTCCGACGTGTTGTTCTTCAGCGGCACAGCGGACAACATGGGCTCGTTCGTCGCGGACTTCGACCACGTCGTGCTGCTCAGCGCGCCGTCCGGCCGACGGCGTCGGTTACATCCCGAACCGGATCCGAGGTGCGGGCGAGTACGTACGTGCGGCGCTGGCTGCGGGGTACGAGGTCCGGCGCTGCGAGGAGCCGCCGCGACCCTCACCGCTCGTCGACGCGTACGGAACGCCGCCGAGCGACCCGGAGCCGGTAGCCCACACGTACCCGGGTCCGTGCCCGACATCTGGTCGTTGCATCCGTGATGCCCGGAGGCGGTCAACGCCGCCTTCCGGGATGCCCCGGCGGTGATCGTGTGGCAGTTCGAGCGAGCCCGCGCCTGACGGTCGTCAGGACACGGCGGTCTTCGTGCTCCACGAGGTCGGCTGCACCGGGACGACGAGCAGGCCGCCTCGCCGGGTGGATTTGCCGCAGCTCTCCCAGCCGTGCATGCTCATCAAAACGTCAGGGTCTTGGCCGGGCGCAAGCCGAAGTTGCCTGACTGGCTCGGCGATTCCGGATCCGCGGTCTGATTCGTCGGCATCGCGATAGATGCTGATGGAGCCCATCGTGTTGGGCCCGCGTCCGATTGCGTGGCGGCGAATGATCGCGTGAAAGAACACGGTCACGCTTGGCCTTACCTCTCCCTAGAGAACGGCGGCGTCGCCTGATGTCGACGCCGTGCGGCGACCGGCCCGAGTCGGCCGTCCATCGCGCGTGCAGCGCCGAGCGGGGGAAGTGACGCAACCCCCGTTGCGCTCCCATTCGTCGCGGTCGGCTCGGCACGCCACGCGCGGCATTACTTCTACACCCGGGATCAGGGCGAGTCCATAGGCAACATCCCGAATTGGACAGTCCGCCAGACTCGGGGACGGATGCCGGGACCCGACCGGCAGGTCAGGCGGTCGGATGCAGCACAGCGAGTACCCGGGTCCCCGTCCGGATCTCCATCCGGTCGATGGCGCCGCTCTCGATCGACGTGCTCGCCGGTACCTCGGCCTGGGTGGTGTAGCCGGTCGTCCACCAGCCGGCCGTCTCGATGCGGCCGTCGGACCCGACGACGACGAGGCGGCAGGTCGCTCCGGCGGGCAGATCGTCCATGGTGAGTTCGATGTCGGTGCCCCAGCCGCGGTCGACCAGGGCGGCCGTCGCGTCGATGCCGGACCTGTCGGACGATGTCGACCAGGCGGCCGCGGTCGTTGTCGAGCCATTGTTGAGGACGACTCGACCGGCGAGACCGACGCCGACCAGCAGCACGGCGGCCGCGGCGACGGAGGCGAGGATCCGACGGCGATGCCGAGGCGGCGGCGCTGCCGGAGTCGCCTCGGCCGGCCGCATCGGTGGCTCGTCGGCGAGTACGTCGTCGAGCGACACCTGCCCTAGGAGCCCGGGCAGGGGCGCCAGACGTACCAGCTCGTCGCGGCACTGTTGGCAGTCGCGCAGGTGCTCCTCGATCTCGAGCCGCTCAGTCGCGTCGAGCGCACCGAGTACGTAGGCGCCGAGCGAGACCTTCTGCATGCAGGTCATGAGCTCATCACCCCTTGCTCCTCGAGCACGATCCGGAGGGCTCGAAGCGCGTAGTAGGACCGAGACTTCACCGTCCCGACCGGCACGCCCAGGAGGCTCGCGGCCTCCGACACCGTGCGGCGGCGGAAGAACAGCTCGACGATGACCTCGCGATGGTTGTCACTGAGAGTACGGACGGCCGACGCTATCTGCCACGACTGCAGTGCCCGGTCGATGTCGTCGCCGGACGCCTCGAAGTCGCGCTCTCCGATCGGCACCTCGGCCGGTCTGGCCGCGCGCCGGCGAAATCCGGATACGACCAGATTGTGGGCAACCGTGAACAGCCACGGCCCGGCGTCCTCGGGGGTCACCGTGTCGGATCGCTGCCAGGCCCGGGTCATCGTCTCCTGCACGATGTCCTCGGCGTGTTGATAGTCGCCCCCGACCATGCGCAGGACGTAGCCCATCAGCGGTCCGCGATACCTGTCGTACATCGCACGGACCGCCGCGTCGCTTCGACCCAGCGAATCGTCCACACCAGGAGTACGCGGCGAACGGCCGAACGGTTCACCTGAACCATCCGGCGTCGGCACGCGTATCGGGGGGCATGAGGTATTCATCAACGGTAACCCGGTCAGTCGGCCCGCTTGGCGTGGCAGCACTCGCCGTAGTGCTGGCGGCCTGTGGGTCGAGCAACGACGGCAGCAGCGCCAGTGGCGACACTGGGTCGAGTTCTGGCGAGGTGCAAACGAGCGACGTGTCCGGCGTCGGCACGGTGCTCGTCGACAGCTCGGGCAAGACTCTCTACTTCAGCGACGAGGAGTCCGACGGCACCGTCAAATGTGTCGACGCGTGCCTCGGCTTCTGGACGCCTGCCGAGGCGAGCGGCCCGCTGCCCTCGGACATCGAGGGCCTCGGCACGATGACGCGAGACGACACCGGGGAAAAGCAGCTGACCTACGACGGTGCGCCGCTGTACACCTTCAAGCTCGACAAGGCTCCGGGCCAAGCGACCGGCGACGACTTCCAGGACGCCTTCGACGGCGTGTCGTTCACTTGGCACGCGGCGTCGACCGACGAGAGCTCCGACACGGACAGTGACTCCGGCGGAAGCGACAACGGTGGCGGCGGTTACGACTACAACAACGGCGGCTACTGAGCCCAGTCAGCCCGAGAGCTCGGCGACCACTTTGTCGATGCGTCGCTTGCGGGTCTCGGGCTGCTTGGCACCCTCGACGGACAGCACGCAGCGCCGCTGATTGCTGTAGGAGAGCTGGTCGAATCGGCGCTTCGCGTCGGTATCGCGGCCAAGCGCGTCGGCCAGATCGGCCGGAACGTCGACCGTACGCGGCGTGGTGTCGAGCTCGAGCCGCACGTCGAGTTCGTCGCCGGCGGACACACCGGCGCAGGAGCGGTTTTCGGCACTCACCGGGAGCATGAACCGGCCGCCCATGGAGGCGATCGTGCTCGGGTACGAGTGGCCGTGGATCGTCACGCGGACGGGCGGCCGCCGCCCGGCGCCGAGGCTCTCGACGATGCCGTCGGGCACCTGGATGCCGGTGGCGGTCTTGCCGCCAAGTTCGAGGGTGGCGCGAAAGGTCGCGGTCGGGGCCATGGGCGGTCCTCTCGTCGTCGCATTGGCCGTCACCAAGACAGACACGCGGCGACCCGAAAACTCATCGGTCCGGGGACAATCCGACTGCTACGTTGCGCGGATGGGCAGCGCATTTGACTCCGACGAGCGCGTGTCGATGCCGGAGGCGTACTTCGGCTGCGATGGGAAGCCCCGTGCCGAACCCTGGAAGGAGACCGATGACCGAGATCCGATCGTTTCGTCGCGAGGACGAGGACGCCGTCGTCGCGCTGTGGGGAGCCTGCGGCCTGACTCGTCCGTGGAACGATCCGCATCGCGACATCGAGCGCAAGCAGTCGGTCCAGCCCGACGGGTTCCTGGTCGCCACCTGCGGGACCGACGTCGTCGGCTCGGTGATGGCGGGTTACGACGGCCATCGAGGCTGGGTCAACTACTTGGCGGTCGCCCCAAGCCAGCGACGCAGCGGCCTCGGCCGGCGCCTCATGGACGACGCCGAGGCCCGGTTGCTCGCGTTCGGGTGTCCCAAGATCAACCTGCAGATCCGCGCCGACAACACCATGGCGATCGGGTTCTATGAGGCGATCGGATATCGGGTCGACGAGGTCGTCAGCATGGGCAAGCGTCTCATCGAGGATCCGGCGACCTGACCCAGCCGCTTGCTCCCCAACTGTTGGCGAGTTCGGGCCGAATCTCGGCCGATTCCCGTCTGAACTCGCCAAAAGTCCGGCTCGATAGCAGCGCCCGTATGTGACTCGTCCAGAGACTCCGCTCGGCCATAGTCGGTCAGGGGACGTGTCGATGGTCGAGCGGCGGCCCTTCGGGAGTGGGGACCGGTTGCTTCGGCAGATGCCCGTCGCGATGCGGCTCGCGGTCGTCCTCCGGGTCGAACGTCCAGGCGTACCCCGGGTCGTCGTACCGGTGGTCGGCCTCCCGCACCCCGCCGTACCCTCGACGATCTCGACCATCCGGACCCCGCCGAGGTACGAGCCAGACTCGCCGCGTCGTCGAGCGCGCGCGACTAATTCGGTTGTGGCCGGTCGGCCTCGATGTTCCACTACTGGCATCGCGTACGGCGCCGAGCCAAGGAGATTAGTCATGCGAGCAGCGTTCGTGTCCATCTCGAAGGGAGCTGTTGTCTCACGTAAGGACATGACGCTTGGAGACGCTGAACCTAGGAATCCTGGCCCATGTCGACGCCGGTAAGACGAGCCTGACCGAGCGGCTTCTCTACGCCGCCGGAGTCACCGACGACGTCGGCCGGGTCGACGCCGGCAACACCCACACCGACACGCTGGCCCTCGAGCGGGCGCGCGGCATCACGATCAAGTCCGCGGTCGTCTCGTTCGTGCTCGGTGACCTCACCGTCAATCTCATCGACACGCCTGGGCACCCGGACTTCATCGCCGAAGTGGAGCGGGTGCTCGGCGTACTCGACGGCGTCGTTTTGGTGGTCTCGGCGGTCGAGGGCGTCCAGCCGCAGACCCGCGTGCTGATGCGCACGCTGCGCCGGCTCGGCATCCCGACCCTGATCTTCGTGAACAAGATCGACCGGGTCGGAGCCCACCAAGGCGCGGTCCTCGACGCGATCGCCGGGCGGCTGACACCGGCCGTCGCGGCGATGGGATCGACTGTCCGGTTGGGCACGCGCGACGCCGACTTCGTGCCGTATGGCGCAGCCGACTCCGGCTTCGTCGGCACGCTCCTCGACATGGTCGCGGCCCACGACGACGCGCTCTTGGCCGCGTACGTCGCTGACGAGACCGCCGTGTCCTATGAACGGCTGCGTACGGCGTTCGCGGCGCAGACCGCGCAGGCCCTCGTGCACCCGGTGTACTTCGGGTCGGCGATGACCGGCGCCGGCGTCGAGGCACTGGCCGAGGGCATCGAGAGCCTGCTGCCGCCGGGCGACGGCGACGTCGACGGCCCGACCTCCGGGCGAGTCTTCAAGATCGAGCGCGGCCCGGCCGGAGAGCGGATCGCCTATGTCCGGATGTTCAGCGGGGCCGTCAACGTCCGCGATCGGGTCGCGATGCGCGGCAATCATGCGGGCAAGGTCACGGCGATCCGGGTCTTCGACCGGGGCTCGGCCGCCCGGCGTACCTCGGTCGTCGCCGGCGAGATCGGGCAGGTCTGGGGTCTCGCCGACGTTCGGATCGGCGACCCGATCGGCCAATCGTCACGTGGCGGCGCGATCGACACGCAGTTTGCGCCGCCGACGCTGGAGACGGTCGTGGTGCCGAGCCGGTCGGCCGACCGGGGCGCGCTGCACACGGCGCTAACCGAGCTCGCCGAGCAGGACCCGCTGATCAACGTGCGGCACGACGACGTTCGGCGCGAGACGTACCTCTCCCTCTACGGCGAGGTGCAGAAGGAGGTCATCGAGGCGACCCTCGCGGCTGACTACGGCATCGAGGTCGCGTTTCGCGAGACGACCACGATCTGCGTCGAGCGCCCGAAGGGGAGCGGTGACGCCGTCGAGATCCTCAACGCCGAGACCAATCCGTTCAGCGCCACGGTCGGGCTTCGCATCGAGCCGGGCGCGAACGGCAGTGGCGTCGTCTTCCAGCTTCGGGTCGAGCCGCGTCGGATGCCGCTGTACGTCTTCAAGAGCACGGGCAACTTCGAGATGATGATGGTCCAGCACGTCGAGCGCGCCCTGCTTGAGGGTCTGTACGGCTGGCGGGTCACCGACTGCGTCGTGACGATGGTCGACTGCAACTACAGCTCGGCCGACGGCCCACCCTCGACGAGAGGGCCGCTCAGTCAGCCAGGTGACTATCGGGATCTGACTCCGATCGTCGTGATGGAGGCGTTGCGCCGTGCGCGTACGCAGGTGTGCGAGCCGCTGCATCGGTTCCGGCTGGAGTTGCCGCAGGACACGCTCGGCTCGGCGCTGCCGGCGCTGGCCCGGCTCGGGGCGGTCCCCGAGGCTCCGGTCGTGCGGGGATCGTCCAGCGTCCTCGAAGGTGTGGTCCCAGCCGCCCAGGTCCATCGGCTGCAGCAGCGGTTGCCGGCGTTGACCGGTGGCGAGGGCGTGCTCGAATCGGCCTTCGACCGCTACGAGCCGGTTCGCGGCCCGGCGCCGACGCGTCGGCGTACGCTGCCGAATCCGCTCGATCGCAAGGACTACCTGCGCCACGTCCAGCGGCGGCCGGCGTGAGTGCGCGGGCGGGGTTCGGGATTCTGTGCCGGGGCCACCCGTGGTCAGAATCAGAGGCGGCCGGAGCTAAATCGGTTGTCGCCGCCCGCGACGTCTGCTGCACTGTCAGCGATATCGCCATCTCGACGAGCCCGAGGAGAAGTAATGCGCCCTGCGTCCAGGTTCCTTCAGGAAGGAGTGCATTTCTCACGTAAGGACAGGACGCTTGGCAACGCTGAACCTAGGGATTGTGGCGCATGTCGACGCCGGTAAGACGAGCCTGACGGAGCGGCTTCTCTACGCCGCCGGGGTCATCGACGAGATCGGCCGGGTCGACGACGGCAGCACCCAGACCGACACGATGGCGCTCGAGCGCGCCCGCGGCATCACGATCAAGTCCGCGGTCGCGTCGTTCGAGATCGCCGACACCACGGTCAACCTGATCGACACGCCTGGCCACCCGGACTTCATCGCCGAGGTCGAGCGGGTGCTCGGCGTACTCGACGGCGCGATCGTGGTCGTGTCGGCGGTCGAAGGGGTGCAGCCGCAGACCCGCGTGTTGATGCGGACGCTGCGCCGGCTCGGCATCCCGACGCTGATCTTCGTGAACAAAATCGACCGGGTCGGCGCCCAGCAAGCCGCGATCCTCGACGCGATCGCCGAGAAGCTCGGGGTGACGCCGATCGCGATGGGCAGACCGACTGACATCGGCGGCCCGGCGAGTGACTTCGTGGCCTACGACGGGACCGACCCGGCGTTCCACTCCGACCTGGTCGAGCGATTGACGCGGCACGACGACGCGCTGCTGACCGCGTACGTCGATGACGAGGCAGCTCTGTCGTATGAGGCGCTCCGCAAGGCGCTCGCGGCGCAGACGGCGCAGGCTCTGGTGCACCCGGTGTACTTCGGGTCCGCGGTCACCGGCGCCGGCGTCGAGGCGTTGACGCGTGGCATCACGGAGCTGCTCCCGACGGCGATCGAGGCAGCCGACGAACCCGCGTCCGGCACGGTGTTCAAGATCGAGCGCGGCCCGGTCGGCGAGAAGATCGCGTACGTCCGGATGTTCTCCGGCTCGCTGCGCGTCCGCGACCGGATTCGGTACGGATCGGACCGCGAGGGCAAGGTCACGGCGATCAGCCCGTTCGCCGCACGCGACGGTCAGGCGCTGTCCGGCGGCGAGATCGGCCGCGTCTGGGGACTCGGCGGGATCCGGATCGGCGACGTCGTCGGCCAGCCCCGTCGCGGTGCCGGCGGCAACCATTTCGCGCCGCCGACCCTGGAGACCGTCGTCGTGCCGTGCCGCCCGGCCGACCGGGGAGCGCTGCACGCGGCGCTGACCGAACTGGCCGAGCAGGATCCGCTGATCAACGTGCGGCACGACGAGAGCCGGCGCGAGACCTCGGTGTCGCTGTACGGCGAGGTGCAGAAGGAGGTCGTGCAGGCCACCCTGGCGGCTGACTACGGCATCAGCGTCACGTTCCGGGAGACGACGACGATCCGCATCGAGCGCCCGATCGGCACTGGCGCGGCCGTCGAGTACATCGGCGACCCGACGAACCCGTTCCGGGCCACCGTCGGGCTGCGGGTCGAGCCGGGCCCGCCGGGCTCCGGTGTACGGTTCCGGCGCGAGATCGAGTTGGGGTCGATGCCGCCCGCGTTCTTCCGCGCGATCGAGGACACCGTCCACGAGACACTGCGCCGTGGGCCGCGCGGCTGGCAGGTCACCGACTGCGTGGTGGCGCTGACGCATTCGGACTACACGCCGCCGCCTCCGTACGGGTGGAGTGCCATGTCGACCAACGGCGGCGACTTCCGGGGACTGACGCCGCGGGTGTTGTTGAGTGCGCTTCGGCAAGCCGGGACCCGGGTTTACGAGCCGATGCATCGGTTCCGGCTCGAGATCCCTGTCGAAACGGTCCGGGCGGTGCTGACGGCGTTGCCGCGAGTACGCGCGGTGCCGTTGACCCAGTCGCAGCGCGGGTCGTCGTACGTCGTCGAGGGCGAGATCCCGGCGGCGCGAGTACACGAGCTCGATCGGCGACTGCCGGCCCTGTCGCACGGCGAGGGGGTCCTGCAGTCGGAGTTCGGCCGCTGGGTCTGACCGAGTGTCCTGCGGTCCGAGCGACTCCGATCTCTGGGCGCCGGAGGCCAACGGCTCGACACAGCTGGGCTCGCGTCGAGCAGTGAACGAAGCCCTCGTCGGCAAGCTCGACCGCGGCGACGTGACATATGCACCACGGAGTTCGACGCCGTGGTGCATACGTCACGTCTCGATCGGCGCGGAGCGTTTCACCGCCCAGAGGCGCTGCCCTCGCGATACGAACGATCGGCGTGGGAGCCGTCCCCCCGCGAGTCGCCGACGCCGACAACCGCATCGCTCGGGGCACTGGCCGCTGTGGCAGCGTCGTCGTCGGCCTGCCGGGCCTGCACACCGGACATCTGACGTAGCGGTAGGTCGGGCAGGAACGCGACGACCACGACGCCCACCAGGACCACGAGAGCCGCCAGGATGAACACCAGGTCCATCGAGTCGGAGAAGCCGACCATGAACGGGTGTGCGATCGGCTCGGCCAGGTCGTTGATGAACGACGAGTCCTCCAAGGCATTGGCGTTCTGGAGGGCGTGCAGCTGATCGGGGTGTGCCGCGACGGCCGCCTGGAACTCGGCCGTGTTCTGAGCGCGATCCAACGCGGCGCTGATGTTGCTCCCCACCGTGCTGAACAACACCGACAAGAACACCGCGGCGCCGAGCGTGCCCCCCATCTGTCGAAAGAACGTCACCGACGATGTGGCGACGCCGATCTGGCGCGGGCTTACCGCGTTCTGGACGGCCTGAATGATCGGCTGCATGTTGAAGCCGAGCCCGACGCCGAACACGGGCATGATCAGCATCGTCTTCCAGAGCGGCGTGTCCGCCCCGATGTAGTGGAAGAGCACGAGTCCCAAGACCATCAGCGACGATCCAATCACCGGCCACTGCTTGTAGCGGCCGGTCCGCGAGATGACGATGCCGGCCGTCATCGAGCCGACGAGGATGCCGAGTACCAGAGGAATCGTCTGCAGCCCGGCCTCGGTCGGAGACGAGCCCTGCACGATCTGCAGGTACAGCGGCAGCACAACCATCGCGCCGAACATGCCGGATCCGACGATGAAGCTGCTCACGCTCGAGATGCCGAAGGATCGGTTGGTAAACAACCGCAGCGGCAGGATCGCCTCCTCTTTGTACGCCCGCTCGGCCAGAAGGAAGGTCGCCAGGCCGATCGCGCCGATGGCGTAGCAGGCCAAAGATCGACCCGAGCCCCAACCCCAGTCGCGGCCCTGCTCCGCCACCGTGAGCAGCGGCGCCAGCGTCACCAGCAGCGACACGGCGCCCGGCCAGTCGATCCGGTGCGGCAGCCGCTTGTGTGGTAGGTGAAGGACCTTGCCGACGACGATCAGCGCGACGATGCCGACGGGCACGTTGACGTAGAAGATCCATCGCCAGCCCGAGATGCCGAAGATCGTGTCGGCGCCGGCGAGCGCTCCACCCACCAGCGGCCCGAGTACGCTCGACGTGGCGAATACGCCCATGAACATGGCCTGGTACTTGGATCGCTCGCGGGGTGGCACGATGTCGCCGATGATCGCGAGCGCCAGCGACATCAGGCCTCCGGCGCCGATGCCCTGGACGGCGCGGAAGGCCGCCAGCTCGTACATCGAGCTCGCCATGCCGCAGAGCATGGAGCCGCCGACGAAGATCGTGATCGCGAGCAGATAGAACGGCCGCCGCCCGTAGATGTCGGACAGCTTGCCGTACAGGGGAGTCGAGATCGTCGACGTGATGAGGAATGCCGTGGTCGCCCACACCTGGAGCTCGAAGCCCTTGAGCTCGTCGGCGATGGTCCGGATCGCGACGCTGACGACGGTCATGTCGAGTGCCGCGAGGAACATGCCGAGCATCAGCCCGGAGAGAATGGTGAGGATCTGGCGATGGGTGAAGCTGCCGTCCGCCGCGGGTGCTCGAGAGGCCGCCTCCGACGTCATGTGGTCACCTTTCGTCCGTCGTCGTGACTGTCTGCTGTGGATCGGGTACGTCGAAGTCCGCCTGCTCGTTGAGGTCACCGTTGAGTCGTTCGAGGAGGTCGGCGAGCTGCCGTATGTCGGCGGCGTTCCAGCCGCTCAACGCCGCGGTGAAGAACGCTTCGCGCTTGCGGATCAGCTCCTGGATGGCCCGCTCGCCCTTGTCGGTGAGGGCGAGCAGCGACGCTCGTCCGTCGCTGGGGTCGGCCTGCCGCTGCAGAAGGCCGTCAGACACCAGCTCGGCGGCCTGTCGGCTGGCCGTCGAGGCGTCGATGTAGCAGGCGGTCGCGAGGTCGGCCAGGCGGATCGGTCCGCGGTGCCGGATCGTGAACAACAGCCCGTAAGCCGAGCGTTGTCGCCGCGCGTCCGACGACTGCTCTCCGAGCCGATGGAAGAGGCGTTTGAAGCCCACCATCTCGTTGATGAGGCGTTGGATGTCGGAAATGAGAGTCTCCTGATAACCATGTGTGTAACAAGCAAGTAGATGCATCCTACAACTATCTCGAGCAACGTCGCCACTCGGTTTTGGACCTGAAAGGATGGGACGCGTGGCCAATGCGGTAGGCGAGCCGACCTCGGCCTACCTGCGCGGGCTTCACGCCGACGACTGGGCGCTGGCGATCGAGCAACCCCTCATCACCGAGACCGCGGACGGGACGATCGATGACGCCGTGTTCGATCGATGGATCATCATGAACACCCAGTTCCTGCGGACGTACCGGCGCTTCTTCATCGTTATGGGCACGCTCGCGCCGGACACGCGCTCCAGCACGTTGATGGTCAAGGGCCTCCAGTCGACCGACTACGAGATCGAGGAGTCGGAGCAGTACGCCGAGCAGCACGGGATCGAGCTCGCCTATGAACCGTCTGCGCAGTCGATGGACTACTCGTCGTTCGTGATGGCGACCGCGTCTCAGGGTTGGTCGCGCGGTCTGGTCGCGACCTTCGGGATCGAGGCGCTCTATTACGACACGTGGGCATGGGTGCGGCGACAGGTCACGCCCGATCACCGCTTCTGGCGGTTCATCGACCTGTGGAGTAACGACTTCCAGCGCCGGTACGCGCGCGATCTCAGTCTTCTTGTCGACGCGGTGCCGGTGACGACCGAGTTGGAGCGGATCTTTCGTAGCGTGACCCGGCTCGAGCGGGCGAGTTGGGACGAGGCCTACCTGCTCGACAGCGCGCCGCCGTAACCATCTCGCGGACGCACGGTGCGAATCGGTCGCGCGGGTCCCACAATGGAGACATGTCGTTTCTCCTACGCGTCGAGCTGCCCGACGTGCCCGGGTCGTTGGGAACTCTTGCGACCGCGATCGGTGCGGCCGGAGCCGACATCCAAGCCATCGAGATCGTCGAGCGCCTTCCCGACGGCAAGGCGCTCGACGACGTACTCCTCGAGCTGCCTCCGTCGACCCTGCCCGACAAGATCGTGTCGGCCTGTCAGCGACTCGATGGCGTCCGAGTCAAGTGGATCTCCCGCTACGCCGCCGGCGCCAGTCTGCGCATGGACCTCGAAGCGGTGGAGGCATTGACCGCGAGTCCGAAGCTGGCGTACGAGCGGCTTGTTGATGTCGTGCCGGATACGTTCCGCGGCGATTGGGCGATGGGGTTACGTCGCGGCGACGAGGGTCCGGTGCTGGTGCGCGCGACCGACACGGCCCCCGACATGCCAGAGCAGTCGCAGAAGTGGCTCGACATCGACCGGGCGCAGCGACTCGAAGCCGTGCCGGGGTGGAACAGCACGGTGCTCGCCGCAGCGCCGATCGACTGTAGCGGCGAGATCATCGTGTTCGGACGGCGCGGTGGACCCGAGGTACTCGACTCCGAACTGGCCCGGCTCGGCCATCTCGCGTTGCTCGCCGCGTCCGTCCGCAGCGCCGCCAGCTGACCGCGTACGACGGTGCCACGAGTGGCGTATGACCGCGGCACGAGTGGCGAATGAGGGTCAGCCGGTCTCGTTGATCGTCTGATGCTTGCCGTACGAGCGGCCGAGCGCGGCGGCGTCGCCCTCCATCCGTGGCACCATGCGGGCCAGCTGACGTCGCAGCAGCCGTTCGGCGATGCCGGACCCCGTCAGCGGGCGGGCGAGCATGGCGGCGATCACCGACTTCGGCACGTAGATCCGCCGGGCTCGCGTGGCGATGCCGTCAGCGATCATCTGGGCGCAGGTCTCCACCGACGTCGTGGTGTTGGCCGGCCAGGGCAGCTTGCTCCGGGTATCGCGGAAGCTCGGCAGATCGTCCTCGGCGTCGCGTACGAGGTCGGTGTCGATCCACGACGGATGGCAGATGCCGACGTCGACGCCGAGGTGCATCAACTCCTGGCGCATCGCCAGCGCGAACGCCTCAGCGCCGGCCTTCGACGCGTCGTACGCGGCCATCCCGGCCAACGGCGAAAACGCCGCGAGCGAGGCGACGACCAGAATGTAACCCCGCCGCTCGATGACATGCGGCAGTGCCGCGTGGGCGGTGCGGAACATGCCGGTGAGGTTGATGTCGACCACCCGCTGAAACGCGGCCGGGTCGATCTGGCGGACGGTGCCGTAGGCCGCGATTCCGGCGTTGGTCATCACCACGTCGATGCCGCCGAACTCGTCGACCACCGCGGCGACGACCCGGTCGGTCGCCTCTTGATCGGTGACGTCGAGCTCCCACCAGGTGTGGTCCGGGCCGAGTTCGTCGACGAGTGCGGCCAGATTGTCCGGCTCCAGCCCGACGAGCGCCAACCGGGCGCCGCGTTCAGCCAGGGTTCGGGCGGTCTGGGCGCCGATGCCGCGGGCGGCGCCGGTGATCAGGACGACCTTGCCGTTCACGTCGTACGTCATAAATACCGACGGTATCCGAAGCTCGCGACCGCTAGCCAGCATCGGATCGGGTGGAATAGGCCCCTTCGTCCAATGACTACGCCCGACGACCGGCATGAGTGGACTTTTGATCACAGGCAATCCCTAGACCAATACCCTCCGTACCCATACTGTGACCCACGGCACAGTGACTGCGAGGGGCCCGCAGTGCTGCCGAGGAGAAAACGCGGGGCCCGCTCTCCGCCCGGTTTTGGGAGAATATGTTGCGACTGCTCAAGCAATTCACGTGTTTAGCCCTGTTAAGTGCCGGCCTGACGGCGGTCTCCGCTGCCGGTCCGGTCGGTGCCCAGCCCGAGTCCGGCGGCGACGGCAAGCCCGGCCTCCTACGCCAACTCCGCCAGAGCGCTGATGGGTCGGTGACGGTCTCGGGCGAGAGCGCCACTCAGCGGATCGGGTTCATTCGGTCCGGGCGCAACGGTGACCTGCTGCCCTCCAGCGATGCCAGACCGGCGGCAAAGGCCGACGCGTTCGTCGACGAGTACGGCGCCCTGGTCGGTGCCGGGTCGGGTCAGATCGTTCGTAGGTCGGTGCAGAGCGACCGCTACGGATCGACGGTGACCTACACCCAGCGCTACCGGGGTCTTCCCGTCTTCGGGTCGATGCTGCTCGCGCACTTCGATCGGGCCGGCGACCTGACCAGCGTCAACGGTGTCGCCGTGCCCGATCTCGATCTGTCGGTCGACCCGACCTTCGGCAAGGCGGCCGCCGAGGCGCGTGCTGTGCGCACGGTGCGGGCCGACCCGCCGGGTGGCAAGCGGACCGACACGACCGGCATCCGGGCCGCGTCGAGCCGCCTCATCGTTTACCGCGACGGCCTGATCCGCGGCGTCACGGGCGACAGCGAGCTGGTGTGGGAAGTCGAGGTGACCAACCGCGACAACATCCGCGACATGGTGTTCATCTCGGCGACGACGGGCAAGCCGGTCAACCGCTACTCGATGGTCGACAACGCGCTGGAGCGGCATCTGATCGAGGCCAACGGCTCGTCGGATCCCTCGACGTTCGTGGAGGTCTGGAAGGAGAGCGACCCGTTCCCCGGCACGCTGAACCAGGACCAGCAGAACGAGGTCGTCGGCACCGGTGAGGCGTACTGGTTCTACCGCAACGCGTTCGGCCGTGACTCCTATGACGGTGCTGGGCATTCGATGACGACGGTGAACAATGACGGCCGGATCAACTGCCCCAACGCCAACTGGAACGGCATCACGACCAACTACTGCAACGGTGTGACGTCGGACGACGTGGTGGCCCACGAGTGGACTCACGCCTACACCGAGTTCACCCACGGGCTGATCTACCAGTGGCAGCCGGGCGCGTTGAACGAGGCGTACTCCGATATCTTCGGCGAGACGGTTGACCTGATCAACGCTCGGATGGACGCCGACGAGGGTGACATCACCGCCAAGCGGCCCGACGGCGCCTGCTCGACGCACAGCCCGGCCCAGCCACTGCTGACGATCAATAGCCCGGCCGACATCGCGAAGGACTGCGCGACCGGCGGCGCGTCGTTCGGACCGGCGCTCGACGGGACCGGCATCACGCAGGACATTGTCCTCGGCCGCGACGCCGACGAGGACGGCGACAACGATCCGAACCCGTTCGACCTCGAGGGCAGCACGTACGACGGCTGCAGCCCGTTCACCAATGCGGGTGCGCTGGCCGGCAAGATCGTCATGGTCAACCGCGGCCTGTGCGGCTTCGAGGTCAAGGCGCGCAATATCGACGCTGCGGGCGGTGTCGCAGCCATCATCGCCAACCGCGATCCGGCCCCGTTGACCATGTCCGGTGACGCGAATCCGGACCCGTCGATCCCGAGCGTCTCGATCGGCCGCGACGACCGCACTGCGATCGCCAACGCGATCGAGAGCGGAGGCGCGACTGTCAACGTGACGATGAAGGACGCCGGCGGCAACCGGCAGGACTCGTTCCGCTGGCTGGTCGGCGAGGACGCCACGGCGTTCGGCGGTGCGATCCGCGACATGTGGACGCCGACCTGCCACGGCGACCCCGGCAAGGTCAGCGACGCCGAGTACTTCTGCTCGACCGACGACGGTGGCGGGGTGCACAGCAACTCCGGTGTGCCGAATCACGGGTACGCGCTGCTCGTCGACGGCGGCACGTACAACGGCGTCACGGTGCCGGGGATCGGGCTCACCAAGGCGGCGGCGATCTACTTCCGGGCGATGACCGTCTATCAGACCCCGACCACGAAGTTCCCCGACCACGCCGACGCGCTCGAGGCGGCCTGTGCCGACCTGGTCGGTCAGCCGATCAACGAGCTCAGCGTCGAGCCGAACGACAGTGCGGTGTCGGACCAGGTCATCAGCGCCACCGACTGCGTGTCGGTCGCCGCGATGACGCAGGCGGTCGAGCTTCGCACCGACCCGGTGCAGTGCAATTTCCAGCCCCTGCTCGACCCGGGCACGCCGCGGTTGTGCGACAAGGGTCAAAAGCGCGACCCGTTCTACAGCGAGGGCTTCGGGGATCGCCTCAACGGCTGGACGCGGGCCAGCTCGACGGTCTTCGACCCGACACAGGCGATCGACTGGACGGCCCCCGGCCAGCTGCCGGGCGGTCGCGGTGGCAGGGCGGCCTTCGCAGCCGATCCGGACGACGGCAACTGCAGCAGTGCCGCCGGTGACATCTCGGGAGTGTCGCGACTGACCAGCCCGACGATCGACATCCCGTCCCGCCAGGGCGCCCTGCGGCTGACCTTCGAGCATTACCTCGCGTCAGAGGCCGGCTTCGACGGCGGCAACCTGAAGATCAGCGTCAACGGCGGCGGATTCGAGTTGGTCCCCGCCTCAGCGTTCGTGTTCAACGACTACAACACCACCCTCACCAGTCAGCAGCAGGGCAGCACCAACCCACTTGCCGGCCAGGCCGGATTCTCCGGCACCGACGGCGGCGAGGTCCACGGCAGCTGGGGCCAGTCGCAGATCGACCTGTCCATGGTCGGCGTCAGCCCCGGCGACACGGTTCAGCTGCGGTTCGACTTCGGTCGCGACGGCTGCGGCGGGATCGACGGCTGGTACGTCGACGACATCACCATGTCGATCTGCACCGCTGGCGCTGGGGCGAACCGGGAGGGTGCACGCCTGGAGCGGTGACATCAGCGCGGCCCGTGGGCGCGGCGGGTCGCCTCGACGACGGGGCCCCGGCATCGAACGGCTCGATGCGGGGGCCCCGTCCCCACCGTGTCCAGCGTCGTCGGGTGTCATGACCAGCGTTCGAACAGCTCGTCGATCTGCTCGCCGGTGAGAAATCGGGGCAACAGCTGCGGCAGTCGACCCGGATAGAACCGGTCGCCGCTCTCGACGATCTCGCGCACATTCCACCAACGCCAGTCGAAGCAGTCCGCCCGTTCGTGGGCGTCGCGCCGCGAGGCGTCGATTTCGGGTGCCGGGCCCGCCAGCCGCACGCTGACGACCTGCTCGTGTTGCAGCCGGCGCTCGCCGCGATAGCGGTACGTCGCGTCGCGCCGCCAGGTCGGTCGGCCGACCTGGCCGGTCGTCGCGACGATCCCGGTCTCCTCGCGGAGCTCTCGTACGGCCGCGTCGACAAGAGTCTCGTGGGGCTCGATGCCGCCGCCAGGCAGCTCCCAGCAGGTGCCGAGGCTCGGATCGGTCGAATCCCGCGTGTGGAACAGCAGGACGCGCCCGGCGACGTCGAGCACCACGAGTCGTACGACATGGCGCTCGACGATGGGCAGATCGGCCGGCAGCCGCACGCCCACCACCGTAGCCCGCGACGGTTTTGCGCGCTTCTGCGTCGTCGAGTCTGGTCGGCGTGACGCAGATGTGCGCGAGACCGAAGAGCCCCTCTCGACGGATGTCCTAATCGCGGCTCAGAACTCCGTTCAGGTGTTCGGTGACCGGAGGCTGGGCCGCGCCCTACTTTGGCTCCGCGGTCCGCGCGGGGATCGCCCAAGGCTGGGAGGCGACATGACGGTGACGACGAGCCGCTCACTTTCGAAGCGACGGGTCGGCGCTGTCGCCGGCGCCGTGACACTGTCGCTCGGACTCTTGGTGACGCTGGGTCCGGTCGGCTCCGCGTCCGCGAGCGCGCCCGCGGACGGGGACGACCCGAGTCCGATCGTGCCGGTCGACCAGCAGGTCTGGGAAGAGCAGGCCGACATGACCTGGACCGACTACAAGCCGATTCGGCCGGCGGCCTGGAACTCCGCCGAGACCAGCCAGGGCAGTGAAGCCCAGTACCACACGGCGGTGATCCTGGTCGACTTCGAAGACCAGCCGTTCCTCATTACCGAGGAGCCCGGCTCGCACCCGTTCGACAATCCGCAAGCCGGCTGGGACCCCGTGCCGCAGGACCAGGTGAACGGCTGGTTCAACGACTACTACGCCACTCCGAATCAGTACAACGGCGGCCAGACCCTGCACAGCTACTGGATGGAGGACAGTCACGGCCGGATCGGCGTCGACGTCGACGTATTCGGGCCGTACACGATGCCGTACCACTGGTGGCAGTACGGGCTGAGCGAGTGGGGCGCGACCTCGATCGGATCCAACGCGTGTCCAGCGCAGTCGGACATCCGGTCGGGAGGGACCGACGTCACCAACCTCGACGTCGAGACGACCGACTTCTTCTACGAAGGCGACCGGGTCCGCATCCTGCACGACGCGTTCGGCAGCGGTGCGCCGGCCCCGGTCAACCGCACTGTCGTGAGCATTCCCGACGATCACACCCTGGTGCTGGACCAGCCGGTGCCCGAGGTGCGGGCCGGCGCCCGACTGCACGATTGCGCCCTCGACATCCGTACCGACGGCGGCAACGCCTGGCGCAACGAGATCGGCTGCGATCAGGGACTGTGCGGCTTCGACAACGCCTTCTACGTCACCGCCGGCCACGACGAATCGTCGACCTGGCAGGAGTTCGGCGAGATGCGCTGGGAGAACAAGGAGGACATCCCCGACGAGTTCGGCAACCCGAACCCCGCCCTGCCCAACTGGGCGGTCACGCGGTATGTCCCCTGGACTTCGTGGATGGCGGCCGCCAACCACTGGCCGAACGCGGGCGGCGGCACGTCGACGCAGGCGGAGAGCTCGGGCCTGTCGGTGTTCGCCCACGAGTTCAGCCACCTGCGAAACCTGCCGGACAACTACAACAACCCGTTCGCTGACACCGATCGGGCCTATACGGGCTACTGGGAGATGATGAGCCGCGGATCGTTCAACGGGCCCGGCGGGACCCACAACCGATGGCAGATCCCCAATGCCGGCGGATCGGCGCTCGGTCCGCATCACATGCTGCACTTCAAGAGCGTCGGCAATCAGCGGCTGGGCGTCTTACGCGACAACGAGCAGGTCATCCTCAACCGAAATGACCTTCCCCAGCAGGGCATCGCGGTCGCGACGATCAAGGCGCGTGAGTACGTGCCGAACGGCGACATGATGGGCCTCACGGTCAACCTCGGTGCCGGTGGGTTCGCGCCGGGCACGTGCCAGACGCGTGTGTCCGACCCGTTCTTCTGCACGTCCGTCACCAGCTGGCAGCGGTTCACGATGGAGGCCGTCGACCGGGTCGGCAACGATTCGTTCACGCCGGGTCACGGCGTCCTTCTGGCGCAGACCCGAGACTCCGGGACCCCGCGGGAGTGGGTCGTCGACGCAAACCCGGAGGACATCAACCGGGTCGACTTCGTCCGGCCCGACGGGCGGCCGGTGCCCGTGCTCCGCGGCGACCCGCGACAGCTCGACGACGCGACGTTCCAGGCGGGCACCGAATCCGGAAGCCTCTACGAGTACAAGGACGCGCCCAACAACCTGCACTTCTATGTCCTCGACGCGTACCGGGACGCGAAGGGCGTGCTCTACTACGACGTCGCGGTCCGCAACCTGCAAGGCGCCGGCAATTTCGCTCGCGACGTGGCGCTGGGCGACCCGGCGACATTCGCGGTCGGCAACTCGACCGGGCTCGTCCGGGTCCCGCTGACCAACATCGGCACGGCCGGCCAAGGGCTCTTCGACTCCGACGTCTACCGCCTGTCGACCAGCGTCGACGGCGACGGATGGTCGGCGCACCTGCCGTACGAGGTGAAGGCCGTGGCGGCCGGCGACACCGTGACCGCACCGATCTACGCCACCGCAGGCGACGGGGCGTCGGAATCGGCGACGGTGACCATCACCGCGACCAGCGAGGCGGACCCGACCAAGTCGGCGACGACCGAGATCGAGCTGACGAGCACCGATGTCAAGGCGACCTTCGACGGCGCCATGGGCCTGGTGGACGCGTATACGGCTGACGGCGACCTGACCAAGACGCAGCAGCGATTGCTGAAGGCCAAGCTGACGGTGGCCGAGCGCGGCGACGAGGCCGACGCACTGGAGGCGCTCGACCAGTTCTCCGCTCGCGTGTCGGCCGAGGTGGGGGACGTGCTCGCGAAGGCGGCGCTGCTGTCGGTCGCCGACGACCTCCGGGACCAGGTCTGATCACGAAAGCCCAGTTACCACTGCGGGAGGTTGCGACATGCCACGCAAGATCCTGACCATTCTGACCGCCGTCCTGGCGATCCTCGCGCTCGGCGGATTCGATACCGCAACCGTGCCGGTAGGCGCGTCGGCGCAGGCCGCTGGCGACGACGTCGATCCGAACCTGTACTCCGGCCTCGAGTGGCGCAACATCGGACCCAACGACGGCGGTCGCTCGATCGCGGTCGCCGGCAGTGAGGCGCGGCCGAACGAGTACTACTTCGGCGCCACCGGTGGTGGCCTCTGGAAGACCACCGACGGCGGCGACACGTGGGAGCCCGTCACCGACGGCCAGATCGGCTCCTCGTCGGTCGGTGCGATCGAGGTCTGTCCGACCGACCCCGACACGGTCTACATCGGCATGGGTGAGGTCGAGTTCCGCGGCAACGTACTGCCCGGCGACGGGGTGTACAAGACGACCGACGGCGGCGAGACGTGGACCCATATGGGCCTCGAGGACGCGCAGATGATCGGCCGCGTACGGGTCGACCCGACCAACTGCGACCGCGTCTACGTCGCCGCACTCGGGCACGGCTTCGGACCGAATACCGAGCGCGGTGTGTTCCGATCCACCGACGGAGGCGGTACGTGGGAGCGCGTGCTGTATCGCGACGACCTGACCGGCGCCGTCGACCTGTCGATCGACCCGTCGAACCCGAGTGTCATCTACGCGTCGCTGTGGCACGCGTACCGGCAGCCGTGGGCGCTCCTCGGCGGTGGCGGCGCGAGCGGCTTGTTCAAGTCGACCGACGGCGGCTCCACTTGGACCGAGCTCACCGACAACCCCGGCATGCCGGCTCGCCCGGTCGGCAAGATCGGCGTCAGCGTCTCCGGTGCCAATCCCGATCGGGTGTACGCGCTGATCGAGGCGGCTGACGGCGGGCTGTACCGATCCGACGACGCCGGAGCGACCTGGCAGTTGGTCGACGACTCTGCCGACCGTCGGCAGCGCGCGTTCTACTACATGCGCGTCTACGCCGACCCGGTCGACCCGGACCGGGTGTACGTACTCAACGTCAACTTCTACCGATCGGATGACGCCGGCAACTCGTTCGAGGAAGTCGACACCCCGCACGGCGACAACCACGACCTCTGGATCGCGCCGAACGACAACAGCCGGATGATCGAGGGCAACGACGGCGGCGCCAACGTCACCACCAACAGCGGCGACGACTGGACCGAGCAGGACTATCAGACCGCGCAGATGTACCACGTCGTCACGACCAACGACGACCCGTACCTCGTCTGCGGCTCCCAGCAGGACCGCAACTCGGTGTGCGTGTCGAGCACGGGCGGCCCGGGCTCGTTCGGCGCCGGCGGCGCCGAGAGCGGACCGATCGCTGTCGATCCACAGAACTCGAACGTCTTCTACGCGGGGAACTACGACGGGTTCATGACGCGTCTCGACCGCAGCGGCGAGTCGGCGATCGGCAGCCGCCGCATCGACGTCTGGCCGGACAATCCGATGGGCTACCCGGCGAAGGACCTCGTGCACCGGATCCAGTGGACGTATCCACTCGTCACGAACCCGGCCGAGCCGGATGCCGTCTTCACCGGCTCGCAGTACGTCCTCAAGACGACGAACGGCGGGCAGAGCTGGCAGAAGCTCAGCCCGGACCTGAGCTACGCCGATCCGGCGACGATGGGCGACTCCGGCGGCCCGATCACGAAGGACCAGACGAGCATCGAGTACTACGCCGACGTCTTCGCGATCGCGCCGTCGACCGTCGATCCCGACGTGATCTGGGCCGGCACAGACGACGGGCGTGTCTGGGTGACCGACAAGGGCGGCGGCAACTGGGACGAGGTGACGC
>JBKOYM010000010.1:0-5608 GCA_046725375.1 Actinomycetota bacterium
TCGCATACCGTCAGTGTGGGCGCCAGGCCATCCACCACCGACTCACCGTAAAGGCTTCATAAATCCAGCTCGGCCCGCAGACCACGGGCGGACCAGCCACGCCCTTGCCCAAGGCTTGACACGAGCCACCGCCAACTAGGCGTGGGAGTTCCTATGTTCCAGGTGACGCCGTCGCGATTGAGCTGGTTCTACCCATCTCGTGGAGCAAAAGGGACTACCGACCGTTTGACGATTCCGCCTCCGCGTAGCGCCCGTCGAGGGATCGGCTTGCCGCGGAACAATGTCAGCTGCTCGTGGGGCTGGTGCCCGAGTCTGGATCTGGGCGGGTCGATCGATCCCACCACGCAAGTACGCGTGTGCCGTAGAGCGTGAGCCACCTGGACGGCTCGCCGGGCGGCACGTCGACCTCGAACCAGGCCCGCCCTGGGTGGCGGCGTTCCTGCAGCCAGGTGCCGTCGGGCTGGCGGGCGGCGCGGATTACTTCGATGGCGTCGGCGAGTCGAGGATCGGGTGCGTTGCCGTCCTGCAGCGCTGCCGTTCGGAAGTGCTCCGCAGCGTTCAGCACGCTGTAGAACCAGCGGAACGGGTAGGCGAATCCCGTCACCCACGGCCCGACGAGCTCGCCCGTCGACAAGGTGCGCAGCAGTCGACGCTCCAGCAAGTACTTCTCGCCAGCTTGACGGGCGGCGCGCAGCGCGTCGCATCCTCCGGTCGCGGACTCGTAGTACAACAACCCCTTCAGGGCGTTGAGCGTGGAATGGAACGAGGAGCGGGTCGACCCCTCGACCCACTCGCAGTTCCAGCCGCCGTCAGCCAGGCGGTGATCGAGGAACCATTGTGCGATTCCCGCGACATCCGCCCCGAGCCACGCGCCGTTGGCGAGGGTGTAGGCGTTGATGCAGCAGTCGACCTCGCCGCCCCAGTACGGCTGGTCGTCGTACTCCCAGCGACTGTTCACGGCGAGCAGGTCGGCGGTGCCGGCGAGCGCCGCGGCGTCGAGGCCCCAGTCGCGCAGGGTGTTGAGCGTCCACGTCGTCGCGGTCCACGGCTGACCAGCGTCATCGGCCGCCTCGGGGCCGTGGAAGTCGAAGTCGCCCGGGAAGTATGCCCCGCCGGCCCATTGCCCGTCGGGATCCTGTAGTGCGAGCAGCCGGGCCCCGAAACCCTCCCTGGCGATTCGGGCACGAGTCGCCTCCCACACCTCCTGCGGCGCGCCCGCGAGGTCGCGTTCGACCTGCCAGCGCAGCGCCGGGTCCGCGTCGAGCAACCAGTCGAGCAGTGCCGGGTCGACCACCATGACCGACAAGCTACTCGGCGCCTGAAGGCAACACCGCACATCTAGCTGACGAGCGCGGCCTCAAGCAGGGTCCGCTCCCGTCTCTCTCTCTGCTGTACAGGCCGTCCGAGGAAGGTGTGGCTTCCGAGCGCCCCGATAGGGTGCGCGCCCCGGCCCCCGGACCGGCCGTATCACGAGCGACTCATATGGGTGACGGTGGCGCGCTGGTGCCACGGTCGGCGTTAGAAGGCGCTCTCTCAGGCGCTGGCAGCCGAGCACTGTTCACCACTCACCTCAACACGGCGGCATGAGACCGAGGGAGTTGTGGCGCGGCGGAGACCATCACCGGTGACCTCTTTGGTGGGTTCGCCGGACGTTATCGCTTAGGTCGCCACGGCGGTCTAGCGTGGAGGTGTGGCTGTTCCCGCGGGGGTCCGTCCTGCAGCTCACGCAGCAGGCGTGGAGCGGTTGCTGGCGAGCTACCGGACGATTCCGGCGACGGCCCCGGTGCGGCTGGCCAAACAGACTTCCAACCTGTTCCGGGCCCGGGTAAGGAACGACGCTCCCCGCCTGGACACTTCGGGATTGACGGGGGTGATCTCGGTCGACCCCAACACTAGAACTGCTGATGTGGCCGGGATGTGTACCTACGAGGAACTCGTTGCGGCCACCCTTCGGTACGCGCTGTCACCGCTGGTGGTCCCTCAGCTGAAGACGATCACCCTCGGTGGAGCCGTCACCGGTCTCGGTATCGAGTCTGCCTCTTTCCGCAACGCAATGCCGCACGAGTCAGTGTTGGAGATGGACATCTTGACCGGGACCGGCGAGGTGCTCACCGCATCACCCGAGCACCATCCTGAGCTGTACCGCGCGTTTCCCAACTCCTACGGAACACTCGGGTACTCGGTGCGACTGCGGATCGAGCTGGAACCCGTCCAGCCCTTTGTCGCGCTGCGTCATGTCCGCTACCACTCTCTGACCGACCTGGTCGACGCGATGAACGGCATCGTTGAGACCCGCGGGCTCGACGGGGTTCGGGTCGACTACCTCGACGGCGTGGTATTCAGCGCTGACGAGTGCTATCTGTGCGTCGGTCGGCAGACCGCCATTCCCGGACCGGTCAGCGACTACACGCGCCAAGACATCTACTACCGGTCGATCCAGCACGGAAGCGGCATCAAGCATGACCGGCTCACCATCCACGACTACCTCTGGCGGTGGGACACCGACTGGTTCTGGTGCTCTCGCGCATTCGGCGTCCAGAACCCGCGGCTGCGGCGATGGTGGCCGCGGCGCTACCGGCGCAGCAGCTTCTACTGGAAGCTGCTCGAGTACGACCGACGGTTCGACATCGCCGACGGCATCGCGAGGCTACGCGGTCGTCCGCCGCGAGAACGCGTTGTGCAGGACGTGGAGGTGCCGATCGAGCGGTGCGTGGAGTTCGTGGACTGGTTCCTGTCCGGCGTGCCCATCGAGCCGATCTGGTTGTGCCCGGTGCGGCTGCGGGACCGCTGGCCGCTGTACCCGATGCGCCCCGGCCGCACCTATGTCAATGTCGGTTTCTGGTCGTCGGTCCCGGTCGGTGTCACCGAGGGAGAGACGAACCGGCTGATCGAGCGGAAGGTCCGGGAGCTCGACGGGCTCAAGTCGCTGTACTCGGACGCCTACTACTCCCAGGATGAGTTCGACGAGCTCTATGGCGGCGAGGAGTACCGGACCGTGAAGAAGTCGTACGACCCCAACTCCCGTTTCCTCGATCTCTATTCGAAGGCGGTGCAAGGACGGTGACCGCGTCCAAGGAACGTGTGACCACGTCAGCCATCGCGGGCAGGCTGTCCCTGGCTCAGATCCTGGAGATCTTGTTCGGCGGTCGGCTTCCGCTGCGGTTCGCCGCCTACGACGGCAGTGCGACGGGGCCCGATGACACCCTGGGTTTCGAGCTTCTGACCCCGCGCGGCACCACCTATCTGGCAACTGCGCCAGGGGAGCTGGGGCTGGTCCGCGCCTACGTGTCGGGGGATCTCCAACCTTACGGTGTGCACCCGGGTGACCCGTACGAGCTGCTCAAGGCCCTCAGCGACCACGTTACGGTCACGAGGCCGCCGGCGCGGGTGCTGATCAACATTGTTCGCTCCATCGGCATCGAGCACCTGGTGCCCATCGCGCCCCCGCCGCAGGAGGTGCCGCCCCGGTGGCGCCGCACGGTGCAGGGGCTCCGGCACAGCCGGACACGCGACACGGAAGCGATCCATCACCACTACGACGTCTCCAACACTTTCTACGAGTGGGTGCTCGGCCCGTCGATGACCTATACCTGCGCCTGTTACCCGCACGCCGATGCGACGCTGGAGGAGGCGCAGGCCGACAAGCACCGGCTGGTGTTCGACAAGCTGCGCCTCAAGGCCGGTAACCGGCTGCTCGACGTCGGTTGCGGCTGGGGGAGCATGGTGCGCTACGCCGCGCGCCGAGGTGTCAGGACCACCGGGATCACGCTTTCGGCCGAACAGGCGGCCTGGGCGCAGAAGGCGATCGCGGAGGAAAGGCTGACCGGGCTCGCCGAGGTCAGGCACGGCGACTACCGCGAGATCCCGGAGGCGCAGTTCGATGCGGTGTCCTCGATCGGGCTGACCGAGCATATCGGCGTCGCCCACTATCCTGCCTACTTCCGGTTCCTCCGGTCCAAGCTGCGGACCGGGGGACTGCTGCTCAACCACTGCATCACCCGGCCCGACAACAGGTCCGCGCCTGCCGCGCGCGGGTTCATCGACCGCTACGTCTTCCCGGACGGGGAACTGACCGGGTCGGGCCGGATCATCACCGAAGCCCAAGACGCGGGCCTGGAGGTGCTCCACGAGGAGAACCTGCGGCCACACTATGCCTTGACCCTTCGCGACTGGTGCGCCAACCTCGTCGAGCACTGGGACGAGGCGGTCGCCGAGGTCGGGCTGGGCACTGCGAGGGTCTGGGGTCTCTACATGGCGGGATCGCGGTTGGGGTTCGAGCGCAACGTTGTCCAGCTGCACCAAGTGCTGGCCGTCAAGGCGAACGAGCGGGGCGGCGGTGTGGACCTGCCGCTGCGGCCATGGTGGCAGCCGTAGGCGGCGCGGGCTGAAGGTCAGTCTGGGCGGCCGAGGTCGGTCGAGGTCTACCAGTCTTTGCTCCATCGCCATGCCCGACGTGATCATGCGGATCATCTCGAATGAACCCCGGTTGCAAACCACTCGGGTGCGCGACGACGGCCTCCTCGGTCCCGTTCAATTTCGGCGTGAAGCGCTCAGGCAGCCTACGCCAGCCACAGGTGGGTGAGGCATCTCCGATGTCCTTCAGCATCGCCGACGCCAGGCTCCCAGTCATCCGACGACTGATGTAGAACGCGGTGCGCGCCGGGAACGTAAGCGCGACCTGGTCGTAATGTCCCCAAACGGAGCCAAGGGGGCCACGTTGACGCCATGCATAAGAGCAAACAGCGCGCTGATGATCAACCACACCCAAATCACGCGCCCGTGAGCGGAGGCCGACTAGGGCCACTGATTGTCTGTGACCGGCTGGGTTGAAGGTGGTGGTTGGTCACGGGGGTCACGTCAGTCCTCGAGTCGTGAATTCCTCGGTGAGTCCGACCACCGGTCGAACAGGGCCGGGCGCCGCCTGCCGAGAACACGCGCCCTGATCGCGCGCGGGGGCGGCGGCGACTACGCCGGCAATGCCGGTCAGGAGCAGCGTCCCGGCCGAGGCGCCCGACTCGGTGTACGGCAACCCCGTCGCCAACTGAATGACATAGACAACCACCACAAACCCAGCCAGATCGCAAAGGTGATCCAAACCTTGACGCAACCCGCATCTCCACCGCGGCTCAACGCGCTAAGAATGACAGAAGCAACGACGCACCTCATGGAAACGACCAACCTTAAGGAGGTCCCATGCCACTTCCCCCACCTCCCGTCGGGTGGAGCCGGTTCCTCGTCAAGAGCAAATTTGGTGCGGGCCGAGACTTCATCGTGTCCGACCCCGAAACCGAGGCGCAACACTACTTCGTCGACGGCAAGCTGAGCCTGCGTCCCAGCGCTGAGATCACCACCGGCGGAGATCCCATGTACAGGGTTCGTGGGACATTGCTGGGAATCCCGAAACGCATGATCATCAGCGACGCCACCGGCGCTGAGGTCGCAACCCTCAAAGGGAAGATGTTCTCGCCAATCAAATCCCAGATGACCGTTGACCTGGCCTCGGGCGAGGCGTGGAAGTTGGAGGGCTCGCTTATGGAGAAGAACTACACGGCGAGCATCGCAGGAAGGCCCATCGTCCAGATCAGCCAGAAGTGGATGACCATCAAAG
>JBKOYM010000123.1:0-9361 GCA_046725375.1 Actinomycetota bacterium
CTGCGGTATTGAATTGCTCGCTCGCAAGCTCGCTCACACGCCCTCCTCGCTAGCGCTCGTCGGCACGCGAGCAGGCTGCGGTATTGAATCGTTCGCTCGCAAGCTCGCTCACGCGCCCTCCTCGCTAGCGCTCGTCGGCACGTGAGCAGGTGCGGTATTGAATCGTTCGCTCGCAAGCTCGCTCACGCCCGAGAGTCTAGGGTCGTCAGGGCGGGGTCTCGCACGACATCCACAGGCACAACGCGCCCGGTCATGAGCGAGATCTGCCGGACGGCTTGGTGCGCGAGCAGGTCGACTCCGGTGACGACGGCCCGACCGCGAGCCCGCGCGGTCTCGGTCAGCGGCGTCGGCCATGGGTCGTAGATCGCGTCGAACACCGCCGCGGCGCCGGCCAGCGCTTCGGCATGCTTGGCGACCGCGACTGCCGGCACCGTCGAAACCGCGAGATCGGCAGCGCCGACCGTGGTCGCGTCGTCGAGACGCGTCACGGTGACCGCGACGCCACGCGCGGCCGCCCGCTCGCGCAGGTTCTCGGCCCGACTCCGATCGCGCACGAGCAGCTGGATCGACACCAAACCGATCCGGCGCAAGGCGACCACCATCGACTCGGCGGTGGCGCCAGCGCCGACGATGACGGCCGACGTCACCCGGGTCACCCCGCGCTCCGCCAGCGCTGCCACGATCCCCGGCACGTCGGTGTTGTCGCCGGTCAGCCGGCGGTCCTCGACCAGGATCGTGTTGGCGACACCGGTCTCACGCACCGTGTCCGAGACCTCGTCGAGCAGCGGCAGCACGGCCCGCTTGAGCGGCATCGTGAGCGACAGGCCACGCCACGACGCGTCGAGCCCGGCGACAAAACCCGGCAGCCCGGTCTCGTCGACGTCGTACGCGTCGTAGCGCCAGTCGAGTCCGAGAGCGGCGTACGCGGCCCGATGCATCACCGGCGACAGCGAATGCTCGATCGGACTGCCCAGGACGCCGCAGCGACGGGTCAGCACAAGTCCGAAGTCTGGCAGTACTTCTGCAGCTTCGCGACGTTGGCCCGGTGCTGCGCGTACGTATCGGCGAACAGCGTCTCACCGGTCTCGAGGTTGACCGTCACGAAGAACATCCAGTCGCCCGGAGTCGGGTCGAGCGCCGCCTGCAACGCGGCCTTACCCGGCGAGTCGATCGGGCCGGGCGGCAGTCCCGCGTAGCGATATGTGTTGTACGGCGAGTCGACGGCGCGCTGTTGATTGCTGGTGAACACACCGTCGGTCGTGCCGTCGATGGCATAATGCACGGTCGAGTCGAGCTGCAAGCGGTCGCCGGCCTGCACCCGGTTGTCGATGACACGCGCCACCTTGCCGAGGTCCTCGGGTCGGCTCGCCTCGGCCTGGACCAGGCTCGCCACCGTCATGACCTCGCGCGGGCTCATCCCGAGCTGATTGGCCGTCTCCTCGAGGCCGAGACTGGCCGCTTGCTGCTTGAACTCGTCGACCATCATCGCGACCACGTCGCGGGCGGTGGCGTCGGGCGGGAGCGGGTAGGTCGCCGGGAACAAGAAGCCCTCGGGATTGCCGTTCGCGTACGACGGCAGCCCCATCGACTGAGGATCGTCCAAGACCTTCTCTACGTCGGCGGCCTTGATCTTGGTCTCCTTGTCGATGAGCTGCACGACTTCGGCTGTCGTCAGTCCCTCCGGGATCGTGAGCTCGACCTCCGCCCGGTTGTCACCGCTGAGCAACAGCTCGAGCGCGGACTCACCCGACATCTTGCGTCGCATATCGTAGAAACCGGACTGGATGGTCAGCGCCTTCGGGTTGTCGGACGCGGCGTCGGTGAAGGCTTCCGCGCTCGCGACGACGCCGGCCTTCTCCAGGGTCGAGCCGATCGTGGTGAGGGAGTCGCCCTGCTCGATCTCGACTGTGACCGAGCCATTGCCCTGCCCGTCGTAGTCGGCCGGCTCGCCGAACAATTGGTCCGCATAGTCCAGTCCCTTGGCCACCACGAAAACGATGCCGCCGGTGACAATCGCCAAGGCCAACAGAACCGCGAAACATCCACGCAGGCGCCGACGTGACGCTTTTCGGTCGGCGCGATGGCCGGCGGATCGACGTGGCGTCGCTCCATGTCCGGTGTCGCTCAGAATTGGCTCCCTTTTAGGACCTCGCCGGATGGAGCGCCCCCGGTCCGCTCCGCGTCGAGGGCACTCTGCAAGATCTCGACGGCGGCTGCTTGGTCGACGACGGCCCGTCGGCTCCTTCCCTTTCGGCCGCTCGCCCGCAGCGCGCGCTCGGCGCTCGCCGTGGTCAGTCGCTCGTCTACGAGGCGCACCGGAACAGGGTGCATGCGGTCCGCCAGACGCACAGCATAGGCCCTCGTCCGCACGGCGGCAGGCCCCTCTCGACCGGACAACGAGACGGGCAGGCCGACGACAATCTCGATCGCGTCATGATCTGTCACGATTTGCGCGATTCGCTCGATGGCGGCGTCGTCGGCCGGCACCGTCTCGACCGGCGTCGCGATCAAGCCGTCGGGGTCGCACGTTGCGACTCCGATCCGGGCCTCGCCGACGTCGACACCGACGCGCCGCCCTCTACGCATCGCGGTCCCGCGCTCCGCGGCACCGGTACCCGCGACGATCCGTCACTTGTGGCGGCACCATCCGCCGGTTGTGGTGCAGCCATCCGTCACTTATGGGCGGAGGGTGCGCCACAAGAGCCGGATCGTCGTCTGTTGTCACCGTGCGCCTGCAACGGCCTCGGCGACCCGCTTCAGCGCCGCATCGGCCGCCGCGATATCGGTGCCGCCGCCTTGCGCGACGTCATCCTTGCCTCCGCCGCTGCCACCGAGCGTGCTGGCCGCGAGCTTGACCAGCGCGTTCGCCGAGATACCCCGCTCGCGGGCGGCATCGTTGACCGCGATCACGACCGACACGCGGCCGTCCGCCGACCCGATGACGGTCACGACGGCCGCCCGATCGGCGAGTCGGGACCGGACGTCCAAGGCGAGCTTGCGCACGTCACCCGCGGCGGCGCCATTGGGTGCCTGATGACCGACGAACGCGATCCCACCGACGTCGCGAGCCGCCGCCGCCAGCTCGCCGGCCGACGACAGCAGCTGCGCCACGCGGACCCGTTCGATCTCCTTCTCGGCCGTACGGAGTCGGTCGACCAGGTCCGCGACCCGATCCGGCAGCTCCTCCGGCCGCGCCTTCAACGCCTCGGACAACTGCGCCACCAGAAGGTGCTCTCGGGCCAAGAAGTGGTACGCGTCGGTGCCGACCAGAGCCTCGACCCGGCGTACGCCCGCTCCGATCGAGCTCTCACCGAGGAGCTTGACCACACCGAGTTGCCCGGACGTACCCGCGTGGGTACCGCCGCAAAGCTCTCGGGCCCAGTCGCCGACCGAGATCACGCGGACCTCGTCGCCGTACTTCTCGCCGAACAGTGCCAAGGCACCGGAGTTGATCGCGTCGTCCTGGCTCATGATCTCCGCGTGGACTGCCAGGTTGTCGATCACGAGCTCGTTGACCCGTGCCTCGACATCGGACAGCACCGACGGCGGCACCGCCCCGGTCGCCGAGAAGTCGAACCGGAACCGTCCCGGCGAGTTTTCGCTGCCCGCCTGGCGCGCGGTCTCGCCGAGCGCCTCGCGAAAGGCCTTGTGCACCATGTGGGTCGCGGTGTGGGACCGGCTGATCGAGCGCCGGCGCTCCACGTCGACCAGCGACCGAACGGTCGCGCCGACGGTCACTTCGCCGGACACGATGCGCGCCCGGTGCGCGATCAGCCCGGTCAGTGGCGACTGCACGTCGAGTACCTCGAGCCGCGCGCCGCTGTCGAGCTCGATGACACCGGTGTCCGCGAGCTGACCACCGCCCTCGGCGTAGAAGGGAGTCCGGTCGAGGACGATCTCGACCTCGTCGCCCTCGCCGGCCGCCACGACGTCGCCTGCCTCGCCGACGATGCCACGCACGACTCCATCGGAGGTCACCTCGTCGTAGCCCGTGAAGTCGACCGGTCCGTCCATCGTGTCGGCGATGTTGCGATAGGCGCCCGTCTCGGCGTGCTGACCCTTCTTGGCCTTCGCGTCCGCCTTCGCGCGCCGGCGCTGGTCGGCCATGAGCCGGCGGAAGCCCTCCTCGTCGACACTCAGCCCCTGTTCGGACGCCATTTCGAGGGTGAGGTCGATCGGGAAGCCGTACGTGTCGTGCAGCGCGAACGCCTTGTCGCCGGACAGCTGCGTGGCGCCGGCCTGCTTCGCCTCGGATACCGCGACGTCGAAGATCTGGGTGCCAGTCCGCAAGGTCCTGCGAAACGCCTCTTCTTCTTGGTACGCGACCTGCGAGATGCGCTCCCAGCTGCGGTGCAGGTCTCCGTAGGTCTCACCCATCTTGTCGCGGCTGATCGGCATCAGCTCCGGCAGCGCCCGATCCTCGTAGCCGAGCAGCCGCATCGAGCGGACAGCGCGCCGCAGCAGCCGCCGCAGGACGTAGCCTCTCGACTCGTTGCTCGGTGTGACGCCGTCGTTGATCAGCATCATCGCCGACCGGACGTGGTCGGCCACCACGCGGAGCTGCACGTCGTCGGCATGGTTGACCCCATACCTGCGGCCGCTGAGCTGAGCGGCGCGTTCGAGCACCGGATACATCACGTCGATCTCGTACAGGCTCTCGCGGCCCTGGAGCAGAAACGCCACGCGCTCCAGGCCCATGCCGGTGTCGATGTTGCGCTTCGGCAGCGATCCGGCGATGTCGAAGTCCTCTTTGCTCCGCACGGCGCTGAGCGCGTCCTGCATGAACACGAGGTTCCAGATCTCGAGGTAGCGGTCCTCGAGCTCCGGCGGCATCACCGTCCGGGTCGTCGTGGTGAACTCCCCGTCCGGGCCGTAGTCGGGGCCGCGGTCGTACAGAATCTCCGAGCACGGACCGCCCGGCCCCGGCACGCCCATCGACCAGTAGTTTTCGCGCTTGCCCAGCTTGACGATCCGCTCCTCCGGCAGCCCGGTGATCCGCATCCACAGTTCGAGTGCCTCGGGGTCGTCGTTGTAGACCGACGGCCACAGCCGGCTTTCCTCCAGGCCGAAGCCGCCGTCGGCGACCGACTTCGTCACCAGATCCCATCCGAGCTCGATGGCGCCTTCCTTGAAGTAGTCGCCGAATGAGAAGTTGCCGCACATCTCGAAGAATGTGCCGTGCCGGGCGGTCTTTCCGACCTCTTCGATGTCGACGGTCCGCACGCACTTCTGCACGCTGACGGCGCGGTCGTACGACGGAGTCTGCTGGCCGAGGAAGTACGGCTTGAACGGGACCATGCCGGCGTTGACGAACAACAGCGTCGGATCGTCGTAGGGCAGCGGCACTGAGGGCACGACGGTATGCCCGTTGTTCTCGAAATGGTCGAGAAACCGCTGGCGAATCTCAGCGGTACGCATGATGAATCACCTCAAAAGAGACACAGGACGGTCAGGAACGAGGGGCTGCCAGTGCCCGGGGCCGCGCCGCGGCCTCCTCGAGCACCGGCTGCGGAGCTCGCTCCCGGGCCTGACCGGCGTCCAACGCCTCCACCGTCGGGAGTGTCAACTGGTGGGCGATCTGCGCCTCGCGCTCGGCCATGCCCGCCCGCACCTCGTCGGCGAACGCCCGGGCTCCGATACCGAGGCTGGCCAGCTGGTCGGCGATACCCTCCGGGGTCAGTCGGTACGCGAGCCGGCGAGCCTTGATCGTGGTGTACAACCCGGCGCTCGCGCCCGCGACGAACCAGAAGGTCCGACCCATCACCTGTGCGTCTCCTCCTCGGTCTGGTGGACTGGTGCCATTCTCGCCGCTCGGCGGGCAGCACGCTGCCTCATTTTGCGCCGACGCTGAAACTCTCGGCGCATCATGGCCCGAATCCGGTCCCGATTCTCGGCACGAAGCGCACGGCGCAGTCCGTGGGTGAGTGCGCTGGCCCGTACCAGCGGCCGACCCATCGTGGCGTCGACGACCTGCGCCGTCGTCGGGACCACGACGGTGCGCCCGTCCGCCGTCACGATCGCGTCGGCCCGACGGTCCGGGATGGGGGCCGTGGGGGTGGGCTCGTTGGCGCGGGGGTCCCCTGCGCCAATAGGTTCGTCGTAGGGGTCCCCAGCGCCAATCCGCTCCGGGACCACAACGGCGCCCGCTCCCCCATCGGTCCGCCGCTCCGACAGCTGGTCGACGGTCCTTCGCAGCTCGCGCAGGTCGCGACGGGAGCGCCGCCAGGCGACCGCGAGGGCAAGCGCGACCAGCAGGGCGACGGCAGAGAGGACGACCGTGCTGGTCTCAAGCCCGGACATGCGCCGACCCTATCGCGTGCGATGACCTCGCCGTACGCGTCTACCCCTCCCGAAGGATCGCCCGGATCTTGGCTAGCCGTTCGGCGATCGCCGCTTCGTCACCATGGCCCGACGGGGCGTAGTACTCCCGGTCGGCCACGACGTCGGGCGCGTGCTGCTGCGGCGCCACTCCCCGAGGGTCGTCGTGGGCGTACCGATAGTCGTGGCCGTGCCCGAGGCTCTCGGCGCCCTTGTAATGCGCGTCGCGAAGCGCAGGCGGCACCGGACCGATCTTGCCGCTGCGGACGTCCGACACCGCCTCGCCGATCGCGTTGACAACCGCATTGGACTTGGGCGCGACGCTGAGTGCGATGACGGCGTGGGCAAGGTTGATCTGCGCCTCCGGCAGGCCGATCATCGCGACCGCCTGTGCGGTGGCGACCGCCGTCGTCAGCGCCGTCGGGTCGGCGAGCCCGATGTCTTCGCTGGCGAGGATCACCAGGCGTCGGGCCAAGAACCGTGGATCCTCCCCCGCCTCGACCATCCGCGCGAGATAGTGCAGCGCCGCGTCGACATCGGAGCCGCGGATCGACTTGATCAACGCGCTGGTCACGTCGTAGTGCTGGTCGCCCTTGCGGTCGTAGCGCACCGCCGCCCGGTCGACCGCGAGCGCCGCCGTCTCGACATCGATCGCGTCAGCGCCGCGTGCCTGGGCGGCCGAGGCCGCCGCTTCGAGGTACGTGAGCGCCCGACGTGCATCCCCGCCGGACAGCCGTACGAGGTGGTCGCGCGCCTCGTCGTCGAGCGCCACAACGCCGTCGAGACCACGCTCGTCGACGCGGGCCCGTTCGAGTAGTTCGCCGAGTTGTTCCTCGGCCAACGGCTGCAGCGTGAGCAGCAGCGACCGCGAGAGTAGGGGCGAGATGACCGCGAAGTGCGGATTTTCGGTCGTCGCGCCGACCAGCGACACCCATCGGTTTTCGACGCCGGGCAGCAGCGCATCCTGCTGTGCCTTGCTGAACCGGTGCACTTCGTCGACGAACATCACCGTCTCGCGGCCGCCCCGGGCGAGGTCTTGCCGGGCCGCGGCCAACACCTCGCGGACGTCCTTGACGCCGGCCGAGACCGCGGACAACTCGACGAATCGCCGCCCGGTGTGGGCCGACAGCAGCGCCGCGATGGTTGTTTTGCCGGTGCCCGGCGGACCCCACAACAGCAGCGACATCGGCTGGTCGTCGTCGATCATGCGTCGCAACGGCGATCCGGGCGCGAGCAGATGTTCCTGACCGACCAGCTCGTCCAACGCCCGCGGCCGCATCCGGACCGCGAGCGGGGCGTGCTCGTGACCGGCGTCGGCCAGGCTGCCGCCGCTGGCCTTGGGCGGCGCGCCCGGCAGGTCGAAGAGTCCCTCAGAGTCCATCGACGTCGACCCTACGGGGTCGCGCCGACCGATCGCCGTCGCGGGCGGCTACGTCAGGACGCCTCGGGCTCGGCGGCCTCCGCCGCAGCGCGCTCGGCCGCTGCCGCGGCGGCGGCCTCGCGCTGCGCCTTGGCCGCGTCGTGGATCGCCGAGTCGTACGGTTCGGCGAAGTGGCACGCTGCCAGGTGGCCCTCCTTGCCGCCGATCTGCAGCAGCGGCGGCTCCTGCTCGGCGCAGATGTCCTTGGCCTTCCAGCATCGAGTGCGGAAGCGGCAGCCCGACGGTGGATTGACCGGGCTCGGCACGTCGCCTTCGAGCATGATCCGCTCGCGGCGACCGCCGATCTTGGCCTGACCGACGTCCGGGATGGCAGAAAGCAGCGACTGCGTGTAGGGGTGGTGCGCGTTGCCGTAGATCGAGTCTCGGTCACCGATCTCGACGATCTTGCCGAGGTACATCACCGCCACCTGCGGGCAGAAGTGGCGGACAACGGCCAGGTCGTGGGCGATGAAGAGGAACGCGAGGTCGAACTCCTTCTGCAGGTCCTGAAGGAGGTTGATCACCTGCGCCTGGATCGACACGTCGAGGGCCGAGACCGGTTCGTCGGCGATCAGCAGCTTCGGCTGCAGCGCCAGTGCACGGGCGATGCCGATGCGCTGCCGCTGCCCGCCGGAGAACTCGTTCGGATAGCGGTTGTAGTGCTCGGGATTGAGGCCGACGAGCTCGAGGATCTCCTGGACCCGGCTCAGCTCCTTGCCCTTGGGTACGACGTCGTGCACACGCAACGGGGTGCTCACGATCGTGCCGACCGTATGGCGCGGATTCAGCGAGGTATACGGATCCTGGAAGATCATTTGCACGTCGCGGCGGAAGGGCAGCATCGCCTTGGGCGACAGCGGCGCCAGGTCGGTGCCTTCGAACACCATCTCGCCGCTGGTCGGCTCGTAGAGCTTCGTGAGTACCCGACCCGTGGTTGTCTTGCCGCAACCGGACTCCCCCACGAGGCCGACCGACTCGCCCTTGTTGACGGTGAACGAGACGCCGTCGACCGCCTGGACCTGCCCGATCACCCGGCGAATCACGCCGGCGGACTTGACCGGGAAGTGCTTGACGAGGTCCCTCACCTCGAGCAGCGGCGTACCGATCCGGCCGGCGCTCGAGCCCGTCTGGGTGATGGCGTCGGGACTAGCGACCATCAGCTCAGCCCTCCTTGGCCGATGCTCGGGACAGAACGTCGGCGGCCGCTCCGCGCAGATGGCATCGCATCAAGTGGCCGGCCCCGTCTGTCACCGGCAGGAACTCGGGCAGCTCCCGCTCACAGAGATTACCCGGCACGTCGCCGGTAAAGCGGCACCGGGGATGGAACGGGCACCCGCTGGGCGGGGTGAGCATGCTTGGTGGTGTCCCAGGGATGGGCAGAAGCGGCTGGGTTGGGTCGGATTCGAGCTCGGGGACGCTCTCGAGCAGGCCCCAGGTGTAGGGCATCCGGGGGTCGGTGAGAATCGTCTTGCAGCTGCCGAACTCGACGCCTCGCCCGCCGTACATCACCATGACGTCGTCGGCGACCTCGGCGATGACGCCGAGGTCGTGGGTGATGAAGACGATCGCCGAGCCGAAGTCACGTTGCAGATCCTGCAGCAGGTCGAGGATTTGGGCCTGCAC
>JBKOYM010000014.1:0-23049 GCA_046725375.1 Actinomycetota bacterium
TGGTACCACAGGGTCGATGCGCGCTGATCGTTCTCGTACTGGAAGACCGCCGACCCGGCGGGCCAGGGCTGGCCGAAACGGCTCGCGAACTTCTGCCTGAACTCGTCGTAGTGGCTCCCGACCCTGGCGTACCCGCGCGGCAAGTTGGTCACCCGCGGCAGGTACCACGCCTCGCCGAAGCCGTCGCTCTCCTCGGCGCTATGCCCGCCATGCAGGTGGGTCACGATCGGTACCGGCCCGGTGTAAGGACCGGGCGTGGATGTGAACGTTGGTGCGCTGTCGCGGCCGCTGTCGCCGCCGGGCGGGTTGGCCCAGTGCAGGGTGGGATCGACCGGTAGCAGGTGTGGCAGATAGCGCCCGCTCTGGTCGACGAGACCGTTGATCCACCGGACCTGTACGGGCCGATCGACCGTCGCCTCGATGGTGAAGGCTGGGTAGTTGAATGTGCTGGTTTGCGCCGTTGATCCGTAGCTCCACACCGTCGTCGAGGGCAGCCCGGTCGGCAGGATCTGCTGGCGGAACTGGCGGACCGCGATGTTGTACCGGTCGATGGCGGCGCCCGGCGAGGCGGGTAGCGGCGGCATCGCCGGTGGAATCACCAACGGCGCAACATACTTCGGAATCTCCGTCGGATCGAGGGTGCCGGTCACGGTCGGCACCATGGAGGTGGAGGCGACTGCCCTTGGCAGCGCGTTGGGTGCGACGACGATCGCGACCCCCGGAATCCCCGTTACACGAAGGAATTGACGTCTGGTCAGCATGTGAATCACCTTCTCCGGCTCGGCTGTACCAGAGCCCGAGACCGAGAACATGGTCAGACGCTGAACGCGGGTGCGAAGTCCTCGGCGGCACTCCCAATGTAGATCCTGGATCGTCGTTCGTGGTGGGCCGAAAGCCGCGACGCCACGAGACCTTCGACCGTCTCCGACCGGGTCGATGGCCGATGTCACGCGTCCGCCAATCGGGCAGGGCCGTCCGACCCGAGGGAAGTGTCGCTCGACTCTCGTGGACAGATGCCGTCGTTGCGAGGGTGGAGACAGAAGGCACAGCTGAGGAGGCTTGTGATGCGTAAGAAGGTTCTTGTACTCGGAGCCAACTTCGGGGGAATGACTGCGGCGTTGGCGGTTCAGCACGAGCTCGACGATGACGTCGACGTCACGGTGGTGTCGGCCAGCGACAACTTCTTGTTCAACCCGAGTCTGATCTGGCTGCCGTTCGGCAAGCGAGACAGCGACGACATCACGTTTCCGGTGGCGCCGACGTTGGAGGACCGCGGGATCGAGTTCGTACACGCAGCGGCTGTGCAGCTGGACCCTGTCGGCAAGACCGTCGACGTCGAAGGCGGACGTCGATTCGGCTACGACTACCTCGTGATCGCCACGGGCTACCGCAATCAGGATGACGTCGTACCCGGGTTCAGAGAGAACGCCAACACGATCACCACGCTGCCAGACGCCGAGCGCGCCGCGGTGGCTTGGACGCGGTTCCTGGACAATCCCGGCGACGTCGTGGTCGCGGCGACCCAGGGCGCCGGCTGCTTCGGCGCGGCGTACGAGTTCCTCTTCAACGTGTCCTACCAGCTGCGCAAGGCCAAGCTGCACAACAAGGTCAAGCTCACCTACGTGACCGCCGAACCGTTCCTCGGACACTTCGGCATCGGTGGGCTGCCCCACGGTGAACAACTGCTGCGCATGTTCCTCAAGAAAGAAGGCATCGACGCCCGCTTATCAGTCGGTATCGACCACATCGACACCGGTGCACTTGCCCTCGCCGACGGCGAGACGCTGCCATTCGCGTTCAGCATGGTTGTGCCGCCATTCCTCGGCCAAGAATTCCTCACGCACGCTGACGGAATCGCCGATGAGAAGGGCTTCATCACCGTCCGCGACACTTACCAGACTGAGAAGTACGACGACATCTATGCGGTGGGTGTCGCGGCAGCGGTCAACGTACCGTGGCACACCCCGACACCGGTTGGGATCCCCAAGACCGGCTTTCCTACCGAGGTGATGGCCCACACCGCAGCCTCCAACATCGCGGCTCAAGTCCGGGGCGAGCAGCCCACCGAGTCCAAGGCGTTCGCTGACATCAAGGCAGTCTGCGTCATGGACGCCGGCAACAACGGCGTCATCATCCTGGCCGACAAGATGCTCCCGCCTCGCAAGCACGGCGTACTGATCCCTGGGCCGCAGGCACACTTGATGAAGCTCGGCTTCGAGAAGTACTTCCTGTGGAAGATGCGGCACGGCTACGTACAACTGCCCTAAACGTCGATATGCGTAGGACGGGATCGAAGCGAGACCCCTCCAGCCGCATCCTCATGGTTCCGCGCGGCGCAGCCGCACGGCGCTGACCTTGTACTCCGGGCAGGACGTCACCTCGTCGACGGCGGTGGAGGTGAGCAGGTTGGCGAGAACCTCCGGGAAGTGGTCAGCTGGCGACGTCGGCGATCGCGGCGGTCCGTCTCGCGGCGTAGCTCGGCCGCCTGCCCGGATGGTCTTCTGGTTAGTACGCACCGACACTTGGTCCTCCCACTTCGAGAAAGACCGCCAGCCAGCATGCGTGACACGACCTTGGACAGTACGAAGTTTTCGCCAGCACAGCCATGAGACGTTGGTCCGTACTTTCAGGACCATCGACGTTCGCATCCGACCACCTCGACCCGCCACTTGTCGGGGACGTTGGTCGCGTCTCGGATGACCTGGGTCCCACCGGGACGAGTCCTAAGGCGTTGACGATCCGCCTTTGACCTCGGGGCGCACGCCTCTGCTACGGAAGGTGGGCTGAGCCGATCCTGAGTACATGAGAGAGCTCATACACCCGATCGTGATCGGATACGACGGCTCAGCCGACAGCGAACGTGCGGTCGACTGGGCGGTTTCGGCGGCCAAGATTCGGCACTGCCCGATCCGGCTCGTCGCGGTCATCGAGGACGGCGCGCCACCGGACTGGCTCCCAGAGCGGGTCGAAACGGCGCGGCAGCGTGCCGTCAAGCAGCTCGCCGCCGCTGGAGAGCCGTCGAGCGGACTGCCGGTCACGGTCGTGAAGCCACGGCGGGAGGCCGTGACCCACGCGCTACTGAGGCTGGCCTCGGACGCGCAGCTGATCGTCCTTGGCGCCCGCGGCCACAGCGCGTTCTCTGGCTTCTTGATCGGCTCGGTCAGCCAGCACCTGAGCCGCCACGACGAGTGCCCGGTCGTGGTCGTACGCGAGCCGCATGATCCGAACATGCGTCGGATCGTCGTTGGGTACGACGACTCCCCTGGCAGTCGGCGTGCGGTGGAGTTCGCGTTCGAGATGGCCAGTGCGACCGAGGCACCATTGGCCGTCATCCACGGCTGGCGCCATAGCACCGCAGGGCCAGTCGGCATGTACCTGCCGATGTCGAACGACATCGCCGAAGAGATCGACTCCGAGCGACACGCACTGCGCGAGGCGACGAGCGAGTGGCGCGACAAGTACCCGGACGTCGACGTAACGCTCGAGGCAATTCCGCTGCACCCGACGAGGGTTCTGACCGACGCATCGGAGCACGCCGCACAAGTAGTCGTGGGGTCGCGTGGTCGTGGGGCCTTCACCGGAATGCTGTTGGGTTCGGTGAGCCAGGGCCTGCTCCACCACGCGCACTGCACGGTTGCCATCGCTCGTTAGATCCATTCGGAACACCAACTCGCATCAGGAGGCTGACCATGTCAATCAAACGCCCCGAGGGCAAACGCATCCGAGTTCGGATGGAGCCCGACACCGGACGTCAGGACGTCGCGACCGCAACGCTGAGCCGCACCGCTCGACAGGGGCTCGCCGTGCTGCGGATCGGGTACGGCCTGACGTTCCTGTGGGCCTTCTTCGACAAGCTGCTCGGCCTCGAGTACGCCACGCCAAACGGCCAGGCCTGGATCGACGGAGTCGACCCCACCGAGGGTTATCTGCTCGGCGCGGCCGACGGCTGGTTCGAAGGCTTCTACCACGACATCGCCGGCGACTGGTGGGTCGCGCCGCTGTTCATGGTGGGTCTCGCCGGCATCGGGATCGCGCTGACCTTCGGCATCGGCATGCGGATCGCCGCAGTCACCGGAGCGGCGCTCTACCTCATGATGTGGACCGTCGTCTTTCCACCGGTCAACAACCCGTTCATCGACGAGCACCTGCTGGGCGCGATCGCGGTCGTCGTCCTGGCACTAACCAACGCCGGTGACATGTGGGGGTTCGGCCGGCAGTGGATCCGACTCCCCGTCGTACACCGCTGGCAAACGGTGCTGCGCTGACCGACTCCGCCTCGATACCGGAGGTGACGTGACGATGCGGATCGACCCGACGGAGTACGACGGCATCGTCGTCGACCTGGACGGCGTCGTCACCGACACTGCCGCCGTACATCAGGCCGCGTGGCGGCGCCTGTTCGACGCCATCCTCCGGCACCGGTCCCGTCTCGCCGGAACGGAGTACCAGCCGTTCACCAATGCGGACTACTTCACGTACGTAGACGGGAAGTCGCGTTATGACGGGGCGCGCGACTTCCTCGCCTCCCGCGGCATCGACCTACCGCTCGGCATGGCGACGGATCCGCCGGAGCGCGGGACCGTGTGTGGTATGGCGAACCGGAAGGACGTCTACTTCGGCGAGCTGCTCGCTTCGCGAGGCGTCCACGTGTTCGAGAGCACCGTGCGCCTGGTGACCGAACTCCGAAGTCGCGGTCTTGAGTCGGCCGTCGTGTCGGCGAGCCGGAACTGCCGGATCGTGCTGGCGGCGGCCGGCCTGTCCGGACTCTTTCCGGTCCGGGTCGACGGCGTCGACGCCGAGCGGCTGGGGCTGCCCGGAAAGCCGGATCCGGCGCTCTTCCTCGAGGCGGCTCGCCGGCTCGGGACCGTGCCCGGCCGCACGATCCTCGTCGAGGACGCCGAGGCCGGGTTGGCCGCCGGAGCCGGCGGCGGCTTCGGCCTCGTCATCGGCATCGACCGATTCGGTGCAGGGCAGCGCCTATTGGACCACGGCGCCGACGCGGTCGTTGCCGACCTGCGCCAGGTCGACTTGGATCCGGCCGACGTCCCAGAGGCGAGCTGACATGAGCCCACCCGGCCAGCCGTACCCGGTGAGCGCGTGGGCTCTGGCCTACGACGGCCTCGACCCCGCAGACGAGGGCCGCTGGGAGGCGCTGAGCACGCTAGGCAACGGCGTGTTCGCGACCCGAGGCGCCGACCCCGAGTCCCGGGCTGATGGCGTGCACTACCCGGGGACCTATCGGGCCGGCGTCTACGACCGGCTGACCAGCACGGTCGACGGTCGTTCGGCCGAGAACGAGGACCTGGTCAACCTGCCCAACTGGCTGCCGCTGACCTTCGCCACGCCGGGCCAGCCGTGGTTCGGCGAGCCGAGGTCGGGCTGGGTCATCGTCCGGCAGCGTCGCGAGCTCGACCTGCGACATGGCGTGCTGACGCGCGACCTCCGGGTACGGGATGACGCCGGCCGCCACTGCACGGTCACGCAGCGCCGATTTGTCCACATGGACCTCCCTCACGTCGCCGCGATACAGATGACGATCGTCGCCGACGACTGGTCGGGAGAGCTGCGAATCCGGTCCGGGCTCGACGGCCGCGTCGAGAACGCCGGCGTCGCTCGGTACCGCATGCTTGGCGGCCACCACCTCAACCCAGTCGAGGCACGGCGAGTGGACAGCAAGACGATCGCCCTCCTGGTCACGACCCCGCAATCCCGGATCCAGGTTGCGCAGGCGGCGCGCACCAACGTACGGCGGCTCGGCCGACCGGTCGCCGCCCGCCGTGCCGGTTATGTTGACGGCGCGTACCCGAGACTCGAGTACGCCGTCGATGTGGTGTCCGGCGAGCCGGTCCGGGTGGAGAAGGTCGTCACGATGTATTCGTCGCAGGACAGGGCGGCCGGGGACCCGCTCCGGGCCGCGGTCGGCGGGCTGCGCGACCTCCCGGGTTTCGACCGGCTGCTGGAGCGACACGAGCTGGCCTGGGGGCGGCTATGGGCGCGGTTCCGGTTCGACTTCGGCGCGGCGGACCGCGGTCCCGACACGGAGACCGGGCCGATTCCGTGCGCGGTCCGGCTCCATCTGTTCCACCTCCTGCAGACCCTGTCCCCGAACACGACGCGGCTCGACGTCGGCGTGCCGGCTCGAGGACTCCACGGCGAGGCCTACCGGGGACATGTGTTCTGGGACGAGCTGTTCGTGTTCCCCCTGCTGGCCCTGCGACTGCCGGCTGTGGCGCGATCGCTGCTGCTGTACCGCTACCGTCGGCTACCGGCCGCCCGACGCGCAGCTGAGGAGGCCGGGTACCGAGGTGCGATGTTCCCGTGGCAGTCCGGGAGCAGCGGCCGAGAGGAGAGCCAGCGCGTGCACCTCAACCCGACCTCGGGACACTGGGTCATCGACGGCACGCACCGGCAGCGTCACGTGGGTCTCGCCATTGCGTACAACGTCTGGCAGTACTTCCAGGCGACCGACGACCGGGACTTCCTTGTCCGCCACGGCGCCGAGCTGGTCGTCGAGATCGCCCGCTTCTTCGCCCGCCTCGCCGAATACGATTCGGACCGGCATCGCTACGTCATCCGGCGCGTGGTCGGACCGGACGAGTTCCACACCGGGTATCCCGGCCGCGAAGCCGCGGGCATCGACAACAACGCGTACACCAACCTCATGACGGTCTGGCTGCTGAACCGGGCGGCCGACGTCTTGCGCGAGCTCCCGACCGACCAACGGTGCGAGCTCACCGAGCGGCTGCACCTGGGCTCGGACGAGTTGCAGCGGTGGGAGCAGATCGCGTGCCGTATGTACGTCCCCTTCCACGACGGGATCATCTCCCAGTTCGACGGGTACGAGCGGCTGGCCGAACTCGACTGGCGGGGCTATCGGGAGACGTACGGCGACCTGCAGCGCATGGACCGAATCCTGGAGGCCGAGGGTGACTCTGTCGCACGCTACCGGATCTCGAAGCAAGCCGACGTGGTGATGCTGTTCTACCTGCTCTCAGCCGAGGAGCTGGCCGCCTTGTTCTCCCAGCTGGGGTACACCTTCGACCCCACCTCGATCCCCCGCACCATCGACTACTACCTCGAGCGGACCTCCCACGGCTCGACGCTGAGCGCCGTCGTCCATGCCTGGGTACTGGCCCGCAGTCATCGCGAGTTGGCCTGGAAGTACTTCGAGCGGGCCCTCGCCAGCGACGTCGCCGACATCCAGGGCGGCACGACCGCCGAGGGCATCCACCTGGCGGCGATGGCGGGCAGCGTCGATCTGCTGCAGCGGTGTTTCGCCGGCGTGCAGATCCGTGACGGCATGCTCTGGCTCGACCCGCACTGGCCGGAGGAGCTGGGTCCACTGGAGTTCGACCTGCTGTACCGTCGGCACAGGTTGACGATCCGCGTCGAGGGCCGCGGCGTCACCGTACGCGCTGCCGAGGGCGCCGGGCCGCCAATCCGCTGCGGCTGTCAGGGCAAGATCATCCGTCTGAGGCCGGGACGGCGTGTGGAGCTCGGCCAGTGGGAGGAGGACTCGACTTGACCGCGACCAATCCCGGCGATGTCGGACGGCGGGTGGCCCGACGACGACGGGAGCTGGGGATCACCCGGTCCGAGCTCGCCGAGCGTGCCGGCATGGCCGTCGAGTTCGTCGAGTACGTCGAATCCCAGCCATCCGAGCTGGGTTCGGCAAGTCTCGACCGCCTGGCGGCGGCACTCGACACCACACCCGGCGAGCTGCTCGGCGGCGGAGTCGATCGACCACCGGGACGCCCCGGCTCGGGTGCACGTCCGACGCTGCGCGAGCTGAGTCCTCGCGAGTGCTGGGACCTGGTCGCCCACGGCGGCGTCGGCCGGATCGCCACGACGACCGACGAGGGACCGATTGTGCTCCCCGTCAACTTCGTTGTGGACGGCGACACTCTCGTCATCCGCACCTCGGCTTACGGCGTGCTAGGGCGGCTCGACCGTGCGGCTGAGTTGGCCTTCGAGGTCGATCGCCTCGACGAGGCCATGCGCGAGGGGTGGAGCGTCCTTTTCGTCGGCGACATGGTGCGGATCGAGGATCCGGAGGAGGTGGCCACGCTATGGCGGGACCGCGACCCCGGGCCCTGGGCGGGCGGAGTCCGCAACCTCTTCCTTCGGATCCAGCCGCGGCGGGTCACCGGGCGACGGATCGAGGTGTCCTAGCGCCGACGGTGCTCGATGTCACGTCGCTCGTCACACCAGGGCGGTGGCGATCCCCAAGTACAAGGTGATCGAGACCAAGTCCTGCACGATCGTCGCCACCGGCCCCGACCCGAACGCCGGATCATGGCCGGACCGGTTGATCAGCCACGGCAATCCGATGGCCAGCACGGTGGCGACCGAGCTGGCGGCGAACATCGCCAGGGCGACGCTCGCGGCCACCGAGACGTCCCCGTACACGAGCGAGTAGGGGAAGATGATGACCGCCAGGCTCACGCCGATGACGACCCCCGTGACTGCCTCGCGGCGCAGCAGGCGACGCACCGGAACATCCACCGCGAGCGCTCGGATGACCAGTGCCTCGGTCTGGGTGCCAACCGCGTCGGCGATATAGACGACCGCTGGAACGAAGAACGCCAGCGCCACATTGCGCTCGAGGCGGGCCTCGAACGCGCTCACGATGCCGATACTGAGCATGGCGCCGAGCAGCCCGACCATCAGCCACGGCGCCCGATGGGCGAACCGTCGGGCGACCGGCTCCTCCGCCGCGTTTCTTGCCAGTGAGGAGCCCTTGAGGTATCCGCCCATCCGCGCCATGTCCTCGTCGTGCTCCTGCAGCAACACACCGAGCAACGACGACGACGGCACCAGCCCGACGAGCCGGTCGCCGGAGTCGACGACGGCGAGACCGCCCTCGCCTCGTTCTACCGCCCGCCAGGCGGCCACCTCCTGGTCGACTCCAGGTCCGACGACCGGCGGGTCGGTGTCAGCGATGTCGATGAGCGAAGTGTCGGGGTCTGCGGCCAACAGCTGTTCAATCGGTACCAGTCCTCGCAGGTGCGCGTCGTCGCCGTCGCAGATCGCGACGACAGCGGCGCTGTCGTACTGACGGCCGCGCATCGCGGCGAGCGCCTGACCGGCGGCGACCGATGGACCGAACATGGGCACCGAGTTGACGACGTGGCTGGCCACCGTACCGAGCATCGCGGGGCTGGTCATGGCCCGAGCCTAGGACCGAACGGCCCTGACGGGCCGACCTTCGCCTCAGGTCGGCCGACGTCCTTCGCGCGAGACTGGAGGCAGAGAGAACGGAGGTGATCTCGTGAGGCTTCCGATCCGGCTCTCGACTGCGGCTATCGCCGTGGTCGCCGCGACCCTCTCGACTGTCCTCTTGGGCGGGATTTCGGTTACGCAGACCGACCCGGAGCGGTTCGACGACATCGGGGACGGCCTGTGGTGGGCAGCTACGACGATCACGACCGTCGGGTACGGCGACCTCGTCCCCATTAGCGCGGAGGGCCGGCTCGTCGGCTCGGTCCTGATGTTCGTTGGAATCGCCTGCGTCGCCATGCTCACCGCCATCGCGGCCTCCGCCATGGTCGCCGTCGAGGTGCGTTCGGAGGAGGAAGCTATCGAGCGTGACGAGGTCGAGGTTCTCACCGCCCTTCGGGAGCTGAACCACCGGCTGGATCGCCTCGAGAAGAGCCTGCGTGCACCTGTCGTCTCCACGAACCGCCAGCTGGATCGTCCCGAGCAGAGCATGCGTGCACCTGTCGTGTCCACGAACCGCCAGCCGCCGACGGAGCCAGCAACCAGACCGCCACGCAACTGGGAAGACGAGGTCTGACGGCTACCGCGGGTCGGGCAGTCGACGTGGGATGCCCTCGTCGAGGGTCGCTCCTGGAGCCAGCCGAAGCTTGGCGTCGACGCAATGTATGCCGTCCGGGGTCACGACAACGGGGTTGAGGTCCAGCTCGGCCAGTTCGGGCACGGTGTCGGCGAGCCGGCCGACCGCGACGATGAGCTTCGTGGTGCTTGCGACATCGGCGGCCGCACTACCGCGATGGCCCAGCAACAGCGGGGCGATGCGGAGTGATCTGATCGCGCGGTCAGCATCCTCGGCCGACACAGGCGGAAGGAGGAACACCCGATCATCCCAGACGTCGGTCGCAATCCCGCCCGCGGCGACCATGACCAGCGGCCCGAACGCCGGATCGCGGACGGCGCCAACGGCGACCTCGACACCACCGGTGATCTGGGGCTGCACCAGTACGAGCGTCTGGTCGACGTTCAGCAGCGACACCAGCCGGGCGTACCCGTCGCGGACCTCGTCGGCGGTGCGCAGCCCGACGAGGACGAGCCCCTGGTCGGTGCGGTGCACCACCCTCGGGTCCGCAGCCTTCACCACGACGGGGAATCCGATGCGCTCGGCAGTAGCGACGGCAGCGGCGGCCGTGTCAGCCAGCTCACCGATCGGTGCCGTGAAACCCTGGGCGTCCAGCAGCTGCCGGGTCTCGGCGGGTGCCAGCCATCGACCTTCCGGTGCGGCCGCAAGGACGGTCTGTACGAGCGCCTCCGACCGGTCCTCGACCTCAGTGCCGGCCACATCTCCGTGGTCGTGCGTCGCGTTACGCCAGGCCGCGTAGCGAGCGGCGTGGCCGATTGCCCCGACGGCGGCCTCGGCCGACCGGAAGACCGGCACCGATCTCGACCCGACACTCGTCGGTGGATCGGAGACGCCGAGCAGGACGGCCGCCACCGGCACCGGCGAGTCAGCAGCGGTCGCCTTGCCCAGCGCGGCCAGCACGGCCTCGGTCTCGCTGACGCGCGTGGCCGCGAAGACGACGAGCATGCTGTCGACCTCACCGCTGTCGGCGATCGCCTTGACAACCGTTGCGTACTGCTCCGCCGTGGCGGCGGCGCCGAGATCGATCGGATTCGCGGCGGCGGCGACCCCGGCCAGTCCGGACCGGAACCCGGCCGTCAGCTCCGGGACGGCCAAGCCGGCGCCCGGCGCGGCATCGGCCGCCAGGACACCAATGCCGCCGGCATTGCCGACGATTCCAAGTCGAGGTCCTCGTGGCAGCGGCTGGTCGAGCACGAGGTGTGCGGTCTCGACCAGCTCGTCGAGGTCACGAACGGCGATGACCCCGGCCCGGGCGCATAGCGCGTCGACTGCCACCGACGGTGCGGCGGCCGCGGCCGTGTGGGACAGCCCCGCTCGCCGACCACCGGCCGAACGGCCGCCGACCACGGCGAGCAACGGCTTCCGCTCGGCGAACCGGCGGGCCAGTCGAGCGAACTTGCGGGGGTTGCCGAACGACTCGAGATAGAGCGCGGCTCCGCCGACCTTCGGATCATCGGTCCAGGCCGCGAGGAGGTCGTTGCCGGACACATCGGCCTTGTTGCCGAGCGACACGAAGCTTGCGATGCCGACGCCGAGTCGACGGGCCGCGTCGATCAGGGCAATCCCTACACCGCCTGACTGGGACGCGACGGCGAGTCCGCCGGACGGCGGCGTGAGCGTCGCGAAGGTAGCGTCCAGCCGTACCTCCGGGTCGGCGCTGAGCACGCCGAGACAGTTCGGACCGACCAACCGCATGCCATGCTGACGGGCGACCCGGACCAGCTCCCGCTGGGCCGCCGCGCCTTCGACACCCCGCTCGCCGAGTCCCGCCGTGATGATGACCGCCGCCTTGACGTCCGCCGTGGCGGCCGCCTCCACGACGGCCCGAACGCGGTCTGCCGGGACGGCCACGACGACCAGATCGACCCGCTCGGGCACCCGGTCGAAGTCCGGCCACGCGGGGACGCCGCCGATCTCAACCGCCTCCGGGTGGATGGCGTACAGCCCGCCGGCGAACCCGCCGGCCCGAATGTTCTCGAGAACCTCGCGGCCCACCCCACCGCGCCGACGACCCGCTCCGGCGACCGCCACGACCCGCGGCATGAGCAGCGGACGTAGGGAGTGAGCCTCGGCGGCCCGCTCGCGGGCGTCGGCCGCCGCGACTGCGCGCTCGGTCGCGGCGGTGCTCAGCGTGAGGACCAGCTCGCTCCGGTCGGTTCGCTGCTCCAGATCGAAGCCGGCATCGCGGAAGACCCGGATCATCGGATAGTTGTCAACCAGCACGTCGGCGTCGAACGACCGGATGCCGCGCCGGCGCCCGACGGCGGCGAGATGCTCCAGCAGCACCGTACCCAAGCCCTTGCCCTGCATCCGGTCGTCGACGAAGAACGCGACCTCGGCGGACGTCGGTCCGACGCGCTCGTACCCGGCGACGCCGACGAGCTCGCCGCCTACCTCGGCGACCAGCGCCACCGTATCGACCGGCTTCGCGTCGCGAAGATGGTCCGCGTACCTGTCCCCGGAGCGTCGGTCGAGAGCGAAGAACCGCCGGTAGATGCTGTCGTCCGAGGCCCGCCGGTGCAGCGCGCGGACCGCATCGGCGTCGCCGGGGTGAAACCCGCGGACGGTCGCGATGCCGCCGTCAGCGAGCAGCACGGCGACGCTGGGGATGTCGGCGATGGATGCGACTGTCACGAGTAGAGCATCGGCGACGCGGCGACGCTCGCCAAGGGGTCGCCCGGTCCATGACCGTGAGCCCTTCGACCTGACCGGACTGTCACAGGGCGTCGCGATTGCCTACTATCGGCAACATGGCGGGTGACGGATCGCCCGAGCGGCGAGAGTGGGACGACGCTCTCGGGTTTGCCTCGCTCTCACGAGTTCGTTTTGACGCCCTTCTCGACGAGATGCTCGACCGGATCGGTGACATGGAGGCCAGCCACGATCGGTTGCGCGACCTACTCGACGCCGTGGTCGACCTCAGTGCAGACCTCGAGCTCCGCCACGTGCTGCAGCGGATCACCGACGCGGCGTGCAAGCTGGCCGCCGCCCGCTACGGTGCCCTCGGCGTACTGGCTCCGGATGGCAGGACGCTCGCGGAATTCGTCACCCATGGCGTGACCGACGAGGAGCGAGCCAAGATCGGGCCCCTCCCGAGCGGCCACGGAGTCCTCGGGCTGCTGATCAAGGACCCGCGACCGATCCGAATGCCGCGTATCCGCGAGCACCCCCAATCGTATGGCTTCCCGGCCAACCATCCTCCCATGGAGTCCTTTCTCGGCGTCCCGATCCGGCTTCATGACCACGTCTTCGGCAACCTCTACCTCACCGAGAAGGTCGGTGCCGACGAGTTCACCGATCTGGACGAGCAGATCGTCGTCGCGCTCGCGGCAGCAGCAGGTGTCGCGATCGACAATGCGCGGCTCTACGAGGTCACCGACCGGCGGAGACGCTGGCTCCAGGCGACGATGGAGATCTCTAATGCACTGCTCAGGCAGGTCAACCGGGCCGAGGCGCTGCGGCTGATTGCCCGCAAGACCCGAGAAGTGTCCGGGTGGGACGTCGCCGCCATTCTCATCGAGGACGCGGGCGAGCTGGTGCTCGAGGTGGCCGAGGGTCTCGATCCCGGCTCCACGGCGGATGTACGCATGCCGACCGGGGAGTCAGGGATTCTCACCGAGGTCGTCGAGCAGGATGTGCCGATCATCGTCGATGACCTGGCCAAGGAGGCTCAGACTGGTCAGACCCATCTGCCGATCGACCTGGTAGGCGACCTGTCCAAAGCGGAGTTGGTGCCGCTTCGCACCGAGAGCGGCGGCAGCGGCGTTCTTCTCGTCGCCCAGCGGCGCGATGCACCCCCGCTCGCCGAGGGTCTCGACGTCGATCTGATCGCCACCTTCGCCAACCAGGTCGCACTCGCGCTGGATCGAGTGCAAGCCCAGACCGACCGTGCCCTCGTCGCTGTTCTCGAAGACCGCGACCGGATCGCCCGCGACCTGCATGATCTGGTCATCCAAAAGCTCTTCGCCACTGGCTTGCAGCTGCAGGGCATGCTCGACCTCGCGCGGCCCGGACTGCGCGAACGGCTCGCCGCGCTGACTGACGACCTCGACGCAACGATCCGCGACATTCGGGCCACCATCTTCGAGCTGCAGCACCGGCCGGACCAAAGTGACCTCCGTGCCGACATACTGGGTCTGGCCAAGGAGTACAGCACCTCCTTGGGATTAACGCCCCGCGTGGACCTCCGCGGCCCGGTCGACAGCGCTGTGCCGGGCGAGATCCGACCACAGCTGCTTGCGGTGATACGGGAGGCGCTGTCCAACGCGGCTCGGCACGCCGAGGCCTCGGCTGTCACCGTCGAGGTGTCCGTACACGATGGGCACCTGGCCGTTGTGGTGACCGACGACGGCGTCGGCATCGGCGAGACTACACGCCAGAGCGGCCTGCGAAATCTCGGCGAGCGGGCGGCTGCCCTCGACGGCTCGTTGCGGATTCAGGAGAACAAACCCAGCGGCACCATCTTGCGGTGGGCCGTCCCCATCACCCGGGATGAGTGAGTCATCGGCCTAGCCCACTCTCCCGACTCGGCGCATCCAGAGCATCATCGCAGCAGCTTGGTAGCGAGCACCGCGGCCTGAGTCCGGCGCTCCAGTCCGAGCTTCGACAGCATGCTCGACACGTAGTTCTTCACGGTCTTCTCCGCGAGGTGCAACTGCTCGCCGATCTGCCGGTTGGTCATGCCCTCGGCTATCAGAGTGAGGACATCCCTCTCGTGCTGAGACAACCTCCGCAGCTCCTCTGGCTGCTCGTCACCCTTGCGCAGCCGCTCGAGGACCCGTGTCGTGACCGCTGGGTCGAGGAGCGACTGCCCCTCGGACACGCGCCGGATCGCGTCTACGAGCGCGCCGCCGCTGACCTCCTTCAAGATGTATCCGGACGCGCCGGCCATGATCGCGGTGAATAGAGCCTCGTCATCGTTGTACGAGGTCAGGATGAGCGCCTTGATCGAGGGGTCGAGCGAGCGTACATCTCGGCAAACGTCGATACCGCTGCCGTCGGGGAGCCTGGCGTCGAGCACCGCCACGTCTGGCCGCAGCGCGGGGATGCGCCGCCTCGCCTCCTCCGCCGACGCCGACTCGCCGACCACCTCGAACCCGGGCTTGGACTCCAGCAGGAACCGGATGCCTTGACGTACAACCTCGTGGTCGTCAAGCAGGAACACTTTGAGCTTCGTCGCGCTGTCCACGTCACCATCATCCCTGACACGTCGCGGCCGATGCATCTGCCCGTAACCCAGTAGCGGTTGGGAGCTCCGTCGGGGCATCTGATTCATCGAGCCGGAAGACACTGACCATCGCCGTGTCGGCGCCCACGACTTCATCCTCATCCACTGGTCAGGCGTCCGCCGCTGCGGCGGCGCCTCGAGTCCGACACATCGCGCAAACACGACGGGACAAGCTGTTCGTCTGAGGACGCGGCGTCAGGATGCTCGTGGTCGGCCGGGTTTGCGTTCCCATTGTTGGGAGAATCGCTCGATGGCGTGGCGGTCCCAGAGGGATCCGACCGCGAGCTGGTACAGGGGCTTCGGGAACTGCGAGTGCTGGTGGGCGAGTTGGTGGACCCGCTGCCGGTTCACGCCGAGGATGCGGCCGACTTCGGGACCGGATACCAGGTCGGGCAGGCCTGTCGGCACTTCATCGAGTGCTTCCTCGTCGACGACCTCGAGCCTTACAACGGGCCACATCGGAAGGCCGGCCTGATCGGCACGCTCGAGGATGACGCGGGCCCCGATGTTGGTTGCTTCGGCGGCGCTGTCCGCCTCGACTCCGATGGACGCATCCCATGAGTCCCATTCGGAGCCGCCGCTGACGATCCCGTCGTAGTCGGCGAGCAGGTCGATAAGCCCTTCGACCGCGGCAACACCGACGCGCTGGGAGTCCGCCTCGGGAGCCTTGGTCTCCACGGTGACGCTGTACTCGCTCACTTCTGCCTCCCTTCCGGTGGCCACGTTCCACCGCGCTCGACAACCTTCCGGATGAACCGGCGAATCGAGTAGCGGCTCGACGGTGTCTTCGGTATCGAGATCGGTCGGTGCTGCCTGTCGGCCGGGTAGAGCTTCGGGTAACCCTTGCCACCGGCGTCGTACGGCCAGCCGTGGTGATTGATCTGGTGGTTCACGACCTCGCGATACTCCGCTGGTATCTCCTTGTCCGGCCTGTCAACCATCCTCCGCTATCCCTAGACATCTGTCTAGAATAGTTTCCCAGAACTAGAGCCGATGTCAAGGTTTAGTCCGTTGCGACCCGCACCGTCAAACGGACACCCGGCGCCGTGATGCGCTGGTCCGACGTCGATGCGTAAATGCAGTGCACGGTTGGCTTCGAGCCGGCGGCAAGGCGATACTCCGCGCCGACGCGCTGCACGTCATCGGAGTTGACTCGGTAGTTCGAGGGTGCCGGGCAATTGTCCGCTTGTACTCTGCTTGTTGGCTGTCCAGCCACATCACCGGGATACGCGGAACGTAATACTCGTCGGACGTTCCGTACTCCGCGGACAACGGCCGCCGGAACTCGGAGATGGCCCATGCCGCGCCTGCTCATCCGTGGCGGCGGTCCCTCGACTCAGCGCTCATCCGGCATCACGTTGACCGATCACCGGTGCCGCGCGATGTGCGCGCACTCTGTACACCTTGAGCGCGCACCGGTATCGGAGGAAGGACTGAGCAGATCAGCGCGCGCACGGGCGCCGTACGGCCATGGCCGGGCCTGAAGGCACATCCAACGGAGGCACCAAATGAGACTAGAACTGAGACTGGAAGGTCCTAGCCGACCGTTCGTGGGTTCTTGCGATCGCGGTCTGGGATCGATAAAGACCCAGGTCAGGGCGGAGGTGGCGGGATTTGAACCCGCGAGAGGGCTACAAACCCTCAACCCGCTTAGCAGGCGGGCGCCATAAACCGGACTAGGCGACACCTCCACACCGCTCGAGGCGGCGAAGCCACAGGCTACCGGGCCGCGTCGGCGAGCGGCAAAGCAGATGCCGTCCTAGGTCAGGCGGCGTTGCCCGTGGGCGCGGTTGAGCCGGTCGTCCAGGTCGGCGATCCACTCGTCGCGCGGGGTCGCGACGGCGCGCACCGGGATTTGGGTCGAGCCGCCCGAGTGCAGTTGGACGACGACGTACTCACGACCGTCGCGTCGCTCCTGCACTACCCGCTTCACGTCGCTCCAAGCGGCCCGGCGGACGCCGGTGGCGCCGGACTGGCGGCTCACCCGATAGCCGCTGGGGTCGAGCCGAAGCACCGTGGGTTGGCGGATGATCTGGACGACCGAGCGCATCATGCCGGCCAGCAGCACGAACCCGACGGCGGCGAGCACCCAGAACGCGACGGCCGCGATGACACTGTCGTCGCGCCAGCGGTCGACGATCACGAGGGCGAGGACGTCGACACCGGCGATCAGGGCCAGGCCGCCGAAGGCAAGGACCGCGACCGCGCGTACGCCTCGATGGCGGCTGACGGCATCCGGCACGGGCGTACTCCTTCGAGTTTCAGCGGGCATCATGCGCCGCGGCTGGCCAGCAGAGGGGGCGGGATTCGAACCCGCGGCTGACATCTCTGCCAGCGACCGCTTTCAAGGCGGTTCCGATCGGCCACTCCGGCACCCCTCCTGGGTCGGGTCGATGACCCGCCGTCGGCCCATTGTCCCATCGGGCGTCAGGCTGGCCGCAGGGTCATTGGAGTACGGCGAGGACGTCACCCTCCTGGACGACGTCGCCCTCGCGTACCCGGAGCTCTGCGAGCGTGCCAGCCTGCTCGGTGAGCACCGGGATCTCCATCTTCATCGACTCCAGGATGAGGACGGTATCGCCGGCAGCCAAGGCGTCACCCTCCGCGGCCACGACGCGCCACACGTTGGCCACCATCTCCGCGACGATCTCGCCGGCCATGACACTCCTCGCATGCTCGACGTTTTGGCGCAGGGGTCCCCGGCGCCAAACCTATTGGCGTAGGGGACCCCTGCGCCAAAAAACACCGGCGCCGACGCTAGCGCAATGGCTCGGTCCGACCGGGCTCCGGACGGCGCTCCTCCTCCACAAGATCGCCGCGTCGGACCCGCTGTCCACCGCCGCCGGTGAACAGAAAGTCGATGCGGCTCACCAGCAGCCCGAAGAACAGGCCCAGCAGCACTGAGTAGAGCAACGACTTGCCGGCGTACTCCGGCTGCACCGTCGGCGCGGCCAGGCTCGTCGCGACGGTGGCGGTACCGAGGACGGCGAAGGCGCACATCCACCATCCCTGGCGGCGCTGGGCGCGAGTGCCCACGCCCCAAATCAGCGCCGGGAAGCCGATCAGGACCTCGACCGGACGCGGCACGCCGCCGAGGCGGTCATACATCCAGGCGACCGTGTCGTCGATCGAATTGACCAGCGACTCCGAGCCGTACTCGCGCAGGAATCGGCTGTAAACGAGCAACCCGGCGATCAGCACCGCGCCGGCGATGATCAAGGTGAACCCGCGTCGGCCCATGCCATGCAGGCCGGCCCCGAGCTGCCAGACGAGCCCGATCGCGACCAGCAGGCTGACGCCAAGGACGACGAGGTTGAACCGGTCCGAGGCGACCGGGGCGTTCAGACCCGCGACGGCGAGTGCGGCGCTGATCGAGATGAGCAGGGCGACCGCGTACTCGCGCAACACCTGCCCGAAGGTCTCGGCCGGCCGCGTGGCCATGACAGCGAGGATCCCACCCAGAATCGCGACGAGGACCGCCGCCGAGGAGAACAGCATACGGTTTTGGGCGCCCAGCACGGCCGCCGCGAAACCCGCCGTCAGAACGGTCCAGAGCCAGACCCGGCCCCCGCAACGTCGGGTGAGCCCCATGGCGAAGATCACCACGAGCGCGGCACCGCCGGTCTCGGCCAGCCACTCCGGTGGACTGATGGGCCCGATGACGGACGTCGCGGCGGCGGCCGTCGCGGCGAGCCACGCGGCGAACCACAGTGCAACTGCCGTACTCCGCAGGGCCGCCGGTATGAACCCGCGACGCGGCTGTATCGGGATGAATCCGGTCGTCGTCGCGGACCTGGGTGGCCGCCGGACGGCCCGTCGACCTCCGCCGCCGGGAGCCGACGTGCGGCGAGCCGCCGGCCTGCGTGGCGCGGGGTTGCGCGAGCCCGGGTTGAGCGAGCCTGGGTTACGCGAAGCCAGCCTGCGCGGCCCCGGGCCGCGCTGCGCCGGACTGCCCGGCGCCGGGCCACGTGGCGCTGGGTTGGGCAGCGCCATGTCGACCTGGCCGACGGCACCGGTCGGAGCCGGACTGCTCGTCGGCGGCCGGTACGCGGGCCGCGGCGGGTAGGCAGACGGAGGCGGGTACCCTGACGGCGTCGACACGCCAGGGTAAGCCCACGCCCGGTCAGGGGCACGGCTCGCGGACGCCTGATGCTTCGGAATCGCTCGGTCTCTCGGTCTCGTCAGCGGGTCATGACTCACGGTTTACCTAGGTCGCACAGCCCCCGGCGCGGTCCCAGGCACCGAGTATTCCACGCGATCACGCCTTGTGTGGAGTCAAGCACACAAGTTCACGTGGTCAGGTCGGGCACCGAGCCGATTCGGCGGTTGGCTAGCGACGGGTTGCGCTGGCGCGCGGCGGCGATTCGGTCGGCCGACAGGTCCGCCATGACATCGGCGTCGGACTCACCGGCTCCGGCGACGACGACACCCATCGGATCGACCACCATGCTCCGCCCGGAGTACGTCGGACCACACTGTGCGGCGCCGAGGGCGTACACCGTGTTTTCGATCGCCCGGGCCCGCAGCAGCGTCTCCCAGTGGTCCTCCTTGAGCGGCCCGCTGACCCATGCGGTCGGGACGGCCAAGACGTCGGCTCCACGGTCGACGAGCAGCCGGGCGAACTCGGGAAACCGCAGGTCGTAGCAGGTCAGCAGGCCGATCCGGAACCCGCCGATGGCGACTGTCACGGTCTCGATCGGACCAGCCGACAGCCGATCGGACTCGACGTAGCCGAACGAGTCGTAGAGGTGCACCTTGCGATAGGCGGCCCGGGTCGTGCCGTCGGGGCCGATCACGAGTGAGGTGTTGTACGGCAGGCCGCCCGACTCGTGTCGCTCGAAGATGTGCCCGATCACGGTCGCGTCGAGGCGACGGGCCTGGTCGGCGAGCATCTCGACGTACGGCCCATCCAGCGACTCGGCGGCCGCCGCGAGATCATGGTCGGGCGGCCCGAAGTCGTGCATCGACGCCTCCGGCAGTACGACGAGGTCGATCCCGGCGCCGTCGAGTCCGTCGAGCCGCTTGCGTACGGCGTCGCGATTGCGCTCCGAGTCGGTGCTCGCGGCCAGCTGGATCAGAGCGACACGCATGGCGTCCTCCCTCCTTCGCTCGCGAGTTGTCAGCCCCTAGTCGGCCGATAGCCCTCATGGCGGCTGACAACTTCGCCGGCTCATACGGGTGCTTGGCGCCAGTCTTCCACGCCCGCAAGGAGCCGCCGCTTGACCGGCGCCGGAGCGGCCGAGGCGTTGATGCCGTGGGCAGCGATCGCCGCGAGTACGTCGTCCGGCAAACCGCTCGCCTCGCGCTCGATCGCGTACTGCCCCGCGAGCCCGACACCGAACAGCAGCGGGTCGTCGCTGGCCAGCGCCAGCGGCACGCCCGCTTCGAGAAGAGTACGGATCGGCACGTCAGCCAGCGCGTGCACGCCGAGCGGCGGGTACGACGTGGGGCAGATCTCCAAGGCGACGTGCCGCTCGGCGAGCAGGGCCATCGTCGCCGGATCGGTCGCGGCGGCCGTGCCATGGCCGATCCGGTCGGCGCCGAGCAGCTCGACGCAGTCGCGGACATGGGACGCCGCCGTGTAGAAGCCGGAGTGCGGTGTCGCGATGAGACCGGCGTCCGCGGCGATCCGGAACGCCGGCGCGAAGTCGGCCACGCGTCCTCGGCGCTCGTCGTTGGACAGGCCAAAACCCACCACACCGGCGTCGGCGTAGCGCGCGGCGAGTCGGGCCAGCCGTTCAGCATGCTCCGGCGGCCGGGCCCAACTCGACGCGACCACGATGCGGGTCGGAATCGGCGCATCGGCGGCCGCCGCGAGTACGGCCTCGAGCGCCTCGGACTGCCCGCCCAGCGCCGGCGCGTACGACGTCGGATCGACCTGGATCTCGAGCCATCCGCACCCGTCCGCCGCGTCGTCGCTCGCCGCCTCGACGACGATCCGGCGGACGTCGTTCGGAGTTCGGATCACCGCCCGCGCCGCATCGTACCGAGCCTGGAACGCCGCCCACTCCCGTACCTCTCGACCGTCGTGATCGGGCGCCGCCATGCCATGTCGATCGGCGAGCTCGCGCAGCGTCGACGGCCGCATCGAGCCGGTCAGTTGCAGGTGCAGGTGCGCCTTCGGCAGGGCGGCAAGGTCGCGGGGCATGCCGTCAGTGTGGCGGCGCGGGACGTGGAGCCGCCGCCGTCGGGCCGAGTTTTGGCGGGAGAAATACCTCCGGGCGGCCGATCCGAGTTCCTCTCCCGCCAAAACTCGGGCACCGAACCCGCGGGGAGTCAGACTGGTGCCATGGCGGACCCGGCGGCAGCCCCGATCGACTACGACGCGATCGTGGTCGCGGGTGGCCGGTCGAGTCGGCTCGGGACCGGAGTCGACAAGACGCGGCTGCTGATCGACGGGCAGTCGCTGCTGGACCGAGTACTGACGGCGGTCTTCGACGCGCGGCAGCGGATCGTGGTCGGCGAGCCACGGCCGGTCGTCGTCGACGTCCTGTGGGCCCGCGAAGACCCGGTCGGCGGCGGGCCGGCGGCGGGGGTCGTCGCGGGCCTGGAGTCGGCCACGGCACCGATCGTGCTGCTGCTCGCGGGGGACCTGCCGGGGGTCGGCGGCGCGACGGTACATCGGCTGCTCGACGCGATCGGGTCAGGCGACGGCGGCGCCAGGTCCGCGCCCAACGGCCCGTACGAGGGCGCGATCCTCGTCGACGCCGGCGGCCGAAGGCAGCATCTGACCTGCGCCGTCGTCGCCGATGCGCTGCGGCGGTCGGCGGCCGCCCGGGCGAGCTGGCACGATGCCGCCATGTACGAGCTGCTCGAGCCGTTGCGACTTCGGCCGGTCGCCGTACGCGGTCGCGAGGCCGACGACATCGACACACGCGCCGACTTGTCAGGCGCATATGGCCCTCAGGCGCCACATGCGCCTGACAACTCGCGAGAGGAAGAGGAGTCATGACGCTGCAGGAGTGGGTCGCCGCGGTGCAGGCCGAGTTGGGCACCGATCTCGACCTCGATCTCGACCAGGTTCTGGATGTGGCCCGCGACGCCGCCCACGAGATCGCGCGGCCAGCGGCGCCGTTGACGACGTTCCTCATCGGGTACGCCGCGGCCCGGCGCGACGGCAGCCCGGACGACGTCACGGCCGTCACCGACGCGGTACGCCGGTTGATCGAGGCCAATACGAGTACGACAGGCTGATCCCCATGCGCGTTGTCGAAAGCCACGGAGCCGGTGACCCCGACGTACTTGCGATCGGCGAACGTCCCGATCCCGAGCCCGGACCCGACGAGGTCGTGATCGACGTGACGGCGGCCGGGGTCAACTTTCCCGATCTGGCGCAGCGACGAGGACTCTATCCGCCGCCGCCCGGCGCCTCCGACGTGCTCGGTCTCGAATGCTCCGGAGTCGTGTCCGCCGTGGGCTCTGACGTCGCGCGGTGGAAGCCCGGTGACGAGGTCTGTGCCCTGCTGTCCGGTGGTGGGTACGCCGAGCAGGTCGCGGTGCCGGCCCAGCAACTGCTCCCGATCCCTGACGGCGTCGACCTCGAAAGCGCCGCCGGACTCCCGGAGGTGACCGCGACCGTCTGGTCCAACGTCTTCATGCTGGCCGGTCTGCACGAGGGCGAGACGCTGTTGGTCCACGGTGGAGCGGGCGGCATCGGGACGATGGCGATCCAGCTCGGCAAGGCCTTCGGCGCCCGGGTCGCCGTGACGGCAGGGTCGCCGGAGAAGCTGGGCCGCTGCGCCGAGCTCGGTGCGGACATCGGCATCGACTACAAGCAGCAGGACTTCGTCGAGGAGCTGCGGACCGCGACCGACGGCCACGGCGCCGACGTGATCCTCGACAACATCGGCGGCGAATACCTCCCTCGCAACATCGAGGCGCTCGCGACCGCGGGTCGGTTGGTCGTCATCGGGACGCAGGGCGGCGTCACCGGCGAGCTGTCCTTGGGCCGGCTGCAAGACAAGCG
>JBKOYM010000098.1:0-28876 GCA_046725375.1 Actinomycetota bacterium
GTGCCGATCCGTACGCACCACAGGCGGTCAAGGCCAGCATGGGATCGCTGTTTCACCTGCCGATCGCCCACGCCGACACGCTCGACGACGTCTTCGACTGGGCGGCCGAGCATGGCGTCGCGACCGTGACAACCTCGTCTCGCGCCGACACGTCGCTTGACGAGATGGAGGTCCGTGCGCCGGTGATGGTGGTGCTCGGCCCCGAGCGCACCGGGCTCTCCGACCACGATCTCGAACGCGGCGACCACGTCGTCACGATCCCGATGGTGGGCCACGCAACGTCGCTCAACCTCGCCGTCGCGACCGGCATCCTCATCCACGAGGTCCGCCGACGGCTCGGCTAGATGCGAGACATACTGGGGCGCGATTGGATATCTCGGGAGGTGGGTGGCGATGACGACGGCGACTTCGACCTGATCGCCCGGCGTCACCGGACAGCCGATGGAGTGGGTTGTGCCGCGCGGAACGATCTAATCGCAGACAACTCGCACGACAGCCCTCCGGGGGCCAGCGACAATGGTCGCCGTGTACCTGACCATCTCGTCCACGGCGGACTCCGCCCGCGACCTCGGCTACCTGCTCCACAAGCATCCAGACCGAGCGCAGCGGTTCGATGTCTCGTCCGGCGTGGCACACGTGTTCTACCCCGAAGCGACCGATGAGCGCTGCACCGTCGCACTGCTGCTGGAGGTCGACCCGATCGCGCTGGTCCGGCGGCGACGGTACGGCGGGGACGCCTTCGCGCTCGGCCAGTACGTCAACGACCGGCCGTACGCGGCGGCCTCGATGCTGGCGGTTGCGCTGGGCAAGGTCTTTCGGTCCGCGATGGCCGGCCGCTGCGACGCCAGGCCGGACCTCGTCGATCGACCGCTGCCGCTGGAGATCCACCTGCCCGTCGTCCCGAGCGTCGGTGGAGCCGCGATGGCAGCCGAACTGTTCGAACCGCTCGGCTGGACTGTCGACGCCCGGCCGATCCCGTTGGACGACACCGTCGCCGAGTGGGGTGACTCGCGCTATGCCGAGGTACGGCTGCGCGGCGACATCGTCTTGGCGTCGGCACTCTCACACCTCTACGTACTCCTGCCGGTCATGGACGACGCGAAGCATTACTGGGTGTCCACCGACGAGGTCGACAAGCTGATGCGAAACGCCGAGGGCTGGCTGGCGGATCATCCGGCGCGCGAGCTGATCATGCAGCGCTATCTCGCCCATCAGCGTCAGCTCATCGCGTCGGCGACGGCCCGGCTCGCCGAGGTCGACGATCTGCCGCCGGATGCCCTCGACAATGCGGTCGGCGCGGACGCGGATGCGCCGTCGACACCGCTCGTGGCACTGCGTCGGCAGGCCGTCGTCGACGCACTCCGGTCGGCTGGCGCCAGTCGGATCGTCGACGTCGGATGCGGAGAGGGTGCGTTGCTGCGCGAGCTGATTCGGGATCCGCGCTTCGGCGAGGTCGTCGGCGTCGACGTGTCGCCGCGTGCCCTCGACATCGCGGAGCGGCGGCTCGATCTCGATCGGATGCCGGATAGCCAACGGGCCCGACTGCGCCTGGTTCAGTCGTCGCTGACCTACCGGGACTCGCGGTTGGCCGGTTACGACGCGGTCGTCCTCATGGAGGTGATCGAGCATCTCGATCCCGAGCGGTTGCCGGCCCTGGAGGGCTCGGTCTTCGGCCATGCGCGACCGGCGACCGTCGTCGTGACGACGCCGAACGCCGAGCACAACGTACGGTTCGAGCACCTGCCGGCTGGGACGATGCGGCATCCGGACCACCGGTTCGAGTGGACGCGTGCCGAGTTCGCGGCCTGGGCTGCCGGTGTGGCCGAGCGCAGCGGCTATGACGTTCGCTTCACCCCCGTCGGCGACGACGACCCGGAGGTCGGGCCGCCGACCCAGATGGCCGTATTCACCCGTACCGATGCGTCCTCCCCCAAGTTGTCAGACACTATTGGCCCCATAGGGCAAATAGCGTCTGACAACTCGACGGGGGTGGCGTGATGACGGCGCTGGGGATTCCCGAGCTGAGTCTGGTCGCCCTCGTCGGCGTCTCGGGTTCGGGCAAGTCGACGTTCGCCTGGCAGCACTTCGGCCGATTCGAGGTGCTCTCCAGCGACTTCTGCCGCGGCCTCGTCGCCGACGACGAAAACGACCAGGCCGCGACGAAGGATGCGTTCGACGTCTTGAACTACATCGCCGGCAAACGGCTCGCAGCCGGCCGACTCACCGTCGTCGACGCGACCAACGTGCAGCGGGACGCCAGGCGCAAGCTGGTCGAGCTGGCCCGCGCGCACGACGTACTGCCGGTCGCGATCGTGCTCGACCTGCCCGAAAGGGTCTGCATCGAACGCAACGCGGATCGGCCCGACCGCGACTTCGGCGCCCGGGTCGTGCGTCGTCAGGCGGGACAGCTGCACAGGTCGATTCGGGGCCTCGCCAAGGAAGGGTTCCGAAAGGTCCACGTCCTGCGCAGCGTCGAAGACGTCGAGGCGGCGACGATCGTACGCGAGAGGCTGCTGACCGATTTCCGCGATCAGCACGGCCCGTTCGACGTGATCGGCGATGTCCACGGGTGCCGATCCGAGCTGGAGTCGCTGCTTGATCGCCTCGGCTATGCACTCGTACGCGACGAGGACGGCCGGCCCGTCGACGCCACGCATCCCGACGGCCGGCGACCGATCTTCGTGGGCGACCTGGTCGATCGTGGGCCGGATACGCCCGGCGTACTCCGCCTCGTCATGGGCCTGGTTGAGGCCGGCCACGCCCTCTGCGTACCCGGCAATCACGAGCACAAGCTGGTCCGTGCCCTGGACGGCCGCAACGTCAAGATCAGTCACGGTCTGGAGACGACGCTCGCCCAGCTCGACGACGAGACCGAGGAGTTTCGCCAACAGGTCAAGGACTTCTGCTATGGCCTCGTCTCGCATCTCGTGCTCGACGACGGCCGACTCGTGGTCGCCCACGCCGGTCTCAAGGAGGCTTATCACGGACGGGCGTCCGGGCGGGTACGCAGCTTCGCGCTTTACGGCGACACGACCGGCGAGACCGACGAGTACGGCCTGCCGGTGCGCTACCCCTGGGCCGACGACTATCGGGGCAACGCGATGGTGCTCTATGGCCACACGCCGACGCCGGAGGCCGAGTGGATCAACAACACGATGTGCCTCGACACCGGATGCGTCTTCGGCGGCAAGCTGACCGCGCTGCGCTACCCCGAGCGCGAGGTCGTCTCGGTGCCAGCGGAGAAGGTCTGGTACGAGCCGGCCAAGCCGTTGGACGATCGGTCACCTGTCGCTCGACGATCCGCCGACTGGCAGCGGAACCTGGAGCCACACGGGGCGGATCGTCTGACGACAAGGGACCGATCGTCGATGCTCAGCATCGACGACGTGCTTGGCAAGCGGATCATCGAGACGGCCCACCACGGTCGGATCACCGTACGCGAGGAGAGCGCAGCCGGTGCGCTCGAGGTGATGAGCCGGTTCGCCTTGCACCCACGGTGGCTGCCGTACCTGCCGCCGACGATGGCGCCGGTGGCGACGTCGAAGCGACCGGAGCTGCTGGAGCACCCGGACGAGGCGTTCGCCGCGCACGACGCGGTCGGAGTCACCGACCTGATCTGCGAGGAGAAGCACATGGGCTCGCGGGCCGTGGTGCTCGCCTGTCGCGATGGGTCGGCGGCCGCCGATCGGTTCGGCGCGACCCGCGGCGAGACAGGCGCGGTGTACACGCGCACCGGTCGGTCGTTCTTCGAGCCGGCCGCCACCGAGGAGTTGCTCGCCCGAATCCGCGCCGGCATCGACAACACCGGCCTCTGGGAGGAGCTCGCGACCGACTGGATCCTGCTCGACTGCGAACTACTGCCGTGGTCGGCGAAGGCGGACGAGCTGCTGCGTGAGCAGTACGCGTCGGTCGGAATCGCAGCGACGACCGCCCTGGCGGCCGCCGACAACGGACTGACCGCCGCACAGTCGCGCGGCATCGAGGTCGACGAGCTGGCCGAGCGTACTCGCGCCCGGGCCGGCAACGCGGCAGTGTTCCGCGACGCCTATCGCCGCTACCGCTGGCCGGTCGACGGCCTCGACGGCATCGCGATCGCGCCGTTCCAGGTGCTCGCGACCGACGGACGCACGTACGCGGATCGCAACCACGACTGGCATCTGGGCGTCGCCGACCGCCTCGCCGCAAGCGACGCCAAGCTGTTCCGCGAGACCGATCGGACGCACGTCGACACGCGAGATCCGGCCTCGATGTCGGCCGGCGTCACGTGGTGGGAGTCACTCATCGCGGCTGGCGGCGAGGGCATGGTGGTCAAGCCGCGGGCGAACCTGACGCAGGCCCGTCGTGGACTGGCGCAGCCCGGCCTGAAGGTCCGGGGACGCGAGTACCTGCGGTTGATTTACGGCCCCGACTACACCGATCCGACAAACCTCGATCGGCTGCGGGATCGCCGGCTCAACCACAAGCGGTCGCTGGCGCTGCGCGAGTACGCGCTCGGACTCGAGGCGTTGGATCGGCTCGTACGCGGCGAGCCACTGTGGCGCATCCACGAGGCGGTGTTCGCCGTACTCGCGCTCGAGTCCGAGCCGGTCGATCCGCGCCTTTGAGACCCGCTGCCGCGCGACACCGCGTCGACGTGGTGCGAGCGCACTATGCATGGGGTCGAAACCCGTGCACAGTGTCGACGGGCCGTGGAGAGTACGTCGCGGTCGGCGGCGCGGTACGGCGCGACCTCACCCCTCGGCGTTGTAGATCTCCGTACGCTCCCACTCCAATCGACCATCGTCGACGACTCGGGCGGTCACGAACGTCCCGGCGCCGAGATCGTCTTCGGCGAGGAGTTTCACCGTCCGGGTTGTGCATCGGTAGAAGCGATACCCGCCGAGTTCGGCGTGGCGAAAGCCGTCGAAACGTCTGGCATACAACGCGGTGGCTCCTGCGGCCTCGTCGACTTCCTCGGCCGGCCCGAACAGTTGGATACCACGATCGGCCCCTCCCCAGGTCTGCCGCGAGTCGTGGACCGCGATGGCGACGTCCGCTGCTGCTCGCACGTTTCGGGAGTGCGACGCGTCGGGGTCGGACAGCCAGACGATCTCCAGCGACCTGCTCCAGGCGAAGTAGGCCGTGTTGATGTGTGGGCGATGATCAGGAGAGGTGGACGCGATCGCGCACAGTGGTGAAGCGTCGAGCAGCTGGCCAGCCAGGGTGGCTAGGCGCGCCGCATCGATTCGCGTCGACGACGATTCGATCGGCATGGTTCCCTCCGATTCGCCGAGCCCTTAGCCCGATGATGCCTGGGCCAGCTCGTCCACGTCGTACAGGGCACCGTCGAGCCGCACCCAGCGGGTGATCCCCAACGTACGCAGGAACGCGACGTCGTGACTCGCAACGATCAGCGCCCCTCGGTACGCCGCCAACGCCTCCGACAGCTGTCCGGCGCTTGCCAGATCGAGGTTGTTGGTCGGTTCGTCCAGCAAGAGCAACTGCGGCGGCGGCTCGGACAGAAGGAGCGCCGCCAGGGTCGCTCGGAAGCGCTCGCCGCCGGACAGCGTGCCGACGATCTGGTCGGCTCGGTCGCCGCGGAACAGAAACCGTGCGAGCCGCGATCGGATCTCGAAGTCGGTCGCGTTCGGAGCCAACCTGCTGACGTTGTCGACGATCGTCTCGGCGTCGTCCAGCACGGTGAGCCGCTGTGGGAGGTAGCGCGCCGGTACCGCTGTCTTGACCCGACCCGACAACGGCGCGAGACGGCCAGTGATCGTCTCGAGCAGGGTCGTCTTGCCGGCACCGTTGGCTCCGAGCAGGGCGACCCTCTCCGGCCCGCGCAACACGAGCTCGACGGACGGCCCGTTGCGAAGCTCGGCGCCTTCGACGGTGAGGACGGTGCGGCCGGGCGGTACGGCTGTTTGCGGCAGGTCGACGGTGATCTCGGCGTCACCTCGAACGGCCTCCTCGGCGGACGTGAGGCGTTCGCGGGCCTGGTCGAGCTTCTCCGCATGCATCGTTCGGTGCTTGCCGGCGGACACCTGGGCCGTTCGCTTCTGCGCTCGGATCACAGCCCGCGGCTTGCGAGTGTTTTCGAGCCCCGACCGGCCGTAGCGCTCGCGCCGACCGAGCCGGGTCTGCGCCTCGATGAGCTCGCGCCGCTGCCGACGTACATCGGACTCCGCCGCACGTACGTCGCGCTGGGCCGCTTCCTGTTCGACCGCGATCGCCGCCTCGTACGCGGTGAAATTGCCGCCGAACATGCGCACCTTGCCGGCACGCAGTTCGGCGATCGCGTCGACGCGTTCGAGCAGCTCTCGATCATGGCTGACGACGAACATGACGCCAGACCACGCGGCGATGCCGTCGTACAGCCGGCGCCGCGCGTCGAGGTCGAGGTTGTTCGTCGGCTCGTCGAGCAGGAGCACGTCGGGCCGTCGCAGAAACTGCGCTACGAGCCCGAGCAGCACCGCTTCGCCGCCGGACAGTTCGCCAACGCGCCGGTCGAGTTCGACGTGCGCCAGGCCGAGGCGGTCGAGTGTCGCCCGAGCCCGCTCGTCGACGTCCCAGTCGTCTCCGACCGCCGCGAAGTGCTCGTCGGCCACGTCGCCACTCTCGATGGCACGCAGCGCCCGGCGTACTCCGGCGATGCCGAGCACCGCATCGATCGCGAGACCGGCATCGAGGGTCAAGTCCTGCCGCAGATAGCCAACCGTGCCGGCGACCGTGACCGATCCGCGCTGCGGCGTCAGCTCTCCGATGACGAGTCGAAACAGCGTCGACTTGCCCGAGCCGTTGGCACCGACCAAGCCAGTACGACCGGACCCGACCGCGAGGCTCAGACCGTCGAACACGACGGCGCCTTGCGGCCAGCGAAAGTGCAGATCATTGATGACAAGAGCGTGGGACATGGGCGCCTCCGAGGGGTACGGGTTGCGAGACAACTCGTAGAGACACCACGGACGTACGCAAAATGGCGTTGCCTGGAGGGCTGGCATCGGGCCGGCAAGCGCACGACTCACGTCGGCGCGGTGTCTCGACCTCAGATGCGCACCGCAACTCCCATGGACGGCAACAAGACGTCGCAATGATACACAGGGCGTGCACGGATCTTGAGCGATTTGGGTTGCGAGAGCTGCCGCAATCCCTCAGGACCGCCGGTCGGGCCCGTGGCTGGCTCGATACGCTGGCGCGGGGCCGCTAGCTCAATTGGCAGAGCAGCGGACTTTTAATCCGCGGGTTCCGGGTTCGAGTCCCGGGCGGCCCACAAAGCCCCAGATCAGAGGCATCGGACTGTCTCTGCGACTCAGCCTGGTGGTCCTTTACTGGTCCTTTTCCTTCTGCGAACCGTGGTCGGCCGATAGGAACCGCTCCAGGTCCTCAGCGGCCTCCGGGTTAGCGACCTTACGGCCGAGGTAGACATCTTGGGTCATCGAGATCTTGGAGTGGCCGATCTGATCGGCAACCTTCCGGCCACTATGTCCCGCGTCGTCAAGGGCGCGCCCTTCGGGCGCGCCAGGCGGGCGGCCTGCTCGCTGCGGGCGATACCTCCGGCCGCCGTCCTCGCTCGCGCCGCCCGCCCCACGATGTAGGGCACGGACGACTGAGCGCCATCCCGCCTTCCAGCTCGCGCGAGTCAGGCGATCATCGGAGGTGAGGCCCCGCACCCCTTCGCACCAGTCTTCGGCCTCCGCTCCGCACGTCAAGGGCGCTCCTACGTCGCGTCACTACGTGATCGGCAAGCCGACCCTGGACGCGCTCCGCTGCGGCCTACGATCCGGCAGCTACGGGGTGCGGGGCCAGGAGTGGCCGGGAGCACGGATCGCAGCATAGAAGGCGCATTGGTGGGACGATGCGATCCATGGCAGTGACCGAGGAGGAAGCGCAGAGACTTGTACTCGCCTGGTTGGCCAACGACGAGTGGGAGCCAGCCATCACGAAGGTGGAGGATGCAGGCGGCTCCTGGCGGGTGTACTACAACAACCGCGCATACCTGGAGACGGGCGCCGTGAGTCATGCGCTCGCGGGCAACCTCCCAGTCCTCGTTGAGAATCAGACGGGTGCGGTCTCAGTCGACCAGGACTGGCGCGCCAGATGAGCGCGTCGCCGTCCAGGCGATGGGAGACGATTGGGAGACGGGCACGCGTCGGGACACGCCCCAACGAGGGTGAACAGGCGGCTTTCCTCGCTCAGCGCGATGTCCTCTGTCGCCGCTTGGTGACGCCAGGCCACCATGGCATGGAGGGGGTCGGCGGGTGGACAATGGCCCGTGCGGCCGCGTCGAGCGACCGCATTAACGGTGGGAGCCTGCTATGTCCGAGGCTAAGGATGTCGTGCAGGAGCAAGTGGACGCCTTCAACGCCCGAGATGTGGAGCGGTTCGCCGCCTGCTACGCCGACGAGGCGATCATCGTAGGCCCAGACGGTGCCGTCATGGTCCAGGGCAGACCTGCGATCCAGGAGTATTACGGCGATCCGTTTCAGCGAAGTCCCGAGCTACACGCAGAGATTCCCACGAGGATCGCGGTCGGCGACGTCGTGATTGATGAGGAGCGGGTATCGGGCGTGGTCGCCGAAGGGTGGCCGAGTAGCCTGCATGCAGCCGCGGCCTATCACGTCACAGACGGCAAGATCGACAGGGTTCAGTTCTTCATGTAACGATGCCGGGCTAACTGCCGGTCTACGGAGCCGCACAACGGCGCACGCCAAGGCACGCGGACGCCCTCCTCGCGCGCTCACCAGCACATTCGTCCGCCGGCAACACCGTCTCGGCGAATAGTGCGGGCAGGGTGGTGATTCGTAGGCCCGCTCGACGTGATGACTCTTAGGTGGCAGCACTCGCCTCGCGATCAGTGTCAGCACGGATGTGCCGGAGATGTGCGCACTCCTACCGTCGGAGGAAGTCCACAAGGGTTGGGCGGAACAGGATCACACCCATGAAGCTGCAACGAAGGACGTTCATCGCAACACTTCCCCTCCTGACCGGCGGTGTGCTGTTGCTCCCAGCGTCACCAGGTTCGGCAGCTCCGCCCGATCCAGACCTTGCGAGTTGCGTGGAGCAGTTCAACCTGGCGGTTGGGACACCGGGGGAGTACCAGCGGGTGTTCCACCAAGACGAGCTGGGGCGTGATGTCAGCTTCTTCGCTCGCCTGACCGAGGATGAGTGCCCCTTCTAGGCTCGCAATATCGACGGAGGCGGTCGGGCTGCAACGTTCCATCGGCAAAACTCGGCAGCATTCCCACCGTCGAGAACCGGCAGGACGCAATGATCAACGCTCGCTGCGCGCCGACGGGCCATCGTGGGCAATGGTCGGCATGCTTCGGTAGCGGGGGATTGCGTTCGGGACGAAGGGGTCGCGTGGCTATCGCACTGGGCTATCGTGCGGCCCATGACGCCAGAGCAACCCGTCCCGATGGCTGGGAAGACGTTGGACCAACGTCCGAGTATCGAGTTCACGAAGCTCGCGCCCGTGCTTAACGTCCGGGATCTAGCGAGCGAGCGACGCTTCTACGAAGCCCTCGGCCTCCCGGTCAGCTACGAGGGACCTGAGTACCCGGACTTCATCGCCTTCGGTACGGACTCCGTGGACTTCGGTATCCAGAAGGCCGACACGAACAACGACCCACCCAGTGTGCTCACTTGGCAGATCGGCGTCTCCGACATTGACGCCGCGATCGCCGTCTGCGATGACCACGGCCTGGATTACACCGTGGACGTGCAAACCCCCCGACCCGACTGGGTGTATCGCCGCCTGCTGTTGATCTCGCCCAGCGGCTATCGAGTCGCGCTAGAAGGCCCCACGGAAACCTAGTGCCAGGCGACGGGCTGGCCGCGGTGCTAGGTTGGATGCGGTGCCGGTCTACGGGGTCGCACGACTGCGCACACACCCAGGCACGCTGACACCCTCTTCGCAGGCTCAGGAGGACATTTGGCCGCGTCGGGGAGGCCCTTGACACGGAAGAGGTCACGCGACGCGGACCCAGGAATGGTTGCCCTTTTGGTAGTCCCGATCGGCGGGAAACGACCGGCAGCGATGCGGAGTCGGCATCGAGCTGACCCGCCCATCCGTGCAGGTCAGAATGCCAATCAGGTCGGGACGAGAACTGTCCGGGAGACTCCAACGGGAATCCGCGGGTTCCGGGTTCGAGTCCCGGGCGGCCCACCCGACGCAGGTCAGATGCGGGGATGTTCGCGGCGGCACGGCGTAACACGCTGACCCACGGATCGTTGACCGTGATGCCGGGCACCACCACTCACGGGGACCAGTTTCACGACTGGCGGTGGTGTCCGGCCTTTGACAAAGCGGCACGGCGTAACGCGCTGACCCACGGATCGTTGACCGTGATGCCGGGCACCACCACCAACAACAGCCGGTTTCGCGACTGGCGGTGGTGTCCGGCCCTCCGTGAAGCCGGCGGCGGGAAGCCCCGGCCTCCACGCCGGGCCATTGCTCGGCCCTCACGGCACGGCTCAAGGGCGCCTACGGCGTCGCACGCGATCTCGCTACGCTCGACCTTGACCCGCACCGCTCCGGCCTAACTGCGGCACCTATACGGAGGACGGGGCAGCTGTGGTGAGCTTCGCCCCTGGACACCGTTGAGGTAAGGCCGATAGGAAGAACGAGGAGTCCTCCCCTTGACGCAGCGCCTGGGCCACGGGGAGCGACCCGATAGCGGTGGGCCCCGGCGACCACCATCCCCCATGCGTCGGGGCCATTGCGACGTCCACCCTTATGCTCACAAACGGCCAGAGACGCCGACAACTAACTGAACTAGTCGCGCGGACGCCGACCCAGGTCAGACACCCAACACCGAACTGACTGAGGTCACCAGGTAGCGCCTCATCGCGAATCCGCGGGTTCCGGGCTCGAGTCCCGGGTGGCCCACCCCTCACGGCACGGATCAAGGACCCTGGCGCGTCGCGGCGATCTCGCGACGGGGGGCCTTGATCCGCACCGCTCGGGCCTTACGGCGGCTTCAGGCTCCGGGTGCCTGCCGGCCCGCCCGCGCGGAGGTCAGCGCGACAGCGCTTGCCTTATGGTCCACCCGCTGTCCATCCGATCGCGCTGTCCTCTGGTGAACTGGTTCAAGCACACGTCGTCGGTGTAGTTCATGAAGTTGTGCACCGGATCCCGCGACGCATTCGTGGCCGGCGGGCACGTGTTCAGCGTCGGGTCACATACGAAGATGTTGTCACCAGCGGCCTGCGCTGGTGTATCGGCCACGAAGTCGTTCGGGGGACCGCAGCCGCCCTGGAACGTGTGGTAGAGGTTCAGCCAGTGACCGATCTCATGGGTCGCGGTGTCGCCCCGATTGAAGATCTCGCCGGGACCGCCGCTCGCGTTTCCGCCAGGAAGGCTTCCACTGAGAAGTACGACGCCGTCCAGCTTCGGGGACTCCCGGTAGTCACGGGGGAAGGTCGCAAAACCGAGCAGGATGTCGCCCAAGTCGGTGGTGTAGATGTTCAGGTCGCGGGCATCACCGACACGCAGCGTTCGCTTCATCTCACGTATGTTCTCCCTCCCCGCCTTGGTAAGCGGGGTGGCGTTGTACCAGCGGTTGTTCTTGGTGCGATCGATCGAAGCGATCCGGAATCGGAACGGAGTGTTCGCCGCCTTCGGGTTGGTGTGACCGGAGTACGCCTTGTTGAGCACCTCGATCTGACGCTTGAAGCGACGCTTCGTCACGAAGCCGTGCCCGGCCCGGTCGGTGACGCCGTGGAAGTGGACGCGAATCTTCACCGAGCCGTTGGCACGCGCCGCCGTCCGAATGCCGCTTCGCTGGAGGATTCGATCGTTCTGAGCCTCCCTGGCCGCGGCCTCCTCGCGGGTCAGCGTGTTGGGGTCAGCCCAGATGTTGGCCCCCTTCACCACCTTGGCATTCGCCGGGGCCGCGCAGTGATCGCCAGCCGCCGTGTCACGCGGCACGCTGGCCGAAGCATGTGGAGCAGCGGCGCTCCCGACCAAGGTCAGTGTGGCCAGTGCGGCCAAGCCTCCGATGACCGATCGCTTCATGCTGTTCCCCTCCCGAAGCCGTCAATACCCCATCACCACCATCGGCCGCGGAGCCCCCAAGAACGCCCCTAGCCACAGTCGCTGCCAATCCTGTGGGGCCGTTCGTCCCGAAGACTAGGGCCGAAGGACCCACGCACGGCCCAAACACCGTCGGGAACGCGACGGTCAAGCGTCGCCAACGGGGCGTGCCAGCGGTGACACTTGGGGCATGGGCGAGGCTGAGATTCTCATCGCCGGATTGCTGGTGGCTGTCGCGGGATTGTCGACGGTCGCCCGCGCACTCTCGGTGCCGTATCCGATCGTGCTCGTCGTCGGTGGCGCGGCCCTGGGCTTCGTACCGGGACTCCCCGAGGTTCATCTCGACCCCGAGATCGTGCTGGTCGTCTTCTTGCCGCCGCTGCTGTACGGCGCGTCGATCTACTCCAACTTCAACGACCTCCGGAGCAACATTCGCGGGCTCACCCTCGGTACGGTCGGGCTCGTCCTGGCCACGATGTGCACGGTCGCCTGGGCCGCACACGCGGTCATTCCCGATCTGCCGTGGCAGGCCGCCTTCGTCCTCGGAGCGATCGTCTCGCCAACCGACCCGCTCGCGGCGGCGACGATCATGCGACGCCTCGATGCTCCGCGACGCATGGTCAGCAGCATCGAGGGTGAGGGGCTGTTCAACGACGCGACCGCGCTCGTGGCGTACCGCGTCGCGGTGGCTGCGGTCGTAGCCGGAAGCTTCTCGTTCGCCGAAGCGAGCCTGAGGTTTGTCCTCGGGGCGGTCGGTGGCGTCGCCATCGGCCTGGCAGTCGGGCTGATCGTCAGCGAGATCCGGAAGCGAACGTCCGACACCCAGATCAGCGTCACGATCTCGCTGCTGACCGGCTACGCGGCGTTCGTGCCGGCGGATGCCATCGGCGCATCCGGTGTGCTGGCCACCGTCACGGCGGGCATCTTCGTGGGGGTCCGAGCCGCGCGGATCCTCCCCGCGCGGATCCGCCTGCAGGGCTACTTCGTCTGGGACATCCTGGACTTCATCGTCAACGCGATCCTGTTCGTCCTCGTCGGATTGCAGCTTCGGTCCGTGATCGACGGACTGTCGGGCTACTCCGCGAGCAATCTCGCCGGCTATGCCCTCGCGGTATCGGGCGTGGTCGTTGGCACCCGACTCATCTGGTTCTTCACCGTCCCGTATCTGATCCGAGCGATCGATCGTCGACCGGCCCAGCGGGCGCGGCGTGTGGGTGCTCGGTGGCGGCTGGTGATGGCCTGGAGTGGCATGCGGGGCGCCGTCTCACTCGCGGTCGCGCTCGCGATCCCGCTGACGACCGACGCCGGCGATCCGTTCCCGCAGCGCGACCTCATCGTGTTCCTGACGTTCGCGGTCATCTTCTCCACACTCGTGGCGCAAGGGCTCTCACTCCCGGTCCTCATCCAGCGGCTCGGGATCAGCGACGGCGGTGCCGACGCCGATGAGGAAGTCCGTGCCCGGCTGATCGCCACGAAGGCCGCGATCGAGCAGCTCGACTCGTTGGCCGGCGAGGACTGGACGCGCGACGAGACCGTCGAACGGATGCGGGGTATGTACGAGTACCGCAAACGCCGATTCGCCGCCCGCGCCGGCAAGATCGAAGACGACGGGTACGAGGACCGCTCGCTCGCGTATCAGCAGATGGTCCAGCTCGTACTGCAAGCACAGCGCGAGGCTCTCGTGCGGATGCGCAGCGACGGCGACCTGTCGAACGAGGCCATGAACCGCATCATCCGCGAGCTCGACCTCGAGGAGTCACGGCTGGAGATCTGATCCGCCCCGCCTGTCATGCGTCCTTCGGCGTTCCGACCCGGCGCAGGCTTCGATCGTCCACGGTCACAACGAGCGTCATCACGGCGAGCACGAGCATGAAACATGTGAGGTCGTGCAGGCCGGTGGTGTCGGCGGGTTCGGAGAAGGACCTGCCGGTTCCCGCGGAAGCGACAATCGCGCCGAGATAGACAAACGTGCGAAGCAGACCGGAGGACGAACCGATCCGCGCCGGGTCGGCCTGGTAATACGCCGAATTCTGCAACGCCATGCCATTGAGCCCCTGGGAGACACCGAGCACAACCGCGATGCCGACGAGCAGTCAGATCGGGCCGTCAGTGTGCACCAGCAACAGCAGGGACCAGCCGACGATCTGCGCAGACGCAGCCAACGACGAGCGGTGTCGCATCTTCGACCAGCCGGACGTCGAGCGAGCGGCCCTTTCATTGAGGTGCCGGCGGCGACGGGTCGATGAATATATGCGAAATGCCTGGCGTCGGGAGCCATAAAACCATCACGAAGATAAGCTTTGCGCCATTACTTTCTGGTAACCCCTTGCCACCCTTGGCCGAGGGTGCTTCCGTGAACGAAGGTCAACACAATCTCATATCTGCGGTGCCGGCACCGACGCGCCACGGATGACATATCGAGGGCGGCCGACAAGCCCACCGCAAGCGATGGCTCCGCCCCGCCTCTCAATCGTGGGCCGCGATCATCGTCGGCCCAGACCCCGCCTGGTTCAACAGCAACCGGATTCCTGCAGGGGTGATTTCTCAGAGACTACGTCCATTTCCGCTCGGGGGACCACGAGAGGAAGGACGATGCGACGTGCCGCAAACAGCCCGCGTCCACAAGCACGAAGCCCCCCGGCCAGGTTGATCCACCGAGAACCTGGCAAGGAACTTCGCTGAAATCGCGACCGGACCAGGGGGTGGATGCAGCCTACCCCTCCCAACCTCGGTCGCCGCAACACTACTTATCGGGCAGGGCGGGCTGCCCTTCGGATCGGGTCGCTTTATGTCCTGCCCTCCGTACAACTGTCGCGCGTCTGCGGAGGACTCGCGACAAGAAGGGGGATTCGACATGAGAAGAATCCTCGTCGTATTAACCGCACTATTTGTGGCGTTCATCCTTGGAACGCCGTCGGCGTCGGCCGCCAGCGTCCACCTCAAGGGTGGCGCGAATGCGGAGCCGGCGTTCACCGACGGTGGGCTGACCCTGGCCGCCTCCGGGGAGCTGGCGGGCCTCGGCAACGGTGACGTCCTCGTGACGCTGGCCGCCACAGGGAACCCGCTCGCGGACTGTGTCAACCCGGGCACGGGTGAGCACCGGCCGCCGGGGCAGCAGCCGGCCGAGGTGACGCTGACCGGTAGCCAGGCGATCCCGGCGTCCGAGATCAAGAACGGCAACACACCGTTCAGTGTCATCACTGAACGACCGGTAACCCCGGTTCCCGGGGCGCCTGGCTGTCCGAACCCGAACTGGATCGAGAACATCACTGATGTCGCGTTCACCAGCGCCATCATCACCGTCGAACAGCCGCCCGGAACTACCGTGCTGACCGTGACGTGCACATTCGCCACGCCAACCAGCAACGGCTCCGTGCCGGGCAGCAACGTGACCTGCACTCAGAGTTGATCAACGACGGTTGCATCCCGACGAATCGCGGGAGAGGGACCCCGCCGATCCGAGGGTCGGCGGGGTCCGTCGTCGCACACCAGGTGAGTCGATCCTCACCTCCGACCCCATGCGGCGCGGAGCGGGCGGCGAACAACGCTGGACAAGCCGCCCAGGACCTCCCTTAGCTCTCCAGCCCTGGGCGGGGGCGTACCAGAGGAGGATCCCGGCCCTCGACCTGGGCGGGGCACCGGACCGCCAAGGAGTCAGCGATCCCGAAGCTGCCCGTCCCGAGGCAGAACTAGACACAGGGCCGGGCGCGCCCTTCGTCTTCAGCATCGGCGCGAGCATGAAGACCCCTGCCGCTCACAGCCGGGATCTTCGCCGCCTAGGGGTTGGCGACATCCGGCGTGGGAACGGCTCGTGGGCGTAGCGTTCCATCGTCGACGGGGCGACGGTCCTACCGCCCTGGGCCGCAGGTCCCGACTCGATATGACCGAGGGCCCGAGCCACTCCAATGCATCACGGCCGGGCACACACCCCCACCAGTCAGCATCGAGGAACTCCGCGTCGAAGAAGGACATCACGCGCCGTTCGTACTCTCCTGGGTGTGACCGATCCTCACGCCGACTGGACGACCCGCTGTATCTAGCCGGCGTCTGGCGCCTCCTCACCTGTGCGGCCCGGCCCTATCCGCAGCCCAGAACGGAAGCGTGGCGTCACCGCGATAACCAATCTCGAAGAACTCAAGATCAAGCCGCAGAAGATGTGGAGCAGCGGCGACTACGGCAAGATCGCCTGGGTCACCGTTCCGCTCGCCGATCAGCTGTGCGATTCGATCCAGCTCCGACCCGGATCGACGGTCCTCGACGTCGCGACGGGCACGGGCCATGTCGCCCTTGCGGCTGCCCGCCGGTTTTGCGTCACAACCGGCATCGACTTTGTGCCTGCCCTCGTGGAGACGGCCAAGGCTCGTGCCGCCACGGAAGGCCTCGACATCGACTTCCGCACGGCCGACGCCGAGGATCTCCCCTTCGAGGATGGGTCGTTCGACTTCGTCATGTCGGCGATCTGCGTCATGTTCACCGCCGACCATGCGCGTGCCGCGCGGGAGCTTGCCCGCGTGTGTCGACCGGGTGGACGCATCGGCCTCGCGAGCTGGACGCCGAGTGGCTTAGTCGGGCAGCTCTTCAAGACGGTCGACAAGTACGTTCCGCCGCCGTCGGGCGTCCAGCCGCCGACCCGTTGGGGCAGCGAGGACGGCATTCGGGAGTTGTTAGGCGACCATTCGAGCGAGCTCCACTTCTCAACAGCGGCGGTACGGCAGCGTTTCCTGTCGCCGGAGCACTTCGCCGACTTCTTCCTGACCGAGTACGGTCCGACGCTCAAGGCATCCGAGCAGCTTCCGGACGACGACAAACGGGCGTTCCCTTCCGATCTCATCGGGATCGCCAACGACTCGAACCTCGCCGACGACGGCATGCTGGTTTGCGACTGGGAGTACCTCGTGGGGGTCGCGACCCGCCGCTGATCGCGAGACAAAGGTGCCGTCGATCAGGTCGAGGTCGCGGCCTTCCTACCGCCGATGACAGTGAGCGCGACCAGGTTGGTCGCGCCCACTCGTCACGGTCTGTCCCGCTAGAAAGTTCCGGGGAAGGATTTGGTCAGGTTGTTGGTCAGGTCTGTCACGGTGACGTCAGTGAACGCCACTGTCATGGGCGGGCTGCACTCGGGCTGGAACGTCGCCTCGACCGTCAAGGTGTAGTCCGCCTTGCCGTTCTGCACGGGGACGTTCTGTGTGCTCGAGACATCCGCCTTGTTCACCGCCTTCGGGTGATTCCCGCCTCCATTGATACACAGCGCCGTCGCCGACAGCTCGACGGTGATCTGCGTCTCGTCTCCGAGTCCGGCTTCCTTACCGGACACGGACAAGGTGTTGCCGTCGCGACTGATCGTGAACGCGCTGTTGACGAAGTGCGGACTGCCCGCAACGGCCGCCGGCGCTACCGCGATCAATCCGAGCAGTGTCATGAAGAACACTGCGATTAGTCGTTTCATTGGCGCTTCCTTTCGATGGCCATCGGTCCGGCCGCACATCCATATGGAGTTGGTGTGCGGCCGGACACCGTGGGTTGTCGTTGTTGTTGTCGAGTTAGTTGCTGGTTTGGTCTACACCTCGATCACGGGTCGATCACGATGGTGCACGTGATGGTCCGCGGCGACGGGTCGATCGGGATGTCCTCGTGGGTCACCGAGTCGTCCCAACCGGACGGCGGCGTCGTGCTGTCAGGCGTCCCAGCATTGGTACAGGACATCGAATCCAAACTGGTGTCTCCCGAGCCACCGTCGCGGAAGTTGACTTGGATGTCCGCCAGCGGCGGGTCCGTGAACGTCACCACGGCAGTCCCGGTTGGCGGGTTGCCGCCGCAGTTGGTACCTGCAACCACCGTGGCCGTCACGGGGCCGGGGTTCACTGGGAGCCCGTAGCCGGGTGGCGCCGTCGTCTCGGTGACGTTGTAGTCACCCTTGAGCAGCCCGGAGACACACACCTCGCCTACATCCGAGTCCCCGTCACCCGCGCCGTTGTCTGTGACGCTAGCCGTGCCGCTCGGACCGACGTACTGGAAGACGGCGCCCGCCTGGGTCACCGGTCCACCCTTGGTGCTGTTCTTAACGATCGCCAATGCCCCGATCTGGAGCTGGTTGGTGTAGGTGCAGTCGAGCACGTCGGTGTCGGCGTTAATGTCGAATGTCACCTTGGCGCCGGCGATCGTCGGGGTGACCCCCGTACTGGCGCTGCAGTCGAGGCTCACGAACTCCCAGTTGGCCGGGATCGTGGTCTCCTCGACGGTGTAACCGGAGCCGAAGAGCACGGTCTTGCCGTAGTCCTTCACACCGTCATCCGTGAGGTTGAAGGTGTTGGCCGACACCGGGTCGGTGCCGAACGCCTTCGTGTAGCCGAACTGGGTCGTGTTCGGGTCCTCATCCGGGAGGGTCTGCTTGCGGATGATCACCTGGCCGCAGTTCTGCAGGTTGATGCTGACCGGCGCCACGAAGTCCTTCAGCTGCGAGGTGAAGGAGTCCGACGACCGGCTCTTCAACATCGCGCTTCCAAACGACGCGCACTTGTTCGGCTGGAACAGCAGCCGCAGGTCGATCTGCGCCTCACCGAAAGTCCTCGCCGACTTGGCACCGAGCCCGTCACTTTCAGCGGCAGGAATCGGGCTGCTGTTGATCGTGCCAGCAGCGCACGGGTTGTTACCACATGTCGCCGAGGGCACGTCGAGGTCCTGAGGGGCACCCCACGCCGATCCGGTCCACGTCCGCCCGGTGATGTCAGCGCGCGAGCCGCCCTGATCGATGGAATACTCGATCAGCAGGTCACCGGCGGTGCGGAGCACGTTCGGCCCGGACGCGCACTTGGTGCTGGACTGGTTGAACTCGAAGTCCATCAGCGTCGTGCCGGTCGGGTCGGTGACCCGGCTCCATGCCAGGTTCAAGAACCCCGGATGGGTGCCGGTGCCGGGCTCCCTATAGACGTGGAAGCTCAACAGGTCGCTCTTGTTGGGCGGGATCGAGTCGGTCGTCTGTCCAGGACAGACCGTGTCCTCCTTCACGCCGCCCGCGTATGAGTCGTCGCCGGTTCCGTTCACCTTGTCGGTCGCCCGGGTCTCGGTGACTCCGGCCCAGTCGGTGGACGGCGCGGCGTCGTCGACCTTGAGGTTGGCGTCGACGTCGATCTCGAAGTTGCTGCCCGCGAGGCTGGCCTCCGGGTGGCTGGCCGTCGCCGAGCCTGCATACAGCAGACCGAGCAGGGCCAAACACAGCGCCGACAACGCGGCAATGACGCGCCTACGCCGGCTTACACGCTTGTGGGTTGGATGGTGTCTCGTGGGTGGTGGATTGGGGTGCTGTTGCATGAGCGCTCCCTCGTACGGATTAGCGAACCGCCGCCGGTGATCTGGAGACGGCGGAGTCGACCCGTTGCTGGGCGCAAGGCGTCGACACATCAGGGAAGGGGTTGTGGGAGCCCGCAGATGGGCCCGTTTCAGGCTGAAGGTCCCAACAGAGTCCGACATTGGCCGCATTGCTGGACAGCCGACGAACGCCGTCGAAAGGTAGCGTCGAAGACGGCCTGTATTCGCGAGGCACGAGACTCTCCCTGGCTCCCAGGCGACGCCCCGAACGCCGCGACGACCGGCGGGATCGTCCCTCCGGTCCAACAGAGCAACGGATGCCGCCGGATGCGCGCTGCGCCCCGAGATACCGAATCGGCTCGGCCCACAGACGCGGTTACTGGGATGACGTTAGTCACGCTGCGTACACAGCACTCGGGCCGCAGGTCCCGCGTTTCGTAGGGCAGAGGGCCTGAGACACTCCAATCCGTCACCGTCGGACACACCGCGTGCTAGTCCGCATTGAGGAGTTCGGCGTCGAAGAAGGACACGACACGCCGCTCGTACTCTTTCGGACGGGCGGCGTAGCCGCCGATGTGGCCGCCTTCGGGGACTTCCCAGATCTGCTTGGGCTCGTCGGCCGCCTCGTAGTAGTCGTCGGTCAGCTCGACTTCGCCGACCTGGCCGTCGGCAGCGTAGATGAGAAAGACCGCCTGCGGCGAGATCTCGGCCACCAGGTCCTTCAGGTTCGGCGGCGGCGCTTGATTCGCGAACACCGACATGCCGCCGGTGAGGATCGCCGAAGACGGGACCATCGACCGCTGCGACCAGCTGGAGTAGTTCAGGTCCTCGCGTACGGAGCGGCCGCTGCCGCCCTCGGACACGATCGCAGCGAGCCGATCCGACTCGGCCGCGGCCTGGATGAGCGTCTCGCCTCCCACCGAGAACCCGATGCCACCGATCCGATCAGGATCGACGTCGGGACGGTCGCTGAGGAAGTCGACGGCGGCATCGACGTCGGTGGAAGCGTGCCATCCGAGCATGTTCGGATCTCCTTCGCTCTCACCCTCCCCGCGTCGAACGAGGAAGAGTACGCCGTAGCCGTGCCGAACAAGCATTCTGGCCTCGTCGTCCTGCGTGTTCGACAGCCCGGGGACGACGATGATTGCGGCCCCGTTGCGGGAGGGCACGTACGCGCCGTGGAGCGTGAGCCCGTCGCTGGTCGTGAACTCGACATCCTCGTACGGTGCGCCAAGATCTGGACTCGGGATGTCGGTCGAGCCGACATGGGTTATGACGTAGGCCGCGCTGAGGGGAAGGATCGCGGAGTACGCGAGGAAGAGCGCGACCAGGCCGACGAGCAACCGCCGGCTGTAGCGCCACCACCGTCGATCGTCGACGCGGCGGCTGCGCCAGAGCACCGTCAGAGCACACCCGGCCAGGGCCAGACCAGCCGCGATGGCGAGCACGCCGGTGAAGTCGTCGCCGCCGCCCTCGCCCTTGCTGAGGTAGTAGACCGCTTCGGTGCCGACCGTGATCCCGAAGATCCCGAGCAGCCCTGCGACGACGGCGCGGACGCCGGGTCGCCAACGCAGGTAGCCGATCCCAAGCGCGGCGATGAGCGCCAACGGCACCAGACCACTGACGAGATGGTCGCTTGCTGATGTGCCGGGCTGCGGCTGCAGGAAGTTGTCGTCGACGATGTGGAGGGCGATCAGGCCAAGCGCGATGCCGACCAGCCAGCGCTCGCGTACTCCGGCCGACGGCGTGTCCACCGTCTCGTCAGTCGCTGCAGCTGTCGCCAGAACGTTCATGGCGTCTCTCTGAATTCGTCATTCTTATCCTCGGATGGCATCGGCCTAGTTGACGGAGCAGCCTCAGGGCGCGAGGACATCCGGCTCTCCTCCTCGCACGGGCATGACCGGCTCGTCTTCGGACGCCGCCGCTCCGCGTGACTCAGTGGACGGCAGGAAGCGGGCGACGAGCACCGCCATGATGGCCGCGAGTCCGGCGGCGACCAGCAGGCCGACGCCCATCGCTTGGGTGAAGGCGTCACCGGTGGTGGCGAGCAGGCCGGCGGCGCCGGAGGGGAGCTCGGCCGCGACCGCCGTCGCGGCACCGATCGAACCTTCGGCGGCTGTCGCCGCTTCGGGTGGCAAGCCATCCAGAGAGCCTTCGACGTCGTTGGAGTACAAGGAGTTGATCAGCGAGCCGACCACGGCAACGCCGAGGGCGCCCGAGACCATCCGGGCGACGGTGTTGGTGGCGGAGGCGACGCCGGATTTGGCGGCCGGAACCGCTCCGATCACGGCCTCCGTGGCCGGAGCCATGATCCAGCCCATAGCCAAGGCAAGACCGAAGAACCACGAGAGGAGCAGAAGGGCGCCGGTGTCCGGGTCCCACAGCGTGGTCAGTGCCAGCAGGATCGCGAGCATGGTCAGGCCAACGCCCACAACACGAGCGATGCCGAGCCGAGCAACGGCCTTGCTCGACGAGCCGGCTCCGATCATCAATCCAAGGACTATGGGTGACATCACCGCGCCGGCGCCGATTGCGCTGTAGCCGTGTGCGAATTGCAGGTACTGGGTCAGGGCGAAGATGGCGCCGAACAAGGCGAAGAAGGCGACACTGACCGCTGCAGTTCCGACGCTGAAGCGGGCGCTACGGAAGAAGCTGAGGTCCAGCATGGGGTCCGTCGTGTGCCGTTCCCACCAGACGAACGCTCCGAGCAACCCGACGGTCGCCGCGAACGATCCGAGTACAAGCCCGCTCAGCCACCCCTTCTCCGGCGCTTCGATGATCGCGTAGACGAGCAGGCTGAAGCCCACGGTGGATAACACCGCACCCAGGAGGTCGAACGAGCCGGGCTTTGGGTCGCGGCTTTCTGGCACAAACCAGATCCCGAGCAGCAGCGCCGCTGCGGCGAACGGAACGTTCACCAAGAAGACCGACCACCAATCGAACCACTCCAGCAGCAGACCGCCGGCCAACGGCCCGAGCCCGATTCCTACGGCTGCCAGCGCCGCCCAGATTCCGATCGCCTTAGCCCGCTCCGCGCCGGTGAAGACATTGGCGATGATCGACAGGGTGGCCGGCATGATCAGCGCCGCACCCACGCCCATCGCCGCGCGGACCGCAATCACCTGATTGGCCGAGTCGGCCACGATCGCTGCGAGGCTCGCCAGACCAAAGATCGAAATGCCCAGCTGGAGCGCGAGCTTGCGTCCGAACCGGTCGCCGAGCGTGCCAAACACCAAGAGCAGGCCAGCGAAGACCAGCAGATAGGAGTCGACCATCCATTGCAGCTTCGACGCCGACGCGTCGAACTCCTCCTGCAACGTGGGCAGAGCCACATTAAGGATAGTGTTGTCCAACCCGATGATCACCAGGCTCAGGGACAACACGCCCAGCGTCTTCCAGCGCCGCGCGTACCACACATGATCGCTCATGGGTTTGCACTCCAGTCAGGTTGATGGCTCGATCTCGGATTCGTCCGGGCCGAGCCCGGTTGCGGCGGTCCACGCCTCAGCGAGGCGATCCGGGCCGAGCGCGCCTTTGGTGATGTAGCCGGCCGCGCCGCAACCGAGTAAGTCCACGTCGTCCTCGTCGTAGGTGGAGACGAGCAACACGATCGGAGCCGCATTGGCCGACCGGACACGACGAGTGGCCTCGATTCCATCGATGCCGGGCAGGTTGATGTCCATCAGCACGAGGTCTGGGCGAGCGGCCAGGGCCACCACCAAGGACTCCTCGCCCGTGGCGGCCGAGCCCACGACGATGAATCCCTCGGTCGCCGCGACGACATGCGCCATCGCCTGTCGGAAGATCTCCTCGTCGTCGACGACGAGTACCCGGACCGCTTCCACTTCGGCACCTCCACGTCGACAATCGCCGAATCGCCGGCCGAGCCGTCATGGTGCTAGCCGCACGACCGGAGAGGTTGACCGTCCGCCGGTGGGAGCCCACTCTCCATGGGCAGGCTCATCGCGAGTACGGCGCGGCCGCTGCCGTTGGTCCACGACGCCGATCCCCTGACGGCTTCGAGGCGATCGCGCAGGACGCTTGACGCCGCCACTCCCATCGCCGAACCCTCGATCGTTATCGAGAGCCGGCCGTCCGATGCACCGAGCCGTACGGCAACCGGCGGATCCACCTGGCGCAACGCCTCGACGAAACAGAAGTAGGCCGTCGACTCGACGGTCCGTTCGAGACGTACGGCGGCAACAGAATCGTCGACCACAAGTGATCCGGCATGGCCGGCCTGCCCCAGATGAGCCGCCACTGCCGAGGCAAGACCGGATCGGGTCAGATGGCGAGGCATGATGCCTCGAGTGATCTCGCGCAGGCTCTCCAGGGCCTTGACCGAATCAGCCAACACCGCAGACAGCTCGCCCTCGACGTCTGGCTCGCTGATGTCCCCCGCCATTCGTCGCAAGCGCACCGGAGTCGGTTCAAGGAAGGGTGCCACTCCGATCCGGATCGCCTGTTCGAGCCGATCCCGCTCTTCGTCCCGGGCCGTGATGATCCGGCCCCGAGACTCCGTCAACTCGGCGTTCTGCTGATCGAGCAGGGCGACCCTCCCGGCAAGCTGTGCCGCCAGCCGATTGTTGCGAAATGCCAGTGCCGCTTGGTCGGCCAGATCTGCGAGGAGCGCGCGATCACCGGAGCGCAACGACCGACCTGGCGGCATGACGACGCTGATGTCTCCCAACCGCTCCCCCCGATCGACGACAGCGATTTCGGTGGCCTCTGGATCGGCCGTCGGCGCAGCATTGCCGTCCGGCCAATGGGCCCAGCTATCCACACCCCCGGGCACGGCGAGGCGCACGGTGACTCGACGAGCGGCCACCGCCGACGCCGTCGCCTCGGCGACCTTCGGCAACAGCGTCTCGAGCGCCGGGCTGCCTCCCAAGCGACGGCTGAAGTCGGCAAGAGCCTCGTACGGGGCCGCTCGAGCGCCATAGGCAATGCGGTCGGCCAGGCGTACCACACGTCGTCGCAGGAGCTGGAACATCAGCGCCACGAGGATCATCGCGGCGACGGATGGCCAGACCGCGTCGCCGCCGGATCCCACCGCCGCTCCGACCCCGACGACGAGACCCACATAGCCGATGGCCGCGAATCCCGTGCCGACGGCAACGACGACCGCCCGGTTGATGATGACGTCGATGTCGTACAGCCGGAACCGGAGCACGGCGACCGCGATGGCGATCGGGAGGACGTCGTACGCGACGAACAGCGGCATCGCCGCCAGCCAGTTCTGCTCGCCGCCGTTGATTGCCTCCACCGTGATGAGCCAGACGAGTCCAGCCGCGATCGCGCTCGCGCACAGGGCGACCAAACGCAGCTGTTGACGCTCTTCTCCATGAGCGCGACGTAGCCGGACCACCATCGACAGGACGGCGGCAACCATGGAGATCGCGATCAGGAAGACACCGACCGACCACAAGAAGCCGGACACCGGATGGCCCTCGAACCGGATGTCCACGATCACGAAGTCGAACGGCGACAACGCGAGGAGGGCCGCGGTGCACGACGAGATGCCGATCACGGCAACTGCCGCAGCAGGCCTCCAGCGACGCGAGAGCAGGTGTCCGTCGGGCGCTGTCAGGAACACGACCGTGAACAGGCCGAGTGCGACTTGCCCCCCGGACACGACCGAGAGCCACCCGGCGACGTGACCGATCCGGTCTGGGCCGGCTCCGTCGTGCTGAAGCACCCAGATGCTGTACGTCTCGCCCAGCAGCGACGCCGCACTGACGACACCGATGACACAGAGCAGCCATCCGATCAGATGACGCGCATACCGCGACACGATCAGAGCACCCATGACCGCGGCGCCGACGGTGGCGGCCGGAGCGAACGGCCAGCCGTGCACCGCGATGGTCTGCTCTGACAGCAAGGATTGGTACGTCGCCGTGACGACGGTGTCGGCGGTGGCGCAGGCCAGACTCACCAACGCCAACGACCACGCGATACGCGCGGCCACCTCAGGCCACCACCGATTGCTGGCGGCGTGTCGGCACGCGAATGTCCAGTCGGGCGCCGGCACCGCGACGAGCATGCAGGTCCAGACGGCCGCCGACGGCATCGATCCGATCCCGCATGTTCGCCAAGCCCGCCCCCATCCGAACCAGGTCGGGGTCGAAGCCGTGACCATCATCCTCGACGACCAGACGGGTCTCGCCATCGGCGGCGACATCGATCTCGATGCTGGCCCTGGTGGCATCGGCGTGCTTCGCGGAGTTTTGCAGAGCCTCAAGACAGCAGAAGTACAGCGTGGCCTCGACATCAGCGCGCAGTCGCCTCGTCGAGCGGTCAGACACCGCGACCGCGAGCGGTCCCTTGGAGGTCGCGGCCCGAAGCGCCGCTGCCAAGCCGTCATCGATCAGGTTCCGGGGGGAGAGGCCACGGGACAGCTGGTCGAGCGTCTCGATGGCTGCCTCAGCGGCGACCGCCTGCTCCTCAAGAAGCCTTGATGCGCGCGTCGGCGACTTGGCCAACCACGTCAGTGCCAGGCGAAGGTGGACCGACAATGCCACGAGATGTTGCTGTGCGCCGTCGTGTATGTCGCGTTCGAGCCTGGTCCGCTCGTTGTCGTGGGCCGAGATCAGTCGCCGCCGCGAGCGCTGCAGCTCGTTGGACCGCTCCGACAGCTCGGCCAGGCGTTGCGAGAGCTCGGCCCGCAGCCGGACGGCACGCAACACCAATCCGGCCTGCGCTGCCAGACCGACGAACAACCGCTTCTCGACCGACGACATCGCCTGATGGTCGCGTTCCTGCAGTCTGAGTACGCCGAGCAGCTGACCGTCGTGGCGCACGGGCAGCGCGCGCCGGCGGGGCCCGGACGCATCGCGGGCATCGTCGAGCGATTCGGGCGGCTCGAGGGCGGCGGGCGCCGAACCGGGCCAGGTCGCAGCTAGCGTCAACCGGCCGGAGACGACCAGCCACACTTGCGCCCAGCGGGCATCGGTACCGTCAGCCAGCAGCTTCGCCATGCGGCCCGGGATCTCCGCTCCGTCGTACCTGCCGGTGATCGTCTCCGAGAACTGGCTGAGCACCTCGTACGGTGAAGATGGACTGCCGTGCAGCATCTTGTTGACGCGCTTCTCCAGCCGTACCTGCACAGGCCCGAAACCGAGGGCGACCATGGCGGTGGCGATCACCGACAGCGCGAGGCTCGGCCTGTGCTGATCGCCGATCAACGCGCCCACGCCGAGTACGACGACGCCGTAGACGAGGCCGACGAAGAGCGCTAAACCCGACAAGACGACCGCGTCGACTCGTCGGTCGCGCCGGCCCCGTCGACGTGGTCCCGACCCGAGCGTCATAAACGCAGTCTTCGGAGTTCGTCCGTCGCTGTCGAGAGGCTTCCGACCCCACGTGCGGCTACCAGTCGCGGGCGGGGCGGATAGCCCCCCGAGACCGTGCGTTTAACCCCATAGGAGACCGCGACATGACGCCGTTGGCTTGAAACGCGTCGCTCGACCGGCGACGGATCACCCAAGGGAGCAAGCATGAGCGCAATCATCACGCCACAACGCCCGGCGACCGTCGCAGCGGCGCGGGCCGAGCACGTGAGCAAGTGCTATGGCGAAGGCGATGCCGCCGTTATGGCCTTGGACGACGTGACCATAGGTGTCAATATCGGTGAGTTCACCGCGATCATGGGTCCGTCGGGGTCCGGCAAGTCGACCCTGCTGCATGTTCTCGCCGGTCTTGATCGACCGTCGTCCGGTTCGATTCACATCGGCGACACCGAGATCACGGGCCTGAAGGACAAGCAGCTCACCATCCTGCGGCGGGATCAGATCGGCTTCATCTTCCAGGCGTTCAACCTGTTGCCGACGCTGACCGCCGAGGAAAACATCCGGCTGCCGCTGAAGGTGGCCGGCCGCAAGGCCGACGACTTCTGGTTCCAGACCGTCGTCGACAAGGTCGGGCTGAACGATCGACTTACGCACCGGCCCGCCGAGCTGTCCGGCGGACAGCAGCAGCGCGTGGCGGCTGCGCGCGCCCTGGCAAGTCGGCCGCAGATCGTGTTCGCCGACGAGCCAACCGGTGCGCTCGATTCACGCTCCAGCACCGAGCTCCTCGACTTCCTCCGCCATGCCGTCGACGACCTCGGCCAGACCGTCGTCATGGTGACGCACGAGCCCAAGGCGGCCTGCTATGCCGACCGGGTTCTGTTCCTGTCCGACGGCCAGATCGTCGACGAGATGCGCGAACCGACCGCCGACGGAGTGTTCGAGTACATGAAGCACTTGGGAGACTGACCATGTGGACGGCAACCATACGCAGCATGCTCACGCACAAGCTGCGCCTCGCCCTTACGACGCTATCGATCGCCCTCGGCATCGCGTTCCTCTCCGGCACCTTCATCCTCGGTGACACGACGAGCAAGGCGTTCGACGAGGTCTTCACCAAGGTGTCCTCCGGCACCGACGCGGTCGTGCGCGAGGAGGCGGCCTTCACCCAGTCCGAGGGCGCCGGCACCAGTCGAGCGCCGATCGACGCTTCTGTTCTCGACGAGGTCCGCATGGTTGACGGCGTACGCGTGGCCGAAGGCATGTCCAGTGGCTACGCCCTCCTGACCGACAACGACGGTGAAGCCGTGCAACCGGCTGGCGGCGCACCCGCGATGGGCTACAGCATGCCCCTCGACGAAGGCCTGCGCGGCGAGGTTCGGATCCTCGACGGCGCGGCGCCGACCGGACCCGGCCAGGTGGCCATCGACGCGACGTCGGCCGAGGACAACGACATCGCCGTCGGCTCGACGATCAAGGTGCTCTCCAACGGACCGACGCGGGAGTTCACCGTCGTCGGTACAGTCGGCTACGGCGACGAGGAGAACCTGGGCGGCAGCACGTCGGCGTACTTCGACCCGGCGACGGCGCAGCAGGTCGTCGGCACCCCAGGAGCGTTCGACCAGATCGACGTCAAGGCCGCAGACGGAGTGACCGATGCTGCGCTCGCCAGCCGGCTCGACGCGGCCGCGCCGGATGGCGCCGAGGCGGTCACCGGGCAGACGGTTGCCGACGAGGCGTCGGACTCCGTGGCGGAGGACCTTCAGATCCTGAACATCCTGCTGGGGACCTTCGCCGGCGTCGCTCTCTTCGTGGGCTCGTTTATCATCTGGAACACCTTCACCATGACGGTCACCCAGCGGTCCCGCGAGATCGCGCTGACACGGGCGGTCGGTGCGACCAGATGGCAGGTCCTACGCAGCCTTCTGGCCGAAGCACTGTTGCTTGGGGCAGTGGCGTCCGCGATCGGAATCGCCCTTGGTGTGCTTGTCGCTCAGGGCCTTACCGCCCTCATGGGCGTCCTGAACTTCAGCATGCCCAGCACGTCCATGCAGATCCTGCCGCGGACCATTTGGGTTTGCTTGCTGGTCGGGATCGTCGTCACGACGGTGGCCGCACTCGTGCCGGCTCGCCGGGCGACGAAGGTCCTGCCGGTCGAGGCGCTGCGGGAGGCGGTCCCCGGCACCTACCGACCGACGGTGCGACGGGCGATCGTCGGGGTGGCGTTCATCGGACTCGGCGTCACCGGACTGCTGATGGGCCTGTACGGTGG
>JBKOYM010000089.1:0-12256 GCA_046725375.1 Actinomycetota bacterium
CGTCGATGCCGGCAGCGAGAAGGTTTTGCGCCCGTACGCACCGTGTCGTAGGCACCGCACCGTGCGTACGGGCGCAAAACCGACCCAGCCCAGCCGATAGCGTGCACGTCATGGAGATCGGCATCGGGCTGCCGGCGACGATTCCCGGAGCCACCGGCGAGCAGATCGTCGATTGGGCCCGAGCCGCCGAGTCTCACGGATTCTCGTCGCTCGGGGTCATCGACCGCCTCGTGTACGGCAACCTCGAGCCTCTCGTCACTCTGGGCGCCGCCGCGGCCGCCACCGAGCGGATCACGCTGATGACGTCGATCCTGCTGGTGCCGATGCGGGCCAACGCCGCGCTCCTCGCCAAGCAAGCCGCGTCGGTGAACCGGCTGTCCGGTGGCCGACTGCGACTCGGCATGGCGGTCGGCGGGTACGAGGACGACTACGAGGCGTCGGGAGTGTCCTTCGCCGGTCGCGGACGGCGCTTCGACGAGATGCTGGACGAGATGACCCGGATCTGGGCCGGTGAACCACGGGGGTTCGCCGGCGCGATCGGTCCGGCTCCGGGTCTTGACCGGTCGCAGCTGATCTTCGGGGGCATGGGCGGGCCAACGTTTCGGAGGGTCGCGACCATCGGCGGCGGGTGGATCGCCGGCAGCCGAGGGGTCGAACCCTTCCGACTCGGGGCCGCCAACGTACGACGGGCGTGGACCGATCACGGTCGCGAAGGCGAGCCGCGATTGATGGCACTGCCCTACTTCTGCCTCGGACCGCGCGCCGATGTCGACGCCACGACCTTTCTCACCGACCACTACGCCATCGAGGGCGAGGCCGCAGCTGCGGTCGCGGCGTCGGCACTCACGACTGCCGAGGCGATCCGGTCCGCGATCGCGGCGTACGAAGCGGCCGGCTGCAATGAGCTGATCCTGTACCCCTGCAGCGCAGACCCACGCCAGGTCGGCCTGCTGGCCGATGCCGTCGGCTGACGGGGTCGGGACGCCATCGCTTCGGCGACCCGGCCTCGCAGCTCGGGCCGTCGCCGTTCTACGACGAAACCCCGGCGATCCTAGTGGTCGGCGAGTACCTCGTCGATCGCGCGCCGGGCAACGCCGGCGAACTCGGGATTGGTGTGCTGGTAGTAGGGCAGCGCGACGATCCCGACGACGAGAGCCCACCCACGAGCTCGCCTCCACATCGCGTCGTCAACGCCCAGCTCGGCGCGAAACACTGGTCTGGTGCCGCCGTCGAGGTAGCTCCACGCCACCATCGCGTCGCAGGCGGGATCGCCGACGCCCATGCACCCGAAATCGAGGACCGCGCTCAGCCGTCCCTCGTTGGCGAGCAGGTTGCCCGGCAGGAGATCGCCGTGCGACCACGTGGGCGGGCCGTCCCATTCGGGCGCCCCGAGCGCCGACTCCCACGCCGCCGTTACCGCGCGGGTGTCGACGAGGTCACACGACTGCGCGATGGCCGAACGCACACCGTCGTCTCGCTGCGCCAGCGGCCCGCCCCGGTAACCCGGCGGCGCGCCTTCCGGGTCGTTTCGACGGATCGCCTCGACGAAGCGCGCGAGGTCGACGGCCGCCGCCCGCGGATCGGCAAGCTCGCGCACCGCCGCGTGCTCGCCTCGGACCCATCGACAGACCGCCCACGGAAACGGAAAGCCCTCGGCTGGCCGACCCATGCCGAGCGGCTCCGGAACGTCCAACGGCAACCCTGGCGCCAACCGAGGCAGCCAGTCGCCCTCGCGTACGAGGTCGTCGACGCCGCCGTCGATGCGAGGCAGCCGTACGGCCAGATCGTCACCCAGCCGATAGACGGCGTTGACCGTACCCGCGGACGGAATCCGCTCCAGTCGACGATCGGCCCACTGCGGGAACTGTGCGGCGAGTAGACGGCGCACGAGTGAGGTGTCGATGTCGACCTCGTCGGCGTGCATCCTGGGACCGGACATGAGCGCCCATCTCACTGGACCGACCGGCGGCGTGTCTACTCATTAACCGAGCAGGACGCACTCATCACCGGTGCGTGCGGCTGCTCACCACCGATCCAGCCCGGGAACGTGGAACCCGCCCCATCGAAAGGCCCGCCTGTCGGGCAACGGGAAGACGGTCTTGGTCCCGAGCTCCTTCCAGCGGCCATCCGCCCACCTGAAGGTCGTGATCTTGCCCTTGAACCGGCTGGTCACCGCATCGCCGACCCGGATCGCGACGCGCCGGCGTATCTTGCCGACCGGATCCGTGGGCAGCCGCTGCCATCCCGCCGCAATCCACACCGCGCCGTCGATGTACCAGGTCTTCCGCTTGCCCGGAGCGTTCAACATCACCAGGTTGCCGTCGAACCACGTGAGAGACCGGTAGAACTGCGCGTGGGCGCCCTGCGTGCGGCCGATGACGATCTCCTTGCCGCTGCGGCGGTCGAGGTTGGCGACGCCCTGCCACACCTTCTTCCCGTACCAGAACGCGGTCCGCGCCCGGAAGGACTCGATCCTGTGCGGCCCGACCTTGACGCGGACGAGCACCGCTCCCACGGGGGCGCCGATCTTGCCTCGACGCGCTATTGCGATGACGTCGCGATCGCCGTCGCCGTTCACATCGGCTCGTTCGTTCACGTGACAACCTGTGACTCCGGCACAGACACCTTGGACAGCGCGTCGCAGGGCGTCCTCAGTTGCCGACGACCGAGCGCTTGTGGGCGCCAGGAGAGCAACGGTTACGGCGACGAGCAGTGCCGTACGCCAGAGGCCGCGCACGGTGCGTCGAGGACTGGACGGCATGGGTCCCCCTCAGCGCCGTCGGACGGATCTCGATTCAGGCACCAAGGGTCGGGCGGTGCGGACGGTGGCACTAGAGGACTCAGCCCCGAGAAGCTCCGCATTCGACCCGGGTCTTTGGGTTCAACGAAGAAGCGCCGACCTCACAACCGAGGCCACAAGCACAAAACCCCTGCCGGAGCAGGGGTCTCGCTGATGTAGCCCCGACCGGATTCGAACCGGCGCTACCGCCTTGAGAGGGCGGCGTGCTAGGCCGCTACACAACGGGGCCAAGAGCGGATCGGACTCTATCCGACACAGTCGGCGCGGGTCCAATCGCAACGGACGTCGCTGGGGTACTAGGACTCGAACCTAGACTAACTGGACCAGAACCAGTCGGGCTGCCAATTACCCCATACCCCATGGGGCTCCACACGAACCAACATCGGACTGTACCGGAGCCTTCCCGATCGCGGCCAATCGACCCAGACGCTCACATGCCGCATGGAACGGTTGACCCCGATATCCTCCAGCGCCATGTCATGTGATCGCTGCCGCGTCGTCAATTCGCCGCGGGTCCGGGCGTACCAACGCTGCGGGCTGCCGGCCGGACCGATGTCGCCGCCGTACGCATGAACCGCCTCCGGCACCTGATCGTGATGGGCGTCACCGGCACCGGCAAGTCCACGGTGGCCGAACGAGTCGCGTCCGACCTCGACCTCCAACTCGCCGAAGGCGACGACTTCCACCCCGCGGCCAACGTCGCCAAGATGTCTCGCGGCATACCCCTGACCGACGAAGACCGGCTGCCCTGGCTCGAAGCGCTCGCCGCCTGGACGCGGGAGCAGCATGACCGCGACCGGTCGACGATCCTGACCTGTTCGGCCCTGCGGCGCGCCTATCGCGATGTCTTGCGCCAGGGCGCTTCCGAGACGTTCTTCGTCCATCTGCAAGCCGACGAGGCGACGATCCGCCGTCGGATGGCGTCGCGCGTGCACTTCATGCCGGTGGCCTTGCTGCACTCGCAACTGAACTCACTCGAGCCGCTAGAACCCGATGAGCTCGGCATGGTCGTCGACGCCACGCTCACCGTCGACGCGATCGCGACGCTCGTCGAGGGCCGCATCTAGGGCGGGTCTGATGGACCCCTGGCCTGCTGCGCGACCCTCGGCTCGCGACGGTCGAGGTCCATCAGACCCGCCCTAGTCGGGCCAGTGACCGCTCCCGCCCGAGGAGCTCGAGCGACTCGAACAGCGGCGGCGACACCCGACGCCCGGTGACGGCGACTCGCACCGGACCGAAGGCCAACCGCGGCTTGAGTCCGAGCTTCTCGACCAGCGACGCACGCAGCGCCGACTCGATCGCGGCGGTTTCCCACGCCCCGAGTCCGGCCAGCGTTTCGCGCGCTTCGCGCACGACCCGCAGCCCGTCCTCGGTCAGCACCTTGGCCGCATCACCCGGGTCGACGACGAAATGCGACTCGGGCACGAACAAGAAGCCAAGCATCTCGGCGCCCTCGGCCAGCACCGTCATGCGCTCCTGGACCAGCGGCGTCGCCGCGAGGAGCGTCTCGCGCTGGGCGGAGGTCAGCTCGGCGCCCACGACGCCGGCCCGTCGCAGGAACGGTACGAGCCGATCGGCCAGGTCCTCAGTCTCGAGCATGCGCACATGCGCGGCGTTGATCGCCTCGCACTTCTTGAGGTCGAACTGTGCCGAGTTGGGGTTGACCCTCGCCACGTCGAAGGCGGCCGCCATCTCGTCGAGGCTGAACAGCTCCCGGTCGTCGCCGATCGACCAACCCAGCAAGGCGAGGTAGTTGAGCAGCCCTTCGGGGAGGAAGCCGCGCTCCTCGTACGTGTGGAGCCCGCCACCCGGGTCGCGCTTGGACAGCTTGCGGTTGCCCGGCCCCATGACGAACGGCAGGTGACCGTACTCCGGGACGAGGCCGCTGGCGATGCCCAGGTCGCCGAGCGCCCGGTGCATCGGGATCTGGCGTGGCGTCGAGCTGAGCAGGTCCTCGCCCCGCAGCACGTGCGTGATCCGCATCGTCGCGTCGTCGACCGGGTTGGTCAGCGTGTAGAGCGGGTGCCCGTTGGCCCGCACGATGACGTAGTCGCTGACGTGCTCCGGGTCGAAGCTGATCTCGCCCCGCACCAGATCGGTGAACGCCACCGGCTCGTCGGGCATCCGGAACCGCAGCACGGGCTTGCGGCCCTCGGCCTCGTACCCGGCGATCTGCTCGGCGGTGAGGTTGCGGCAGTGCCCGTCGTACCCACTCGACCGGCCCTCGGCACGGGCGATCTCGCGGCGCTGCTCGAGCTCCTCGTGGCTGCAGTAGCAGTCGTACGCCCGGCCGGTCGATCGGAGCCGGTCGGCGACCTCGCCGTAGAGGTCCAACCGCAGCGACTGGCGGTACGGGCCGAAGTCGCCACCGGCCTCGGGCCCCTCGTCCCAGTCGAGGCCGAGCCAGCGCATCGAGGCGAGCAACCCGAGGTACGACTCCTCGGTGTCCCTCGCGATATCGGTGTCCTCGACCCGAAAGACGAACGTGCCGCCGCTGTGTCGGGCAAAGGCCCAGTTGAACAGTGCCGACCGCACGTTGCCGACATGCAGGTTGCCGGTCGGCGACGGGCAAAACCGCACCCGTGCGCCTGTCGTGTCAGTCACGGGCCACCACCTGGTTGGTCAACGTACCGATCCCCTCGATCGATACCGACACCCGGTCACCGGGCTGCATCGGACCGACGCCGCCCGGCGTCCCGGTCAGCAGCACGTCTCCGGGCAGCAACGTCATGAAGCTCGAGACGTACGACACGAGCGTGGGCACGTCGAAGACCAGGTCGGCGGTCCGACCGTCCTGGCGCAGCTCGTCGTTGAGCGTCGTACGGAGGCCGACGTCGTCGACGTCCAGATCGGTCTCGATCCAGGGACCCAGCGGACAGAACGAATCGAAGCCCTTCGCCCGCGTCCACTGGCCGTCCCGGGCCTGCAGGTCGCGCGCCGTGACGTCGTTGGCGACCGTGTAGCCGTAGATCACCTTCGGCACGTCCTCGGCGTCGACGTCGCGGCAGATCCGGCCGATGACGACAGCGAGCTCGCCCTCGAAGTGCAGGTCGTCTGTCTGAGGCGGATAGATGATCGGATCGCCCGGCCCGATAACGGCCGTGTTGGGCTTGAGAAACACCAGCGGCTCGGTTGGCGGCACGTTGCCCATCTCGCGGGCGTGGTCGTCGTAGTTGCGTCCGATTCCGATCACCTTGCTGCGTGGGAGGACCGGTGCGAGCAGGCGTACGTCGTCGACCGGCACCTTCTGCCCGGAGAACGTGATGCCCGCGTACATCGGGTCACCCTGGACGACCGCGATGGTCTCGACCCCGTCCTCGTCGCCGATCAGGCCGAACCGGGGCTCGTCATCGGTGCTGAATCTGGCAATGCGCACCGACCGAGCCTATCGAGGTGTCCACAGCGTGCCATCCGGCCCTTGACGACCCCAGCGTCGTAGGCCGAGGCTAGCGACCCAGGACATCCGCTTCACAGCGCACTCGAGGGGTACGTTGTCCGCCATGGCAACTCCCGAGCTGAGCCGCGAGGTACGCCAGCTCGACAACGACGTTAAGGCCATCTACTCGATACTGGCTGGCATTTCCGAGACGCAGGCTCGGCACGGCGGCCGACTCGACGAGCTCGGTTCGAAGCTCAACAACGTCGCCGGCACCCAGATGCGGCATGGCAATCGCCTCGACGAACTGACGGACAAGCTGGACGAGCACGACCAGCGCTTCGACTCCCACGACAGGCGCTTCGACGCCATCGACAGCCGCCTCGACGCCCACGACAACCGCTTCGACGGCATCGACGCGCGGCTCGACGAGATCGTCTCCCTGCTCCGGGCCAAGGACGCTTAGGGCGGACCCGCGCAGCTCGCCGCGCGTTCGAGCAGCAGAGTCCGCTCCCGTTCGTTGCCGGTCTGCGCCGCGGCGGCTTCAAACTCCTGTCGCGCCTCGTCGAATCGCTCGAGCCGCTCCAACAGGTCGCCGCGTACGCTGTGCAGCAGGTGATAGCCGGACAACGCCTCCCCCACCTGGTCGAGCACGTCCAGACCGGCGTCCGGTCCGACCGCGTTGCCGACGGCGACCGCCCGGTTCAGCTCGACGATCGGCGACGGCATGATCTGGCCGAGTGCCCAATAGAGCGCGGCGATCCGGCTCCAGTTGGTCTCGTCGGCCGTTCGGGCACGCGCATGGCAGGCCGCGATGGAGGCTTGCAGGACGTACGGTCCGGCAAGGCCGCCGAGGTCCTCGGCCCGATCGAGGGCTGCGAGTCCGCGCCGGATCAGCAGGTGATCCCACCGACTCCGATCCTGGTCGAACAGCAGGATCGGCTCACCGGACGGCCCGATCCGAGCCGCGAATCGAGAGGCCTGGATCTCCATCAAGGCAACCAGACCGTGGACCTCGGGCTCCTTCGGCATCAGCCCGGCGACCACCCGGCCGAGCCGGAGCGCGTCCTCGCCCAGCTCGGGCCGCACCCACTTGTCGCCGGCGGTTGCCGCGTACCCCTCGTTGAAGATGAGATAGACGACCTCGAGCACCGACGACAGCCGACTGGCGAGCTCGGGGCCGCGCGGGATCTCGTACGGGATCTGCTTCTTGGCGATCGTGCGCTTGGCTCGAACGATCCGCTGCGCGATGGTCGCCTCGGGCACGAGGTATGCCCGCGCGATCTCGGCCGTCGTCAGGCCGCCGAGCAGCCGCAGTGTCAGCGCGACCTGCGCCTCGCGCGACAGCACCGGATGACAGGCCGTGAAGACCAAGCGGAGCATGTCGTCGCCGATGTCGTCATCGAGCGCGTCGAGGTCGGGCTCGTACGTGTCGCCCGGTGACGTCGCGAGGTCATGGGCGAGCTGTGCGTATTTGTGCTCGAGCCGTTCGCCACGGCGCAGTTGGTCGATCGCACGATGCTTCGCGGTGGCCATGAGCCAGGCCCCCGGATTGGCCGGGACGCCCGACTCTGGCCACTGCTCGAGGGCGATGACGAAGACGTCTTGTGCCAGCTCCTCCGCCAGCCCGACGTCGCGCACCAAGCGTGCCAGGCGCGCGATCAGCTTCGGCGACTCGAGCCGCCAGACCGCCTCGATCGTGCTCTGCGTGTCTCCCGCCGTCACGGTTACCCATCAGAGCACTCCGATCGACGAGCGGCAAACGTACTCTGTCGCCGTCGCTCAACCGAGGCTGACCACGGCTCAGGTCCAGTCTTCGGGCGGTTCCTCGATCTGCCGGACCTCGGACGTGACCTTCCACTCGTCTCCGTGCAGGCGGACGAAGCGCTTGGCCCACTCGATCGCCTCTTCCTTGGACTTCGCCTGGACGATCGCGTAGCCGCCGACGACCTCCTTGGCCTCGGTGAACGGGCCGTCGACCACGCTGAGCTTGCCGTGATCCCACTGCAGCTGGGTGCCTTCTTCGGTGGGCCGGAGGCCGGCCGTGTCGAGCAAGACCCCGGCCTTGGTCATCTCGTCCATGAGCTTGCCCATCTCGGCCATCATCTCCTCGCTCGGCCCAGCAGCCGGCCCGGAGCCTTCCTCGAGCTTGATCATCATCATGAAGCGCATGGGGTAGTCCCTTCTCGGTATCGGTGCTTATACCTGGTCCTCGAACGCCGAGGCGCTGGATCGACACGTCGCGGAAATATTCCTCGCGCCAAGTCCGCGTCACGGGCACGGGCAGCTTCGATCCGGTTGCTGATCGAACATGTGTTCGATAGAGTGCCGGGGTGCTCAAACCCGACGTCCTCGCTCTGTCAACGTAGTCCACGAGCTAGCGGCCCTCGCGCGCGGATCCATGGCTGTGCGCGAGGGACCGCGCCAACGTCGATGGGCGAAGGCTCTCCGACACTCGGACTAGGCGTACGACCTGGTCGGATCACCGCGCACGATCAAGTAGATCGAGGTGACGAGGACCCACAGCGCCATTCCGAGAAACGCGACGAATCCGATGGGAGTCACGGCTACGATGCCCAGCACGATGAGGGCCCATCCGAACCAGCGGTTCAGTGCATTATGGCGAATGATCGAGATTCCGGTGGCCCAGAGGAAGAGCACGCTCCCGACGGCAACTGGGATGAAGTCGTTGTCCCACAGCGCCTGCAAGGTCTGTACTGACTCTGGAGTGATGTCGTCGGCCCGTTCCGCAACCGCCAGCATGATGGTCGCGTCGATCGCACCGCCGGCCGCGATCAGCAATGCTCCGGCGAACGACACCAGCGACAGCATGCCGCCCACTCCTTCGGCGGCCCGCAAGATCTTCCGAAGGTAGCCGGCAAAGAAGACGAAGAGAGCGAGGGATACGCCGGCCAGTAACGCCCCAATCCGGATCTCGTTGAGGTTGCTCGTGTACCAATCGACGATCTCTTCGGGCGGATCCGACGCGTCCTTAGGTTCGCCAGTGATCGCGAAGGCGATGATCGCCAATATGACAAAGGCCACGCCGGTCGCCGGCGCCACCCAGTCCCACGATCCACTCGGTCGACCTACCGTCTGCACGACGGACTGCTCATCAGTGGTCATGTCGCAAAGGTCCGCGACCGGTGTCACAGCGTCCAGGGGACAAAGTCCGTCAGCCAGGAGGCCGATCGACCCGATCCGGCCCGGGCTACCGTGGCGGGGTGCCGACGTTCGAACTGCTCGACGAGCCTACGTGGCGAGCCCGTGCAACCGCGCACGAGGCCCGCGTCGAGCCGTGGATCCGGCCGCATCTCGAGCGTCGTCGGTCCGGTCGGACGCATCCGGTCGAGGACTTCTGCTTCACCTACTACTCGTACTCGCCGTCCCGGCTGCGCCGCTGGCATCCGGGCGCGGGCGTCGTCCTCACCGGACCCGGCGCCCGGCGTTACCTGGCGTACGCCGGCTATCGCGCCGACAACGGTGGCGTCACCGCCGATCTCGCGCGCCTCACCGATCGGCTGCCGACGGTGCGGTTCGTCGCCGAACTCATGGCAGCGACCGCCGCTCGACCGGCGCGGCTCGGCTGCTTCGGCCTCCACGAGTGGGCGATGGTCTACCAGCAGCAGCCCCACCAGATCAGGCATGCGGCGTATCCGTTGCGGTTGGGGGCCGACGACACCGACCGGGTGGTCGAATCGCTGCCGCTGCGGTGCACCCACTTCGACGCGTTTCGGTTTTTCACGTCCCCTGCCCGGCCGCGCAACACGATGCAGCTCGCCCGCACCGACCAGGTCGCGACCGAGCAGCCCGGGTGCCTGCACGCCAACATGGATCTCTACCGGTGGTCTTACAAGCTCGCGCCGTTCACACCGTCGGAGCTGGTCGCCGACTGTTTCGCACTCGCCCGCGAGATCCGGGCCGTCGACATGCGGGCATCACCGTACGACCTTGCGTCGCTCGGATACGAGCCGATCCGCGTCGAGAAGGCAGAGGGGCGCGCTGAGTACGCCCGGCTCCAGCGCGAGTTCGCCGAGCGCGCCGGAGCTCTGCGGGAGCGCCTGCGCTCCGAGTGCGATCGACTGCTGACGCTGGTCACCGCCGGCGACAGGGCCTAGTCGACGACAGTCAGGCCGAGCTTTTGCAGCGACTGGCGGCCAGGCCTCCCGTCGGCGTCCTTGCCGGTGAAGCCGAGCCGATGCTGCCATGCCTTGTAGGCGGCGGTCATGCGACCCGAGGCCGAAGTGCCGAAGGACCTCCGTACGTCGACTAACGGCCCTGGCCCGCCCAGCTCAGCGGGCCATATCGGCGAGGGCCAAGACGGTTCGCCAGTTGCGGGCGGTGCCCTCCACACCGAGTCGGCGCTCGAAGTACGCGGGCGTCAGCTTGCTGCCGTGCACGCCGTCGACATAGTCCACGTACAGATGCCGACCGTCGACGCGGCAGGACTGCTTGGTGAGGTCGTCGCTGTGCATGGCGGCAACGCCGTCGGCCGCGGGGTCGTCCGCGAGAAACGTCACGTGCAAGAGCTTCGGCCGCTCGACTGCCGCAGCCGGAAACGGATTGCCCCCGATGACCTCGGCGAGCTGCGCCGGTGTTCGCGCCACGACTGGCACGGTCAGGCCGAACTCCTGGGCGATCACGGCACCGATCCGCTCCTCGACCGCCGCGGACGAGCGTTGCGGCGCCGACGCCACGATGTTGCCGCTTTGCAGGTATGTCTGGACCTCGCCGAAGCCGTCGGCGGCCAATACCTCACGCAGCCGCGGCATGGAGACCAGGTTGCGACCGCCGACGTTGACGGCGCGCAACAGCGCGATCCAGGTGGGCATGTCAGGTCGACACCGCTTGGCCGATGAGCTCGGACACCGTGGTCACCTCGTAACCGAGATCGCGCCAGCGGCCGATGATCTCGTCGAGGTACGAGAGCGACACCAGTCGCAGGTTGCTGCCGTTGTCATGGGCCAGCCAGATCTGTCCCGGTTGGATCGTATCGGCCGCCCAGTCGACGATCGCCGGCGGATTGTCCTCGTAGACCTCGTCGTACATGCGCGCATTCCACAGCACGGTCGTGAGGCCGAGTTCGCTCGCGGCCATGAGCGCGCTGCCGCCGAGATAGCCGAATGGTGGGCGAAACAGCGTAGGTAGGCATCCAAGCCGCTCGCCGATGATGTCTTGGGTGCGCTCGAGCTGATCGAGGCACGAGTCGTAATCGAGCAGTGACACCTCAGGATGGTCCCACGTGTGGTTGCCGAACTCGTGCACGCCCACCGAGTCGGCATGGACGCCACCGTGGTCGCGTACGCAGTGGCCACACATGAAGAACGTCGCCCGGGCGTCATGTTTGGCCAGGACGTCCAGGACACGCGAGGTCCAGTCCGGGTTCGGGCCGTCGTCGAAGGTGAGAGCGATCCGTTTCTGATCGGTGGCGGCCGACCATACGACCGTGCTCCGAGGCTGTGCCGGAGGAGGGCTGGTCCGAGTGCCGCGGACGGCCGCGGCGTACCGCTCGTGATACACGAGGTGCTTGTGCATGTGGGCAGAGACTTCCTCAGCCCCGGCGATCCCCGCGACTCCCACCGCAGTGCCGCCGACGCCCAAGAAAAAATCCCGTCGGCTGAGCTTCACACCTCAGATCTTATTGGCGATGCCCGATGTGCACGTAGGCCATAAGTCACTGCATCGAGCAACGCAAGCCACGACGCTTCGATGATGTTGTGCCCTACCCCGACCGTCACCCAGCTGTCCTGGCCGTCGGACGTCTCGATGAGTACGCGGATCACCGCGTCGGTGCCGTGGCCCTGGTCGAGGATGCGTACGCGGTAGTCGGTCAGCTCGAACTCGGCGACGGCCGGATAGGCCCGGCCGATGGCCTCGCGAAGCGCGTGGTCGAGCGCGTTGACCGGACCGTTGCCCTCGCCGGTCACGACGATCCGCGACCCGTTGGCCCGCAGCTTGATCGTCGCCTCCGACAGCGCCTCGGCACCCGGTGAGGACTCGGTGATGACCCGCCAGGACTCGACGGTGAAGTACGTCGGTCGCTCCCCCTCGACGGCCTCGACGAGCAGCAGCTCGAACGA
>JBKOYM010000186.1:0-11806 GCA_046725375.1 Actinomycetota bacterium
AGGCACAGCGCTGTGCCGGCCGGATCGTCGTGCGCGCGATACTCCGCCAGCGCGGCCTCGATCCAGCGAGTCGCCACCTCGTACTCGCACTGCAAGAACGCGAGCATGCCGGCGCCGAGCATCGCGCCTGCACGAGCGCCCCAGAGCCGCCCCCGGCCGAGGTCCAGAGCGGATTCGAGCAGGCTCCGACCCTCCGTGTAGTGGCCGCGCAGGTAACAAAAGGACCAAAGCGAACCCACGAGCCGCAGGGCGATGTCGGTCTCTCGTCGCTCGACCGACCAGCGGATCGCCGCCCGGATGTTGTCGAACTCGTCGTCGAGCCAGCTCAACCACGCGCCCTGACGCGGACCACGCAGCTCCGACGCGGCGAGTTCGACGAATTCGGCGAAGTACTCCGCGTGCCGGCGGGATACGGCGTCGTCCAAGCCCAACTCGCCCAACTGACAATGGGCGTAGTCGCGGATCGCCAGCAGCATGTCATAGCGCGCCTGCGGCCCGTCCTGCCGTACAACGAGGAGCGAGCGGTCGACCAGCCGGCCGATCAGGTCGAGTACATCCGACTCGGACGGTGTCGCCGCGTCATCGCTCACGCCGCGTACGACCGCCGTGGCCGCCTCGCGGGTCCACCCGCCGACGAAGACCGAGAACGCCGCGAGGCAGCGTCGCTCACGTTCGTCGAGCAGGTCGTAGCTCCACTCGATCGCCTGCCGCATCGTCCGGTGCCGTTCGGGGCCGAACCGCTCCCGCCGGTGCAGGATCTGGAAGGACTCGTCGAGCTCGGCGGCGATCTGGCCGACGGTGAGGACGTTGAGCCGTGCCGCCGCCAGTTCGAGCGCGAGCGGCATGCCGTCGAGTCGTCGAACTACCCGTCCGACGTCCGACATGCCCAATTCGACCGTGCCCACACCACGAGCGGCGGCCCGGGCGAGAAACAGCCGGACCGCGGGCGACCCGACGAGCCGCTCGGTCGGACAGTCCAACGGCGGCACCGCCAGCGGCCGGACGGGCAGAACGGCCTCGCCAGCCACACCGAACAGCTCGCGGCTGGTGACGAGCACCCGAAGCTCGTCACATCGATCGAGCAGCGCCGCCGCGACCCTCGCGCAGTCGTCGACCACGTGTTCGCCGTTGTCGAGCACGAGTAGGATCCGGTGCCCGTCGATCGCTCCCGCGAGCTCGTCGATGGGATCCACGCCTGCCGGCAGGCGCAGTCCGAGGTCGGCTGCGATCGCCGGAGCGACCGGCTCGCCGGTCACGAGCCCTTCGAGCGAGACCCACGTCACTGTCGCGTTGAGCCGATCGGCACAGGCTCGAGCCGCCTCCATCGCCAGCCGTGTCTTGCCGACTCCTCCCGGACCGGTCAGGGTCAGCAACCGGGTCGGCGTCTGGGTCAGCCGGATGATCACGTCGCCGAGCTCGGTCGACCGGCCGATCAGCTCGGTCGACGGTGCGGGCGGCGGCGTCGATCGGATCGCTCCATCGGTCGACGCACCGGCGGCCACGCGGAGAAACTCGGAGCGATGCAGACCCTCAAGGCTCAACGCCCGGGCCAGCATCCGCGCCGTCAGCGGACGAGGCGCCCGGCGCCGGCCGCGCTCCAGTGCCGCGACCGCGTCGACGCTCAGCCCGGCGCGACCGGCCAGATCTTCCTGCGACAGCCCCGCGGACTGACGGTGGCGCCGAAGCAGCCCACCGAACCGAGCCTCTTCGGCCTCGGCCGGATCCCGCGGCGACTGAACGTCCACAACCCGTCTCCCCGTGTATCTAGATCACGAGTCGGACGCGGGCCCTAACCACCGTAGACGGCAAACGCCCCCGAGGCCACCGTGTCCGAGTTCAGCGGTTCGCGCCTGGCGGGCCGGTCGACCCGCGGATGATGAGCTCGGTCGGAAGACAGGGCCCCGGATCGGCCGTGCTCTGCTCGCGCAGCAGGTCGAGGGTGATCTGCGCCGCGGTCGCGCCCTGCGCTTGGACCGGCTGCCGGATCGTGGTGAGGTCGAACAGCTCGGAGTGAGGATGATCGTCGACCGCGACGATCGACATCCGTTCCGGCACGTCGATTCCAGCCTCACGCAGCTGCCGCAAGGCGCCGAAGGCCATCTCGTCGGAGTAGACAAACACCGCGGTCGGTAGCGGCCGGCGCGACAGCAGCTGACGCATCGCCCGCCGGCCGCCGTCGACGCCCCAATGTTCGGTGACGAGCAGGTCATCGAACGCCGGGAGGCCGGCCCGCCGCAGCACCTCGCGATAGCCGGCCGTCCGCTCCCGATCGGGCGGCCAGACGACGCCCTCGTGATCGTGCGATCGAATCATCGCGATCCGCTCGTGGCCGAGCCCGACGAGATGCTCCACGGCCCGTCGGCCGACCTCGACGTCATCGATGCGGACGTGCGGGTACGAGCCGAGCCGGCCGCCGGCGACGACGATGTGGACGCCCATCAGGCCCAGCCGCTCCAGCTGCTCCTCGGTTACCGGGAGTGCCACCACGATCACGGCATCGACCTTTCGTCGGATCGGCAGCTGCTCGAAGAAGCGCTGCCGATCGGCCCGGCCCTCGACGTGGAAGATCAAGACGTCAAGCTCGGCCCGCCGGAGCAGGCCTTCGACGCCATCGTGATCGGATATCCGGTGGTCCGCGCCGTCGTGATGTCGCTGCAGGAGGACGAGGGACTCAACGAACAGGGCGTCTTCGAAGCGGGTGGATCCGCCGGCCTGAGCAACTACACCGACTGGATCCTGCAGCGATGTGGCGACGTGTCGTGCCCCACGGGAAACATCGGCTCGCTCTTCTGGCCGGCGGTCTTCAACACGTTCTTCCTGACTGTGGTCACCGTCATCATCGAGGTCACGCTGGGCCTTTGGTTCGCGACCATCATGCACCGCAAGTTCAAGGGCCGCGGCCTCCTGCGCGCGAGTGTCCTGATCCCGTGGGCGATCCCGACGGCGGTCACATCGCAGCTGTGGTACTTCATCTTCTCCGTCGACGGAATCTTCAACAAGATCCTCGGCACCCAGATCCTGTGGACCGACGACAAGTGGGCCGTACGGTTCGCCGTCGTCATGGCTGACGTCTGGAAGACCACACCGTTCATGGCGCTGCTCATCCTCGCCGGGCTGCAGCTCATCCCCGAGGAGGTGTACGAAGCGGCCCGAGTCGACGGGGCGAGTGCATGGCAACGGTTCCTGCACATCACCCTGCCGCTGGTCAAGCCGGCGCTCCTGGTAGCGATCCTCTTCCGGGTTCTCGACGTGCTGCGGATCTTCGACCTGCCCTACATCCTCACCAACGGCGGCGGTGAGGACAACGCGGTCACGACGCTGTCGATGCTGGTGGTGCGACAGATCGGAGAGGGCGCCAACAGCGCGGCGGCCCTGTCCACTATTACCTTCCTGATCATTTTCGCGGTTGCGTTCATCTTCGTGAAGTTCCTGGGGGCCCATGTGCTCCAGACACAGGAGGCCCAGCGGAAGGTGGTGAAGTGAGATGGCGACCGCAGAGAGGGCCGCGGGCTTGCGCAGGTTCACGATCAACTGGAAGCCGGTACGCACCTACCTCGGCGTCGGCTTCATCGTGCTCTGGGGACTGCTGCCGTTCTACTGGATGGTGGTGGTGGCGCTCCGCGACGTCGGCTACACCTTCGACACGACACCGTGGCCGACCCACGTCACGTGGGGCAACTTCAGCACCGCGTTCGACGAGAGCCTGGGCAACCACTTCGGCAAGGCGCTTCTCAACAGCTTCATCATCAGCTCGGCGACCACCGTCGTGGCGCTGCTCATCGGTGTCTACGCCGCGTACGCGCTGGTGCGGCTCGAATTTCGCGGCAAGTACCCGATCCTCGGTCTGATCATCGCCGCGGCGATGTTTCCCCCAGTGGCGCTTGTCACTCCGCTGTTCCAGCTGTTCACCGACATCGACTTGATCGGGACCTATCAAGCGCTGATCGTCCCCAACATCTCGTTCGTGCTCCCGCTGACGGTCTATCTGCTGGTGGCGTTCTTCTCCGAGATGCCGTGGGAGCTCGAGGAGTCCGCGCGCTGCGACGGCTGCTCCAAGAGCCAGGCGTTTCGGCTGATCATCCTGCCGCTGGCCGCCCCTGGGATCTTCACCACGGCGATCCTGGCCTTCATCGCGGCGTGGAACGAGTTTCTGCTCGCGACGCTGCTATCGGATGACAGCACCCAACCGGTGACGGTGGCGATCGCGTTCTTCACCGGGGCGCAGCCGCAGCAGGTGCCCTACACAGCGATCATGGCCGCGGGAACCATCGTCACCATCCCGCTGGTCATCATGGTGCTGGCGTTCCAGCGCCGGATCGTCGCCGGACTAACCGCGGGTGGCGTCAAGGGCTGAGCGTCCGGGCCAAGGCTCTCAAGCCACCGCACCCGCAAATCGCGCCGGGTCGTCGAAGGGGCCGACGACGGCCAGCGCCGGCGTCGCGGCCAGCAGTTCGGACGCGAGGGTGCGTACGTCGTCGAGCTCCACGGCATCGATACGGGCCAGCACCTCGTCGATGCTCGGCAGCTCGCCGTGGAGCAGATCGGCCTTGCCGATCCGGCTCATCCGCGAACCGGAGTCCTCGAGGCCGAGCACCACGCTCCCCCGCAGCTGGCCCTTGCCGCGCTCCAGCTCGGCCGCGCTGATGCCGTTGGCCGCGACCTGGACCAGCTGCTCGCGGACCAGGGTGAGCACGTCGTCGACCTTGGCCGGTGCGCAGCCGGCGTAGACGCCCAGCATGCCGGTATCGGCATAGTTCGAGGCGTACGAGTAGACCGAGTAGGCAAGACCCCGCTTTTCTCGTACCTCTTGGAACAGCCGTGATGACATGCCGCCGCCGAGCGCGGCATTGAGGACACCTGCGGCGTGTCGACGCTCGTCACCGCGACGCAGGCCGGGAAGCCCGAGCACGAGGTTGGCCTGCTCGGTCGGCCGGCTCACCAGACTCGCGCCGAGCCCGAACGGCGCGGAGGCGCCGCCCTCCCGCGGTGCCTGCGGTCGCGTCGAGTCGTCGGAAAGGAAGCCGCTGGCGCCGAATGCCCGACGGACGTAACGCACGATGTCGCGATGGACGACGTTGCCGGCGACTGCCACGACCATCGCGTTGGCCCGATAGCGGCGTCGGTAGTAACCGGCGATCTGGGTCCGGGTCAGCGACCGAATCGAGTCCGGCTGTCCCGCGATCGGCCGTCCGAGCGGACTGTCGCCCCACACGCGGGACGCGATGAGGTTGTGGACGACGTCGTCCGGGTCGTCGTCGTTCATCGCGATCTCTTCGAGGATCACCCCGCGCTCGGACTCGACGTCGGCGCTGGCGAGCACCGAGTCGGTCACCATGTCGGCGACCGTCTCGATCGCGAGCTGGACGTCGGCGTCGATCACCCGGGCGTGAAAGCAGGTGTATTCCTTCGACGTGAACGCGTTCATCTCGCCACCGACGGAATCCAGCGCCTCCGAGATTTCGAGCGCCGTACGGGTCTTGGTGCCCTTGAACAGCAGGTGTTCGAGGAAGTGCGAGGCGCCGCCGAGAGTCGGGGCTTCGTCCCGCGATCCGACGCCGACCCAAACACCGAGCGATGCCGAGCGAACGCCCGGCATCGCTTCGGTGATGACCCGCAGGCCACCCGGTAGGACCGTCCGGCGAACCAGGCCACCGTCCTCGGCACGCAGCAGAGTGCGCGTGCTGCCGACCGGCTGGTCGGCGTCGAGGCCGGGACTGGTCACGACGCCGGGGCCGACTCGTCGTCCGACGGAGCCGACCCGTCGGTCGGCTTGTTGTCGTCCTCGGGCACGGCGATCAGCGACAGCTTGCCGCGGTCGTCGATCTCGGCGATCTCGACCTGGATCTTCTGGCCGACGCTGACGACGTCTTCGACGTTGTCGATCCGCTTGCCACCCGCGAGGGCACGCAGCTTACTGATGTGCAGCAGGCCGTCCTTGCCGGGCAGCAGCGAGACGAACGCACCGAAGTTCATGATCTTGACGACCGTGCCGAGGTAGCGCTCGCCGACCTCCGGCATCGTCGGGTTGGCGATCGCGTTGATCGCCGAGCGGGCGGCCTCCGCGGCATCGCCGGTCTCGGCGCCGACGTAGATCGTGCCGTCGTCCTCGATCGTGATCTCGGCCCCGGTGTCTTCCTGGATCTGGTTGATGACCTTGCCCTTGGGCCCAATCACCTCACCGATCTTGTCGACCGGGACGCGCATCGTGATGATCCGCGGCGCGAACGGCGACATCTCGTCCGGACCGTCGATGGCTTCGGCCATCACGTCCAGGATCGTCATCCGCGCGTCATGCGCCTGGGTGAGCGCCGCCGCCAGCACCGACGCCGGGATGCCGTCGAGCTTGGTGTCGAGCTGCAAGGCGGTGACGAACTCACGCGTGCCGGCGACCTTGAAATCCATGTCGCCGAACGCGTCCTCGGCGCCGAGGATGTCGGTGAGCGTCACGTATTCGGTCTGGCCGTCGACCTCGCCGGAGATCAGGCCCATCGCGATGCCCGCGACCGGAGTCCGCAGCGGTACGCCGGCGTTGAGCAGGCCCATCGTCGAGGCGCACACGGAGCCCATCGACGTCGAGCCGTTGGAGCTGAGCGCCTCGGACACCTGCCGGATCGCGTACGGGAACTCCTCCCGCGTCGGCAACACCGGCAGCAGGGCCCGGCCCGCGAGGGCGCCGTGACCGATCTCGCGGCGCTTCGGCGACCCGACCCGGCCGGTCTCGCCGGTCGAGAAGGGCGGCATGTTGTAGTTGTGCATGTACCGCCGAGACGACTCGGGCGACAGCGTGTCGAGCTTCTGCTCCAGGCCCAGCATGTTGAGGGTCGTGATGCCGAGGATCTGGGTCTCGCCCCGCTCGAAGAGCGCCGAGCCGTGCACCCGGGGAACCACGCCGACCTCGGCCGACAAGGTGCGGATGTCGGCCAGGCCGCGGCCGTCGATACGGACCTTCTCGCGCAGCACTCGGTTGCGGACCAGTTCCTTGGTCAGTGATCGGAGCGCCTCGCCAAGCTCCTTCTCGCGACCCTCGAAATCGGCGCCGAGCTTGTCGAGCACGGCCACCTTGATCTCGTCGAGCTTGGTCTCCCGCTCGGCCTTGCCGGCGATCGTGAGCGCGGCGGCAAGGTCATCGCGGGCCGCTGACTCGACGGCCGCGAAGGCGTCGTCCTCGTAGTCGCGGAAGCGCGGGTAGTCGCGTTCGGGCGCGGACGAGCTCTCGGCCAACTGCTGTTGGGCCTCGCAGAGCTGCTTGATGAACGGTTTCGCGGCCTCGAGGCCCTGGGCGACCACTTCCTCGGTCGGCGCCTGGACACCGCTCTGGACGAGGTTCCAGGTCTCCTCGGTCGACTCGGCCTCGACCATCATGATGGCGACGTCGGCGCTATCACCTTCACCAATGACGCGGCCGGCCACAACCATGTCAAATACGGCGTCCTCGAGCTGGCTGTGCGTCGGAAACGCGACCCACTCGCCCTCGATCAGCGCCATTCGGGTGCCGCCGACTGGGCCGGAGAACGGCAGGCCGGCGATCTGGGTCGATGCCGACGCCGCGTTGATCGCCAGCACGTCGTACGCGTGGTCCGGGTCGAGGGCCATCACGGTGATGACGACCTGGACCTCATTGCGCAGGCCCTTGGCGAAGGTCGGACGCAGCGGCCGGTCGATCAGCCGACAGGTCAAGATGGCATCCTCGCTCGGCCGGCCCTCACGCCGGAAGAACGAGCCCGGGATGCGCCCGGCGGCATACATCCGCTCCTCGACGTCGACCGTCAGCGGGAAGAAGTCGAGATGCTCTTTGGGACTCTTGCTGGCGGTGGTCGCCGACAGCAGCATCGTGCCGTCGTCGAGGTACGCCGCAACCGAGCCGGCGGCCTGCTTGGCCAGCCGACCGGACTCGAAACGTACGGTGCGCTTGCCGAACCTGCCGTTGTCCAGCACGGTCTCGGCGACGGATAGGTTGGGTCCCTCCACGGGATACCCCTCTCAGGTCTCGCGGAGCAGTCCGCGAGCAGCCGGTCGAACGCCGTGTCATGTGTGCCGGTCTTCGATCGAGGCGGGCGGGCGTCGACGCCAGGTCGAATCCGCTCGCCACTACCGAGGACCGGCCAGCCGCACCGACAGCCGGTGGTCTGCTCCGCAGGTGGATAAGTTCTGTTCAGTTGTTCGGTGTACGCGTCCAGTAGATACCGTACGTGCCCGCTATGCGAGCCCGGCGCGTACACGAGTGAGCGGCCGCTCCGGAGAGGGCCGCTCCACTAGAATCACTTCCGCAGTCCGAGCCGTTCGATCAGGCGTCGGTAGCGCTCAATGTCGGTGTCGTGCAGGTAGTTGAGCAACCGGCGACGCCGACCCACGAGCAACAGCAGGCCACGACGGCTGTGGTGGTCGTGCTGGTGCTCCTTGAGGTGCTCGGTGAGGTGCGAGATGCGGTGCGTGAGCACGGCGACCTGCACCTCGGGGGAGCCGGTGTCGCCCTCGCCAGTGGCGTATTCGTCGATGATCTTCTTCTTGGTCGCGACGTCCAGCGACACGCGATCTCCCTTCGAAAGGATTCGTTGCGCGGCGCGCCGGGGCCGGTTCACCCGGGCACTCTGATATTCCGCGGCCGATCTACGGCGCGGCCAGGGTATCAGCGAGAGACCACCGAGCCCTAATTCGCCCGGCCCGTCAGCCGATCGCGACGACTTTCCAACTCCGCCCACTGCCCGGGCCGTCCAACCGTTCTAGGGTCAACCTACGTTGTTTAAATGCCGGGGAGCCGTGAGGTCGCGGCATCCGACTCCTAGGAACCCGGGCCGGCCGCCGACTCGTGTCGGAGCGTCTCGTAGACGGTGTAGACCCCGATCGCCTGCTCCAGCTCGTGCGACAGGTCGGCGAAGAACTGCTCCCGGTACGTCGAGTCCGTCACGGCGTAGACGGTGAAGTACAACCCGGCGAATGCGGCGAGGAACACCGACACCTGGAACAGCTCGTTGCTGATCGGCAAGTACTCGCCGAGCGACGGCAGGTCGTGCGGATAATGACCCACCCACGAGTTGATTACGTCGTCAGTGATCGCGATCTTGCCGAACACGACGAAGAAGGCCCAGACCACCATCGACAGCACCAAGACCTGCACCAGCTGGCTGAACAACAGCACCATGACAAGGTTGGTCCGCGGCAGGCGAGGCAGTGGCGCCGGGAACGAGTCACCCTGCAGCGAAGCCGCGGCGCCGGCGAGCGGTGTGTCGCGACAGATTTCGACCAGCCGGTCGTCGGACGCCTCCTCCTCCACTTCGCGGACCTCGTCGGGCAGCCGCGCGAGCAGGAACAGCACCGCGATCGTCGCGAACAGCAGTACCCCGAGCCAAAGCTGTGGGCGCTTGAGCCCGGACGCGACCTGCCAGACCTCGGTGTTGATGAACAAGAACGTGATGAAGAGAAGCAGCAGCGGTAGCGCGCGGCTTAGCAGTGGAAACATCAGCCGCAGCGAGCCGAACGTTCGCCGGATCGCCCACAACACAATCGGCCGCAGCCGCAGAAAGGTCCAGCCGTAACCGAGGACGAGCAGGAGCAGCACGGCGAGCTCGCAGGCGATGCCGGCCGACGTCGACGTCCAGACCCCGACGGCAACGCCCACGGCACTGGACACGACCAGCGCGACCAAGACCAGCCCGACGATCCGCCCCCGTTGGTGTTGGGAAATCAGGCTCCGACGCTGGTGGTAAACGAAGTACGGCAGACCGTTCGACTCCAGCCACCGTTCGGCTCGCGCCATCGACTCGGCGCGCTCCTCGGGGTTCATCGCTGCTCGTCGGGTCTGTCGGCGTGGTCGAGAAGCTCCCGAACCTCGTCCACGTCGACTCGCATCCGTTCGATCAGCGCCTCCACCGAGTCCAGGCGGAGCTGACCCCGAATTCGGTCGACGAAGCTGACCTCGACCCGTACGCCGTAGAGCTCGAGGTCGTCGACGTCGAGCACGTAGGACTCGACCCAACGGTCGGCGTCCTCGAACATCGGATTGGTGCCGACGCTGATCGCCGCCGGCATCGGCTTACCATCCGCGATCGTCGAGGGCGCAAGCGCGCGCAGCCAGCCAGCGTAGACGCCGTCGGCCGGCACGGCGGCGAGGCCCGATGCCGGAACATTGGCGGTCGGAAACCCGAGCTCGCGGCCGCGGTGAGCGCCCTCGACGACGACGCCGGCCAGGTCGTGGGGCCGGCCCAACGCCACCGCGGCCCCGGCCACATCCCCCTCGATCAGACATTGGCGGACGTACGACGACGACCACGGGTGCTCTGCGCCGTCCAGGCCCAGCGCATGCGTGACGAAACCGTACTGCTCGCTCAGCGAGTCGAGGAGGGCCGTGTTGCCCGCAGCCTTAGCCCCGAAGCGGAAGTTTTCGCCGACGACGACCGCGCTCGCGTGCAAGCCCTCGACGAGCACCCGGCGGACGAACTCCTCCGGCTGCCACGACGCAAGGTCCCTCGTGAACGGGAGTACGAGCACGTCGTCGGCGCCGGCGTCACCGAGCAGGTCGACCCGCCGCTCTATCGTGGTCAGCCGCATCGGAGCCCGCTCCGGCAACAAGATCTGCATCGGGTGCGGATCGAACGTGACGGCGACGACCGGCGCGGAGGTCTCGTCCGCCACCTCCCGAGCGCGCCGCAGCACGTACCGATGACCGCGATGGACGCCGTCGAAGTTGCCGACCGTGACCACACTCGGCCCGAAATCGGGCGGAATGTCGTCGAGGGATCGCCATATGAGCATGAGAGAAGAGTGCCAGTTGATGAGAACCTTCTCATCGACGGCTCACGCTGATCTGTGGACCGCGAGGGATCGTGATGCAATGACCTTGATGTGGAAGGCAGCGGTGGCATTCATCGTGGCCATCGGGGCCGGCGGTTTCGTGGCCGGATCCGTCCTGGGCGACCCAGGTGGACCGCCCAATGTCGGCGACCCGGTTGTCGTTAACGGCGACGGCTCGCCCGGGCCGTCCGGCGTCGACAACGCACCGGCACGCCCCAACGACGACGACGGCACCGACGATCGCGGACATGGCGACGACGACGATGACGACGACCTCGACACCGTCTATCACGAGCCCGACGACCTCTTCGACGACGACAATTCCGGTCCTGGCAGCGACGACGACAGGGGCCGCGACGACGATGGCGGCGGTGACGACGACAATTCGGGTCATGGCAGCGACGACAGCGGAGGCGACGACGACTGATCGGCGCCGCCGACTCCTTCGGCGTCGCCCAATCCCAGTCCGGCTCCGCATCACCGCGGCGGTTGTGGTACTCGCCGCTCTCGCGCTCTCGGTCTCGGGCCTTGTTCTGTACGCGCTCGAACTTCAGCGCATCAACGGCGACGTCGATCAGCAGGTCAGCCAGGAGCTTGATGAGTTCGAGCAGTTCGCCGACGGCAGCCAAGCACTGGGAGCGCAGACCGTGATCCGTCGCGCGCTGGAAGCCAATGTGCCGTCCCCCGACGAACTGATGCTGGGCTTCCAGGACGGCGCGGCGTACTCGGTGAGTGCCGGCTCGGCGCACGAAGACCTGGCCAGTGACCCAGCCTTCGTCGCGGCGGTCAACCAGCTGATGCCTGACGGCGGATCGACCGAGCTCGACACCGAGTTCGGCGAGACCGTGGTGGCGGTCAAGCCGGTCCGCGCCGATCCCGAGTCCGAGACCGACGTCGCCTTCGTCCTCGTCCATTTTCGCGCCGACGAGCAGGCCGAGCTGACCGACCTGATCCAGACGTACGCCCTCGTCGCCGGCGTGGCACTGCTGGCCCTCACGGCAGGTGCTTGGAGCTTGTC
>JBKOYM010000070.1:0-28951 GCA_046725375.1 Actinomycetota bacterium
GTCGGAACGCATACGGGATCCGTGGGGAGCCTGCGTCGGGCCGAGCCGGTCGATGACGTAGCCGTTCGGGTACGACCGGACCCACCGCAGCCGCTCGGCGCTTAACGCCCGTCGCCTCGGCGGCAGCCGCCGGACCACCCGGGCCCGCAGCCGCAGCATCGCCTCGGCCGCGGCCCGGACGCGTGGCGAGGGCGGGTCGTAGCCCGACGCCTCCAGCAGCGGCTCGTCGAGCAGCGACAGCAACATGGCGGTGTCCCACGGGAACTCGTACGCCGTGCTGATCCGGCTGATCCGCTCGTAGTCGACAGCCGGATCGAGGTCAGCGACGACCCGCTGCCAGTGGTCGCGTGGCAGTGGGGCGCGCCATCGTGACAGTGTCGCTGTCATGGTCTCACGATGCCGCAGGGCAATCAGTTACGTCCAGAGCGTGACCAATTCGGTCCCTTCGTCGTTTGTATGGTCATCAGAATGGAGGTCGTGGTGCTCATCCTGCTGGTGCTGGCCGCCCTGGCGGTCGCGTGGTTTTCCATCGTCAGCGTTTACCGGGTCTTCCGCGGGGAGGTCTAGGATCGCCGGGTGGCGTTCGAGATCCCCGAAGACCTGCATCCGGATCTGGTCCCGCTCGGTTGGCTACTGGGGACCTGGGAAGGCCAGGGACACGGGGATTATCCGACCATCGACTCGTTTCACTTCGGCCAACACTTGATCTTCGCCCACGATGGGCGGCCGTTCTTGCACTACTTCTCGCGGACGTGGCTGCTCGACGATGTGGGTGAGAAGACGCGCGACGCTGCCCTGGAGACCGGCTTCCTACGGGCCCGGCCCGACGGCGAGGTCGAACTGCTGCTCGTCCATCATTCGGGCGTGGCCGAGATCTGGTACGGCAAGGTCGACGGCGCCAAGCTCGAGATCGGCACCGACGTCGTCGCGCGTACGCACAGCGCGAAGGAGGTCACGGCCGGCCAGCGGCTGTACGGTCTGGTCGACGGCGATCTGCTGTACGCCTACGACATGGCCGCGATGGGACAGGAGCTCCAACCCCACATCTGGGCCCGCCTCCAACGCGCGTAGCCCTGTGGTGCGGCGATACGCCACATGTGGGATGACGCTGGGTCGCTCGTGTCGCTGCCGTACCGTGGAAGCGTGACGTACGAGAGCCCGCTGCTGACCCGCCCCGGCGCCGTAGCCGCTGACCCACCGGATGCCGGCGTCGCCGCTCACTACGGAGACCCGTTCGCCGAGCAGCGTCGGCTCGAGGACGGCTCCGGCTGGGTCGACCTGTCCCATCACGACATCGTGCGAATCGCCGGCGCCGATCGGCTCGACTACCTGCACGCGATGGCGTCGCAGGTCTTCGAGGGCCTCGAGCCCGGCCGCCACGTCGACACGCTGATCCTGTCGCCGCAGGGCCACATCGAGCATGCCTTCGGGGGCTGGGACGACGGCGAGGCATTCGTGGCCCACACCGAACCCGGTCGGGGCGAGGCGCTGGTCGAGCTGATCGACAGCACGCGGTTCATGATGCGCGTCGAGGCGTCGCTGCTAACCCAGGAGTACGCCCTGGTCCATGACGCCGTCGACGGCCCAACGCTTGTCGAGCGGGCGACGCTGGCCGACCGGCCCGGCGGGCTGAGCGGCGTGTGGGCCTACGAGGCGCTCCGCATCGCGGCCGGCGCGCCCAGGTTTGGCGTCGACACCGACCAGCGCGCCATCCCCAACGAGCTCGGCCTCATCGGGAGCGTGGCCCATGTCGACAAGGGCTGCTACCGCGGCCAGGAGACCGTCGCCAAGATCCACAACCTCGGCCGCCCACCGCGCCGGCTGACTCTGTTGCACCTGGACGGGTCGGTGAACCGACTGCCGGCGCCCGGGGCCGAGGTGTCTGCCAACGGCGTCGCGATCGGAGTCATGGGCTCGTCCGCGCGGCATCACGAGCTCGGGCCGATCGGACTGGCGCTGCTCAAGCGCGCGACGCCGGTCGATGCGGCGTTGCTCGCCGACGGGGTTGCGGCGTCGCAGGAGGTGCTTGTCGATCCGGATGTCGGGCTCCACTTACGGCCGGCGCTGCGCTGACCACGCCGCCGGGAGGCGAACGCCCGGCAGTTCGCGATGTGCGCCCTGACGGTTGGTCTCGCGCGCCACGAGCAACCACAAGGGCGCAAAAGCTACGCGGCAGCGGCGTACGTACCGGCGAACCAGTAGTTCCAGGCGTCGTTGAAGATCGGCGGCTGTCCTCGGTAGCCGCGGTCGCGCAGTGCCCGATAGATCCGCCAGACGACCTCGTGTGGGTGGCGCATCCCTTCCGCCGTGATCACGATGACCCGCCATCCCAAGGCTTCGAGCGCCTCCCGACGTTTGATGTCGCGCTCGCGTTGCTTCGGGTCCTCGAAGTGGTAGCGCCCGTCGTATTCGATGAGCACCCGATAATCGAGGTAGACAAGGTCGGGGCGCCCGACGAACTCCCACTCATCGCCCAGCGGCACGTTCGGCCTGGGCTCCGGAAGCCGTGCGAAGACGATCATCAGCCGCAAGACGGTCTCGCGAGGCGACTCGACTCGCTCACGAACGAAGACCATCGCCCGCCGAGCTCGCCTGACCCCGTGATCGTGTACGGCGTCGACGAACCGCTGGAGTTCGGCCAACGTGGTAAGGCTCTGGTGCACCAGCCAATCCCCAGCAACAACCCGCTCGATCAACGACAGATGGCGCGACGCCTCGACGAAGGTCTGCTCCGGCGTGGTCACCGGAAGTCCTCGAAGAATCGTGCCGAGCGCTGCCTGCTTTCTGCGATGCAGCATCACTCCGCGCAGGTTGCGCTGGTGCGGATGGGTGGTCGTGAAATGGAGTCGGCGATCTCGTCCGACATCGAGGCCGTACCAGCGCAGTGCCGTCACGCTTGACGCCATCGTGTCCGGCGGCAGGATGAGCAGCGCCGCACAGATCCGGACCTCGAGCGTGAGCTCGACATCCGCGCAAACGTAAACGGCCTGGTGCAAGCGACGAAACCGCCGACCGCGCAACGCCTGCCGGCTGAGCCCGGCCGCAATTGCTTGCTCGTAGGTAAACGGTCGAGCGCGGAGCTGGTGTGCAACTTCCTTAGGACTGGTCACACCCGAGCATGGGTCGCGCAAGGGATCGGGAGAGGGTTATCCACAGTGATGATTTCGCGTTCACAGAAGGTTTGCGCCGCTGTGGTTGGTGCAGATGGCCCGACACCAACCACATGGGCGCAAAACCGGTGGGTCAGTTGATCATGCCGGCGCCGACGGTAACCCCGGTGGCCTCGTCGACGAGGATGAACGACCCGGTCGTGCGGTTTTTCGAGTACGGGTCGCACAGCAGCGGCACGGTCGTACGCAACTGGACGCGCCCGATCTCGTTGAGCCCGAGCTCCTTGGTCTCCTGGTCGCGATGCAGCGTGTTGACGTCGAGCCGGTACTGGATGTCCTTGACCAGCGCCCGACCGGTCCGCGTCGTGTGCTTGATCGCGAGCTTCTGCCGGGGCCGGAGCGGCTGCGTCGTCATCCAGCAGACCATCGCGTCGATGTCCTGGCTCGGCTCCGGCGCGTTCTGGGGGCGACAGATCATGTCGCCGCGCGACACGTCGAGGTCGTCCTCGAGCCGCACTGTCACCGACATGGGCGGGAACGCTTCGTCGACCTCCTCGTCGAAGTCGTCGATGGCGGCGATCCGGGACGTGAATCCGCTGGGGAGTACAAGCACCTCGTCGCCCGGCTTGAGTACGCCACCGGCGACTGTACCCGCATAGCCCCGGTAGTCGTGGAACTCGTCGGACTTGGGCCGCACGACGTACTGCACGGGAAAGCGCGTGTCGACCAGGTCGCGGTCGGACGCGACGTGGATGTGCTCGAGGTGGTGCATCAGCGACGGGCCGTCGTACCACGGCATGTTGTCGCCGCGCAGCACGACGTTGTCGCCCTTGAGCGCCGAGATCGGGATGATCGTCAGGTCCGGGATGGTCAGCTTGGTGGCGAACGAGGTGAACGCCTCGTAGATCTCGTTGTACACATCCCGCGAGTAGTCGACGAGGTCCATCTTGTTGACCGCGAGCACCAGGTGCGGCACCCGCAGCAGCGACAGGATCACCGCGTGCCGGTGGCTCTGTTCGGTCAGCCCCTGCCGGGCGTCGACGAGCACCAGACCGAGGTCGGCGGTTGAGGCACCGGTGACCATGTTGCGGGTGTACTGCACGTGGCCCGGCGTGTCGGCGATGATGAACTTGCGGTTGGGCGTGGCGAAGTAGCGGTACGCCACGTCGATCGTGATGCCCTGCTCGCGTTCGGACCGGAGCCCGTCGGTCAGCAGCGCCAGGTCGGTGTAGTCGTAGCCGCGCGACTGCGACGTGGCCTCGACCGCCTGGAGCTGGTCTTCGAAGATCGCCTTGGAGTCGAGGAGCAGCCGGCCGATCAGGGTCGACTTCCCGTCGTCGACCGAGCCGGCGGTGGCGAACCGCAGCAGGTCCATCGACGGCCTACCGGAGATCGACGAATCAGACTCTGGCATCGAGGGCCGTGGTGAATCTTGCGCCGACATCAGAAGTAACCCTCTCGCTTGCGGTCTTCCATCGCGGCTTCGGAGAATCGGTCGTCGCCCCGGGTCGCGCCCCGTTCGGTGACCCGGGCGATCGCGATCTCGTCGATGATCTCAGAGATCGTCGACGCCGGGCTCTCGACGCACCCGGTCAGCGTCATGTCGCCGACGGTACGGAACCGCACCGTACGCTCCTCGACCGTCTCGCCTTCGCGCGGCGTGACGTACTCGGACTCCGAGATCAGCATCCCGTCGCGCGCGATGACCCGGCGCTTGTGGCTGAAGTAGATCGACGGCATCTCGACCTGCTCCTGGCCGATGTAGTGCCAGACGTCGAGCTCGGTCCAGTTGGACAGCGGGAACACCCGCATGTGCTCGCCCTCGTGGATCCGGCCGTTGTAGAGGCTCCACAGCTCGGGCCGCTGGTTTTTCGGGTCCCACTGGCCGAACTCGTCGCGGTGCGAATAGACCCGCTCCTTGGCCCGCGCCTTCTCCTCGTCGCGCCGGCCGCCGCCGAACGCCGCGGTGAAGCCGTGCTCCTCGATGCAGTGCAGCAGCGTCCCGGTCTGGAGCCGGTTGCGGCTGGTCTTGCCGTCGTCGACGACCACGCCGTCCTTGATGGCCTGCTCGACCGAGGCGACGATCAGCTGGACGCCGAGCCGCTGCACCCAGCGGTCGCGCGTCTCAAGCACCTCGGGGAAGTCGAGGCCGGTGTCGACCTGCAGCACCGGGAACGGGATCTTGGCCGGGTAGAACGCCTTTTCGGCCAACCGCATCATGCAGATCGAGTCCTTACCGCCGGAGAACATGAGCACCGGCTTCTCGAACTCGGCCGCGACCTCGCGGAAGATGTGGATCGACTCCGCCTCGAGTTCGTCCAGCTGACTCAGGCGGTAGTCCGCGTGTGATGACATGGGGGTAGGAGGCTCCTCGTGCGCGAAAGCAGGGGTCATCGTACCTAGGTTTGTGGGTGTTCCAACTCCGCCCCGTCAGCGAGTGCGCACACTGTCGGGATCACTGCCGTTGGCGAACGCCGGCAGACCATGCTGTCGACGTACGAGTCCCCAGGCCACCGGTCCGAGGATCAACAGGCCAGCCCCGACCATACCAACGACGGTCGGCGGCACGTGAAGCATGCCCAGGCCGGTCAGCGTAAGCACGATGACGATGCCGCGACGTACGACGCCCTGGCTCACCCAGTTGGCGATGTGAGCGCCGACGAACGTTCCCGGCGACCCGCCGATCACCAGAGGGATCAGCACCTCCCAGTCGACTCCGGTGACGATGACGTGGGACACCGCCGCCGACAGCACCAGCGGCACAGCCTGCACGAGATCGGTGCCCACCAGCTTGACGGCTTGCAGCGTCGGATAGAGCAGCAGCAGCGAGACCATGATCAGCGATCCCGACCCGACCGACGTAATTCCGACCAGCAGGCCGCCGAAGGCGCCGATCAGCACGGTGGGGAGCGGCCGTACCCGCGGATTCGTGTCCGTCCGCAGTTGGCCACTTGTGGCCTGCCGGAGGTTGAGATACATCCGGAGCGTGTAGGTAGCCGCCGTCAGGATGAGCGCGCAGCCGATGGCGATCTTGAGGAAGTCGGTCTGCTCCTCGTCGCTGCCGATGGCCTCGACGATGAACGCACCGGCGAACGCCATCGGTACCGAGCCCACCATCAACCAGCCGGCCAGGCGGAAGTTGGGCGACCCTTCCCGGGCGTGGACGGCGGCGCCGACGCTCTTGTTGAGGCTGGCCGCCACGAGATCGTTCGCGACCGCCGCCGCCGGATTGACGTTGAGGAAGATCAATGCGGGCGTCATCAGCGCACCGCCGCCCATCCCGGTGAGTCCGACGACGATCCCGACGAGGAAGCTGACGAGCAGGATCGATGCAGCGGTCGTGGTGAGCAGGTCAGACATGGACGAGTCCGATCAGGTTGGGCCCGGGCACTGGTTCTCAAGTAATCCAACCATCTGGCTAGAGCACATTGGAAACCTCGTCTAAGGAATCTTGAGGGCTCCAGCCTGTCGTGTCCAATCACCGCGGCGGCGTGGTGGGGCGCGTTATGTCCGGGAAGATGGGGAATCCGACGGGGTGGGGGCGGGCACATCAGCCGAACGACCCCGGCCCAGCCGCTCGAACGTCGGCAGGCCAGCGTCCGGCGTGAACAGGTCCGGCATCGTCGGTGGATCCGATCAGGTTGCGGGCGGCTCCGTCGGGGCGGCTTCACGGCTAATCCAGCCGTCTGAGTAGAGCACATCGAGAACGTCGCCCAGGGCATCCTCGATGCTTCGGCCCGTGGTATCCAGTCGGACGTCGGCGTCCTCGGGCTCCTCGTACGGCGAGGAGATGCCGGTGAAGTCGGGGATTTCGCCGGCCCGCGCCTTGGCGTACAGGCCCTTGCGGTCGCGTCGCTCGCACTCCTCGAGCGGAGTCGCGACGTGGATGAGTACGAATCCGCCGCCGGCCTCTCGGACCATCGACCGTACGAGCTGCCGAGTCTCGTCGAACGGGGCGATCGGCGAGCAGATGGCGATGCCGCCGTGCCGGCTGATCTCGGCCGCCACCCAGCCGATCCGGGCGACGTTGGTCTCGCGGTCCTCGCGGGAGAAGCCGAGTCCCTTGGACAGATGCCGGCGTACGACGTCGCCGTCGAGACTCGTCACGGTCCGGTCGCCACGCTCCAGCAGCCGGTCGTGGAGGGCCCGGGCGAGCGTCGACTTGCCGGAACCGGACAGGCCGGTGAAGAACACGACCAGACCGCGATGCTCCACGGGCGGCCGGTCCTGATCGCGGATCGCCTTCACGGCGGGCGCCGGCTCGCCGTCGTGCCACACCGTCACCAACTCGTCGGCGAACGCCAGGCCGACTCGGATGCCGAAAGCCGCGGTCTGGGTCGCGTCGCCGCGATCGGACACCGCGGCCGCGACAACCTTGGCGCCTGGGATCTGCCCGGCGGCGGCGAGGGTCGCGCGGATCAGGCCTGGCGCCGAGAGGGTCAGCGGCCCGCCGGGCCCGGTCGCGACCAGGAGCAGCGGGGTCCGGCCGGTCTTGCGGGCGTACGTGTTGATCTGGGACACATCGGACTGCGTCAATACGTCGCGGAGCGGAACCGAGAACGCGTGCGGATACGTGGCCCGTACCTCGGCCGGGGTCCGGTGAAAGCGCCGGAACGGGCCGTACTCGGTGTGTGCGAGCGGCTCGATCTCGCCGACGAGACCGACCTGATCGTCGTCGGATTCGTACGCACCATCGAACCGAAGCAGGCCGATCGGCGCCCCCTCTGGGTCGGTCAGCCGAACCCCGCCCGCGTCCTTGGCTTCGTCGGCGACCTTGCGCGGCACCGTCAGCGTCACCGGCGTCGGGACGCTCGCATCGTCGGGATTGACGAAGCCGCGAAGAGGCGCGAGCGCCCCGATGGTCAGCAGCTCGAGGTCGGCGAGTTCACGGGGAGTCGGGGTCCACTCGGGATGCGTCACGCCCGCATTGTGGCATCGCGCACTTTTGCGGTTGCGGGCACCGGGTACGCTCCGCGCCGTGCATGACGTTGTTGTGGCCGACGTGGTCCGTTCCGGGTTCGTTGAAAGCCAACATTTCGGGGCAATCGCGGCGCTCGATCCGTCGGGCTCCGTCGCCTGGTCCGTCGGTGTCACGGATGAGCCCGTTTTCGCCCGGTCGTGTAACAAGCCGATCCAGGCGACCGCGATGGTCCGAGCCGGGCTGGATCTACGGGGCCGACTGCTCGCGCTCGTGTGCGCCAGCCACTCCGGCGAGCCGATGCATCTCGACGGCGTCCGCGAGATTCTGGCCGGCGCCGACCTCCCGGAGTCGGCGCTGCAAACCCCGCCGGACTACCCGCTCGCCGGCCCGACCCGAGACGCCTACGTCGCGGCCGGCGGCAAGCCGAGCTCGCTCGCGATGAACTGCTCCGGCAAGCACGCCGGCATGCTGGCCACCTGCGTCGCGAACGGATGGACGCTCGAGACCTACCGCGATCCGGACCATCCACTGCAGCGCCGGATCGCCGACGAACTCGTCGAGCTGACCGGACACGATGTGACTGCGGTCGGGGTCGACGGCTGTGGCGCCCCGTTGTACGGCACCACGCTCATCGGGCTGGCGCGGGCCTTCCAGCGGATCCGGCGGGCGACGCCGGACAGCCCGCCGGGGGCGGTGGCCGAGGCCATCGGGGCTTTTCCCGCGTACGTCAGCGGGTCCGACCGCGACGAGGCGATGCTGCTCCGGGCGTACCCGGGTGCGGTCGCGAAGGGCGGCGCCGAAGCGTGCTACGCCGTCGCGATGCCCGACGGGAGTGCGGTGGCCCTCAAGATCCGCGACGGCGGGGGGCGGGCGCGGGCCGTGGTGATGGCGGCGGCGTTGCAGCGCTTGGGGTACGGGGATCCGGTGCTCGACGAGCTGGCGCATGCTCCCGTACTCGGGGGTGGCGAGGCCGTCGGTGAGATTCGGGCGGTGTTCTGACTGTTCCGTGGGGCGGGGCTGTCCGGATTTCCGGCGCGGTCAAACCAGCCTCGCGCTTCGCGCTCGGCGGCCAGGCCCATCCACAGACCGCGCCGGAAATCCGGACAGCCCCGCTTCCCCGGCCCGGCGCCGCTCTTGACCTTCCGTGCGACTCCGATCTCAGTACCCGCCGCTCTCTCCTCGTCGCTGCTCCCGATTTTCGGCGCCTGACCACGCGCTGTCTGTTGGGGTCACATCGGGACTGTGGTGGGGGACACGTGCTGTTTCGCTTGCGGAGTGCTTGCAATTGCAAGCAAGATGGAGGTGTGAGCAAGCTGAATGTCGGGAAGACCGTTGGGTCGCTCGGTGACTATCTGCGTGACCAGCGGCGCCAGGCCGAGCTGACGTTGCGCCAACTGGCCGAGCAGACCGGTGTGTCCAACCCGTACCTCAGCCAAATCGAACGCGGGCTACGTCGTCCGTCGGCCGAAGTGCTGCAGCAGATCGCCAAGGCGCTGCGGATCTCGGCGGAGACGCTGTACGTTCGCGCCGGCATTCTCGACCCTAGTCCCGACGGTGTGCAGTCAGTCGAGATAGCCATCGTCGGCGATGCCGGACTCACCGAGCGGCAAAAGTCCGCGCTGCTCGACATCTACCGATCCTTTCGCCGCGAGAACGGCGGAGATGACGCCGTCAGCGATCCCGCTGACTGACGAGAGGAACCGCATCATGACCACGTACCAGATTCCCGAGCAGATCAAGAAGCCGAAGCCCCTATACGCCGTCGTGGGCGCCGGCGACGCCGTCATCGAGCGTATTCGCGACCTCGACCCGAACCAGTTGCAGGCGCAGGCCAAGGAGTTCCCGACCAAGGCGCAGGCCAAGGCGACCGAGGCGCAGGCCAAGGCGACCGAGCGTTTCGGCACCGTCGTCGACGATGTCAAGCACCTCCCCGAGCAGCTGCGGACCCTGCCGGACCGCGCGCAGTCGGTCGCACTGCAGGCATTCGAGCTGGCGGGCGACAAGTACGCCGAGTACGCGCAGCGCGGTGAGCTCGTCGTCCAGCGCGTCGTACACAAGGAGGACACGTCCGCCGCCGCGAAGCAGACCGAGTCGACCGGGAAGCAGGCCGAGTCGACAGCAAAGAAGACCACTAAATCGACCGCCGCGAAGACGACTTCGTCCGCTTCGTCCAAGAAGTCCGCTTCTAGGCCTAAGAAGTCGGGCGAGTCCTCTTCCTGAGAGGTACGCTGCCGAAGTGCGGCCTCCTGGCCGGAGCCTTCGGGCTCCATTACCGAGAGGTCGGGAGGCCGTCCTACTCCTTCATCTTCATCAAACGCGAGAGCAGGAGCCCGCTGTCCCCGAGACGGCGGGCTCCTGCTGTTTGGCTAGACGCCGAGGGTCGCCGTTCGGTTGTCATGACCCGCACCTCGACCGCCACGAAGTGGGTCCGTCCGCGAACGCTCGACAACGGAGCGGCTAGGCTCGGTACGTGCCCGACCTGTTCGAAGTGCAAAACAACCTGATGCTGGTGCTGGCGCTGGTGTTGTTCGGGTGCAAGGCGGTCGCATTCGTCGACGCCGTCACACGTCCGCCGGCGCTGTTCGTCGCGGCTGGCAAGCAGACCAAGCCGTTCTGGCTGCTCATCCTCGGTCTCGCCACGGCGTACAACATGCTCGACTGGTACCCGATCGGCATCCTCAACATCATCGGAACAGTGGCGGCTTTCGTCTATCTGGCCGACGCCCGGCCGGCGATGCGGTCGTTGCGCCGGTAGCCGATGCGGTTGCACGTGGTCACCGGCGACATCACCCAGCAGGTGGTGGACGCGGTGGTCAACGCCGCCAACCGATCCATGCGCGGCGGGGGAGGAGTCGACGGCGCGATCCATCGGGCTGGTGGGTCGGCCATCCTCGCCGATTGCATCGAGCGATTCCCGAACGGCCTCGAGACCGGTGCCGCTGGCTACACGACGGCGGGCGATCTCCCGGCCTCCTGGGTGATCCACGTCGTTGGACCCAACTGGAACGCCGGGCAGCGCGACCCCGATCTGCTCGCGTCGTGCTACCGCGAGGCGTTGCGGGTCGCCGACGAGCTTTCGGTGCGGACCATCGCGTTCCCCGCGGTCTCGGCGGGCATCTATGGCTGGCCGCTCGACGACGCCGCCCGGATCGCGGTCGAGACCGTACGGCAGACGTCGAGCCGAGTCGACGAGGCGCGTTTCGTAGCATTCGGGACAGACGTCGAACGCGCGTTGCGAGCCGCCCTCGCGATCTGACGTTGCGTATGGCGCCGCTACCGCTGCGGTTTTGCGCACTAGCTGTTGGTCGACGGCGTTGATAACCAACACCAAGTGCGCAAAACCGAGGTGGGGGAGCCGGCTCAGCGCCGTCGGCTACGGGACTTGGCCCGATCGGCGGCGTCGAGGACGACCTTGCGGAGCCGGACCGCGGTGGCCGTGATCTCGACGCACTCGTCCTCGCGGCAGTACTCCAGCGACTCCTCGAGCGAGAGTCGCCGCGGCGGGATCAGCCGCTCGAGCTCCTCACCGGTCGACGACCGCATGTTGGTGAGCTTCTTCTCCTTGGTGATGTTGACATCCATGTCGTCGGAGCGGGAGTTTTCGCCGACGATCATGCCCTCGTACACCTCGGTCGTCGGCTCGACGAACAGCTGCCCGCGCTCTTGCAGATTGAACATCGCGTACGTCGTTGCGGCCCCGGCCCGGTCGGCGACCAGCGATCCCGTCGGACGCGTCCGCAGCTCACCGAACCACGGTTCGTACCCCTCGAACACGTGGTGCGCGATGCCGGTGCCCCGCGTCTCGGTGAGGAAGTCGGTCCGGAAGCCGATCAGCCCGCGAGCCGGGACCGAAAACTCCATGCGCACCCAGCCGGTGCCGTGGTTGACCATCTGCTCCATCCGGCCCTTGCGGGCGGCGAGCAGCTGCGTGACGGTGCCGAGATAGTCCTCCGGGCAATCGACGGTCAGCCGCTCGACCGGCTCGTGTCGCTTGCCGTCGATGTCACGCGTGACGACCTGCGGTTTGCCGACGGTGAGCTCGTACCCCTCGCGCCGCATCTGCTCGACGAGGATCGCCAGCGCCAGCTCGCCGCGGCCCTGCACCTCCCAGGCGTCTGGTCGATCCGTCGGCAGCACCCGAATCGACACGTTGCCGATCAGCTCCCGCTCGAGTCGGTCTCGGACGAGCCGGGCCGTGACTTTGGCGCCCTTAGTACGGCCGGCCAGCGGCGACGTGTTGATGCCGATCGTCATCGAGATGGCCGGCTCATCGACCGTGATGAGCGGCAGCGGACGCGGGTTGTCGAGGTCGGCCAGTGTCTCACCGATCGTGATGTCGGGGATGCCGGCGATCGCGACGATGTCCCCCGGACCGGCCTCGTCGCCGGGCACCCGGTCGAGCGCCTCGGTCACGAGCAGTTCGGTGATCTTGACCGGCTCGACCGAACCGTCGCGGCGGCACCACGCGACCTGTCGGCCCTTGCGCAAGATGCCCTGATGGATGCGGCACAGCGCCAGCCGACCGAGGAACGGCGACGCGTCGAGGTTGGTGACCTGTGCCTGCAGGGGGGCGTTCGCCGTGTACGTCGGCGCCGGCACCGAGTCGAGGATGGTGCGAAACAGCGGCACCAGGTCGTCGCTGTCTGGCTGGGCCCCGTCGGCCGGCGCGGTCAGCGAGGCGCGACCCGACCTGGCCGACGCGTACACGATCGGGAAGTCGAGCGCGGTCTGGTCGGCGTCGGGATCGAGCAGGTCGAGGAAGAGCTCGTACGCCTCGTCGACGACCGCCGCGATGCGGGCGTCCGGCCGGTCGACCTTGTTGACGACGAGAACGACCGGCAGCCGGGCCGTCAGCGCCTTCCGGAGCACGAACCGGGTCTGCGGGAGCGGCCCCTCCGACGCGTCGACGAGCAGCACCACACCGTCGACCATCGACAGCCCGCGCTCGACCTCGCCGCCGAAGTCCGCGTGGCCCGGCGTGTCGATGATGTTGATCGTGACGCCGCCGTCGGGCGCGCCCGGCCCGGCGTACCGCACGGCGGTGTTCTTGGCGAGGATCGTGATGCCCTTCTCGCGTTCGAGATCGCCCGAGTCCAGGACGCGCTCGGCGACGTCCTGGTGCTCGCGGAAGACGCCGGACTGCCAGAGCATCGCGTCCACGAGGGTCGTCTTGCCGTGGTCGACGTGCGCGACGATGGCGATGTTGCGCAGGTCCGGCCGGGTCTGGGTGGGCATGGGAGGTTGACGGTCCTTCATGAGGTGGGGTAGCCGCCCGAGTATGCGGCCGCCCCAGTGTACGGCCGGTGCCGCGTGAGTTCCGACCTACGGTCGGTGTGAGCCGTCCATGACCGACGCCAACTCGGAACTCACGCGGGGGGTCACCGAGTCGCGGGTGGGCGCGTCAAGTGGAGAATTCGGGCTACCATGGCGGCGGCGACCCTGTGCAGTCGTACGGAGCGCCGAGTGATCGGACCGGCCCGAGGAGGTGATCGCGTGAGACGCGAACCTCCCAGTTGCCCTACCCATTTCCGATTCCTTCGGCGGCGCTGACCTCGTACGTGACCACGCGGTACGGGCGGTCGGCGCCGGATCCCGTACGAGAGCGAGGTGCATCATGTCCGAGCACAAGACGACCGAGCGCAGGTTGGCGATGCTGCGACCCTTCACCGGCCGCGGTGGCCGATCTCGACGTCAGGCGACGCAGTCTGAGCCGACGGACAACACCTCGTCCACGACATCGCCGACCACCGCCGAGGCGAGCGTCGTCGACGCCGCGATCTACCGCGACGGCGATCGCGTCGCCTCCCCGAGCACGCTGGCCGAGACGTACCAACTGCTCGACGAAGACCCGTCGACCCTCGCGTGGATCGGGCTCTATCGCCCCAACGAGCAGCAGTTGGCGTCCCTCGCTGACCAGTTCGACCTGCACGAGCTGGCGCTCGAGGACGCGATCCTGGCGCATCAGCGACCGAAGCTCGAGCGCTATGACCAGACGCTCTTCGTCGTCCTGCGGGCCGCCCGTTACCTCGACGACGTGGAGGAGGTCGAGTTCGGCGAGCTGCACGTGTTCATCGGCGAAAACTTCGTCGTCACGGTCCGGCACAGCGAGTCGCCCGACCTGAGTGCGGTCCGGCGACGCATGGAGAGCAATCCTGACCTGCTGGCACGGGGACCCGAGGCCGTGCTCTACGCGATCCTCGACCGGGTTGTCGACGGCTACTACCCCGTCGTAGCCGGGCTCGAAAACGACATCGACGAGATCGAGACCGAGGTCTTCCGCGGCGACCCGTCGGTGTCGCGGCGCATCTACGAGCTGTCGCGCGAGGTGATCGAGTTCCAGCGCGCGACCCGACCGCTGCTCGACATGCTGACCCGGCTCAGCGCCGGCGCCAGCCGCTACCACGTCGACGAGGAGTTGCAGCGGTACCTGCGGGACGTCCGCGACCACGTCGAGCACGTCACCGAGCGCGTCGACGGCTTCCGCCAGATGCTGCAAGACATCCTGACCGTCAACGCCACGCTGGTGGCGCAGAAGCAGAACGAGGATCTCAAGGCGCTGGCCGAGTCGGGGCACGCCCAAAACGAGGAGATCAAGAAGATCTCCGCTTGGGCGGCCATTCTGTTCGCGCCGACGCTGATCGGCACCGTGTACGGGATGAATTTCGACAACATGCCGGAGACGTCGTGGACGTACGGCTATCCACTGGCGTTGGTGTTGATGGCGGCGACCTGTCTCAGCCTCTATCTGATCTTCAAGGGCCGCGACTGGCTGTAGTCGGACCGTGGCGCCGGTGTACTCGGACGTCCGGCAGTCAAGTTTTGGCGTGAAATACACCTCCAGCCGCGATCCAAACCTGTATTTCACGCCAAAACTCGACCCAGGGCGCGCGCCCGTCCACGGAGTGAGCCGTGCCGGAATTCGCTCGCGCCCGAGTCGGTTGCCGCCCACGGAGGTGCGGACGTTGGTCGGTACGCCAGGCGGAGTAGTACGCCGGGTCGCGATGCTGTCGGTGCACACGTCGCCGCTGGCTCAGCCGGGGTTCGGCGACGCGGGCGGCATGAACGTCTACGTGCTCGAGTTGGCTCGCCAGCTCGCCCGACACGGTGTCGAGTCGGAGATCTTTACGCGGGCGACGTCGTCGGACCAGCGGCCTGCTGTCCGGGTCGAGCCCGGCGTCACCGTGCGGCACGTGATGGCCGGCCCGTTCGAGGGGCTGACCAAGGTCGACCTGCCGAGCCAGCTGTGCACCTTCGTACGCGACGTCCTGCGTGTGGAGGCGGAGCACGCGCCGTACCGCTATGACGTGATCCACTCGCACTACTGGCTCTCGGGCCAGGTCGGAACGGTGGCGCGGGAACGCTGGTCGGTGCCGTTGATCCACTCGATGCACACCACCGCCAAGGTCAAGAACTCCGTGGCTATCGCGGGCGAGCCCGCCGAGCCGCTGACCCGAATCGTCGGCGAGGAACAGGTCGTGGAGGCGGCCGATCGACTGATCGCCAACACGGCCGAAGAAGCCGACGAGCTGATCGGCTACTACAACGCCGACCCGGCGCGGGTCGATGTCGTGCATCCGGGGGTCGACCTCACGGCGTTCGCGCCGACCGGGCAGGACCAGGCCCGTCGCGAGCTCGGGCTGCCGCTGGACGCACCGGTGCTGCTGTTCGCCGGTCGTCTCCAGCCGCTCAAGGCGCCCGACGTCGTGCTCCGTACGGCCCGTGAGCTGATCGAACGATCGCCGGCGCTCGCCGATCAGCTGGTCGTCGGGGTCATCGGGGGCCAGTCGGGCGACGGCCCGGATCAGCCGGTGGCGCTTCGCCGACTGGCCGGAGACCTGGGCCTTGACTCCGTCGTACGGTTCGAGCCGGCCCTGCCGCGAACCGAGCTGGCCCGGTGGTACGCGGCGGCGTCGCTGGTCTGCGTGCCGTCCTACAGCGAGTCGTTCGGCCTGGTCGCCATCGAGGCGCAGGCATGCGGCACCCCGGTGGTCGCGGCGGCCGTCGGGGGCCTGCCGACCGCGGTCCGCGACGGCCAGACCGGGTGGTTGGTCGCGAGCCACGACCCGATCGCGTGGGCTCGAGCGATCGAGTACCTGCTGTCGGACCAGTCTCGACTGGCGCGGATGGGCCGGCGGGCGGTCCGGCATGCCGGCGAATTCGGCTGGGACCGCACGGCGCGCGAGACGCTGCAGGTCTACGGTGCTGCCATGGCCGACTTGCCGCGTCCACGCATCGCCGCGTCGTGAGCGAGCCTGCGAGCGAACAATTCAACGCAGCAGCCTGCTCACGTGCCGACGAGCGCAGCGAGGAGGGCTCGTGAGCGAGCTTGCGAGCGAACAATTCAACGCAGCAGCCTGCTCACGTGCCGACGAGCGCAGCGAGGAGGGCTCGTGAGCGACCCCCGTACACGCGCCCTCGAGGCGGTCCGCGAGTACCTGGCGTCCAGCGACCTCGACTACGCCGACGTGCGCGACGGCGTACTGGAGGTGGAGCTGCCGGGCGAACGCAAGCTCAAGACGGTCTGTCGGATCGAGGTCGGACCGCAATCGCTAGCGCTGCATGCGTTCGTCGCACGTCGCCCGGACGAAAATCACGAGGCCGTCTACCGCTGGCTGCTCGAACGCAATCTCAAGATGTACGCCGTCGCGTTCGCCGTCGACTCCAACGGCGACATCTTCCTCGACGGCCGATTGCCGCTGCAGGCGGTGACGCCGGCCGAGATGGATAGGCTGCTCGGCTCGGTGTTGAGCTACGCCGACGAGTCCTTCAACACGATCCTCGAGCTCGGGTTCGCATCGTCGATCCGCAAGGAGTGGGAGTGGCGCCGGTCCCGCGGTGAGTCGACCCGCAACCTCGACGCATTCCGCGGCTGGCTGGAGCGCGAGTGAGCTGTGCCGGCCGCATCCGTACGTGAGGGATGCCCCACGCATGTCGGATCCATGGTGCACGTCTCACGTACCGATGCGGGCGCTCTCAGTCCGACGCGGGCTCGAGGCTGACCTGAGTTCGCCAGGACACCTTCCAACCGGAGTCGTGGCGACGCAAGACGAGGATCTCCTCGCCACGTTCGTTGTGAGTCGTGCTGTCGATCGTGTAGGTGACCTCGAAGAGATACGCGGCGACCGCCGTATCGCCGAAGCGGTGGAGTGATCGCCGCGTGACATCGAACCGATCGACGGTCGCCGTGCGCACGAACTGGATGTACGTGTCGGTGATGGCATCGCGCCCGATGATTGTGTCGACGACGTCGGGCGCGACGAGCACGGCGTCGTCCGCGTGAAGGGCGGCGACCTCGGATGGTCGGCCAGAGGTCCACGCGTCGTTGCATCGGTCGATCAGGGCCCAGATCCCATCGCGGTCGTCCACGGCTTGACCGTACTCGGTCCTCGAATTCGGGTTCGCATCGTCGATCCGCAAGGAGTGGGAGTGGCGCCGCTCCCGCGGAGAGTCGACCCGCAATCTCGACGCATTCCGCGGCTGGCTGGAGCGCGACTCGCGCTAGCCGGTCCAGGTCGACTCCAGGTTGGCCGGCCAGTCTTGGACTGTGACAACGGGACGGGTCCGCTATCGAGCACGGCTTCCACGCGCGCCGGGCGATGTCGATCGATGGCTCGCCGACAGCGCGCGTTGGGACGACTTCGAGTTCCGGCCGGACGACGTCGTGATCAGCGCGCCGGTGAAGAATGGGACGACGTGGACGCAGATGATCTGCGCCTTGCTGGTGTTTCAGACCGATGAGCTGCCGGCTCCGTTGACGACGCTGTCGCCGTGGCTCGACATGCGGGTCCGGCCGATATCCGAGGTCCGTGAGCGGCTTGACGCCCAAGGCCACCGCAGGTTTATCAAGACCCACACGCCGCTGGATGGGCTGCCGCAGGCGCCCGGCGTCACCTACATCGCTGTCGGTCGAGATCCGCGCGACGTCGCGATCTCGCTGCACCACCACCAGGCCAACCTCGCGAGGGATACGCTGCGCCGGATCCTGGATGGGTCATCCACCGAGCCGCCGTTCCGCCGCCGGCGCCACCGGCGAGCGAGCGCGAGACCTTCTTGCAATGGGTGGCCAACGACGAGTCGCCACTCGACTTCCAGTACTCGCTTCGCGCGTTGATCAACCAGCAGCGCGTGGCGTGGTCCCGCCGGAACGATCCCGACGTCGTGTTGCTCCACTACAGCGATCTCGGTCGCGACCTCCACGGTGAGATGAGGCGGCTCGCCGACCGCCTGCAGATTCGCGTCGCTGCCAAGACGTGGCCGGCCCTGGTCGAGGCGGCGACGCTGAGCCAGATGCGTGAACGATCGGAGCGACTCGTACCAGACGAACGGCTCGGCCTCATCAAGGATCCGGGAAGGTTCTTCCGGGCCGGTCGATCCGGTGGCTGGCGAGACCATCTGACCGACGACGATCTGGCGGGGTACGAGGAGCGGCTCGCGGCGGAGGCGCCACCAGACTTGGTCCGGTGGCTGCACCACGGCGCGCACGATACGGCAGCCCGCTGATTGGTCCAGATTCAGCGATCTGGAGTGAGGACTCGACGACTGCGCCGATAGGCTCGCTCCATGACCGCGTCCTATCGTCTCGTGCTGCTTCGCCACGGCGAAAGCGAGTGGAACGCCAAAAACCTCTTCACCGGCTGGGTCGACGTCCCCCTCAACGACAAGGGGCGTGCCGAAGCCTCTCGCAGCGCCGAGCTGATGCGGGACCGTGAGCTGCTGGCCGACGTCGTGCACACCTCGGTGCTGCGTCGGGCGATCGCGACCGCCGAGATCTGCCTCGACGGCACCGATCGGCACTGGGTTCCGGTGCGCCGGTCGTGGCGACTCAATGAGCGCCATTACGGCGCGCTGCAGGGCAAGGACAAGAAGGCGACGCTCGAGAAGTACGGCGAGGAGCAGTTCATGGAATGGCGCCGGTCGTACGCCACGCCGCCGCCCCCACTCGACGACGCCGACGAATACAGCCCGGTCGGCGACCCGCGTTACGCCGATCTGCCTCCGGAGCTGATGCCGCGTACGGAGTGCCTCGCCGACGTTCTCGACCGGATGCTGCCGTACTGGTACGACGCGATCGTCCCCGATCTGCGGCGCGGCGCCACCACACTCGTCTCGGCCCATGGCAACTCGCTACGTGCGCTGGTCAAGCACCTCGACGACATCAGCGAGGAGGCCGTGGTCAGCCTCAACATCCCGACCGGCATCCCGCTGCTGTACGAGCTCGACGACGACCTGCGGCCGATCCGGCTCGGCGGCGAATACCTCGACCCGCAGGCCGCAGCCGCCGCGATCGAGTCCGTCCGCACGCAGGGCCGCTAGGGGGCTTGCGGCTTGGCGCGGGGGAACCCCACGCCAATAGGATTGGCGCAGGGGACCCCAGCGCCAATCCCGCGTCGGCGCCCGAGGCAGCTGTCAGTCGACGGTCATCGGCTGCTCGCCGGTGACGAAGTAGACGACGCGCTTGCCCATGGAGACGGCGTGGTCGCCGATCCGCTCGTAGTAGCGGCCGAGCAGAGCGATGTCGATGGCGGGCTCCACACCGTAATCCCAGTCGTCGGAAAGCAGCCGGCGGAACAGCGACGTGCGGAGCTGGTCCATCTCGTCGTCCTCTTCGTCCAGCGCATTGGCCGCCTCGACGTCGCGGTCGGCCACGATGCGGGATGTGGAGTCGACCATCCGGACCGCGATGTCGGCCATGTGGGCCATCGTCTTTTGCAGGCTCTCGGGGACCGCCTTGTCGGGCATCCGCATCCGAGCAACCTTCGCGATGTGGACGGCGAGGTCGCCCATCCGCTCCAGATCGGCCACCATCCGCAGGGTCGCGACCAGCATCCGCAGGTCGGTCGCGACGGGTTGCTGGGTCGCCAGAAGTTGCAGCGTGTGCTCCTCGATGACCTCGCGGCTGGCATCGATCTCGCGGTCTCCGGAGATAACGGCCTCGGCCGCGTTCTGGTTGGCGGTCAGAAGAGCGTCGGTCGCCTCGTGGACGGCGTCGCGCACCGATCGGGTCATCGCGACGAGGTCGTCGACGATGGCGTCGAGCTGCTCGAAATACAGTTCACGCATGTCCATAACGGTAGGGGAACGAGGGTGACCGGTAGGCGACCTGCCGTAAACGCGACGTGAACAGTCTTCGAAACCGCAGGTCAGAGGGGCTGGTCAGGGCGAAGGTTCGGTAAACAGCGCCGTACGATCGACATGTGGACGGAACCCTCACCACCCTCGCAGTTGCCGCGGTCGGGGTGCTGATCGGTGCCGGCGCGGTCCTGTCGTGGCGGCTCAGCGAGCGCCAGCAGGCGTCCGTGCCGGAGCGGCCGACGTCGCCGGTGCCCGATGGCGTGGCGTCCGTCCTGACCGTCTTGCGGTCGTCGGCGGTGCTTCTCGACGAGGATGACACGGTCCTCAAGGCCTCGGCACCGGCGTACGCGCTCGGCCTCGTGCGAGCCGACCGCATCGTGCCCGAAGACCTGGTCAAGATGGTTCACGCCGTGCGGTCGACCGGCGAGATCCGCGAGGCCGAGCTCACCCTGACGCGGGAGCGGTCGTCGCTACCGTTACAGGTGATGGCTCGGGTGGCCCCGCTCGGGTCGCGGCTGCTGCTCGTGCTGGCTGAGGACCGGACCCGGGAGCGGCGCGTCGAGACGATCCGTCGGGACTTCGTCGCCAATGTGAGCCACGAGCTGAAGACCCCGGTCGGTGCGCTCAACCTGCTCGCCGAGGCCGTTGGCGAAGCCGCCGAGGATCCCGAGGCGGTGCGACGGTTCGCCGGCCGGATGCAGGCCGAGAGCGATCGCCTGAACCGACTCGTGCAGCAGATCATCGAACTGTCGCGGTTGCAGGGCGACGAGCTGATCGACGCGCCGACCGAGGTACGGATCGAGACCGTCGTCGAGAGTGCGCTCGACCGCAGTCGTACCGACGCCGAGGCAAAGGACATCGACATCGCCGCACGCGTCGACGACGACCTCCTCGTACTGGGCAGCGAAGATCAGCTCCTCGTGGCCATCAGCAACCTGATCGAAAACGCCGTCGCCTACAGCCCGGAGGGTTCGCGGGTCGCCGTCATGGCGCATCGCTGCGACCGGATCGGGGGGCTCGGCTCCACCGTCGAGGTCACGGTCAGCGACCAGGGCATCGGCATCCCCGAAGCCGAGCTCGATCGGATCTTCGAGCGCTTCTATCGTCTCGACCCGGCCCGATCCCGGTCGACCGGCGGCACCGGACTCGGGCTGTCGATTGTCAAGCACGTCGCCGCCAGCCATGGTGGTGACATCGTCGTCTGGAGTGAGCCGGGCCAGGGCTCGTCGTTCACGTTAAGACTCCCTTTGGCCGAGACTCCCCAAGTTGACGGATCAACTCGTCAGCTCGCGACCCCGCCTGAACGCGAACAAGAGGAGGCACAGTCGTGACCCGCGTACTCGTGGTCGAGGACGAGGACAGCTACAGCGACGCGCTGGCGTACATGCTCCGGAAGGAGGGGTACGAGGTCTCGGTCGCACAGACCGGACCGGACGCGCTGTCCGACTTTGAACGCAACGGCGCCGACATCGTGCTGCTCGACCTGATGCTGCCCGGGCTCCCCGGCACCGAGGTGTGTCGGCAGCTTCGCCAGATGTCCAACGTGCCCGTCATCATGGTCAGCGCCAAGGACGCCGAGGTCGACAAGGTGGTCGGGCTCGAACTGGGGGCCGACGACTATGTCACCAAGCCCTACAGCCCGCGCGAGCTGGTCGCCCGGATCCGAGCCGTGATGCGGCGCGGCCATGACGCCGATGTGGCGCCGACGACGTTGGAGTCGGGCCGGGTCCGGATGGATGTCGAGCGCCACGTCGTGAGCGTCAACGGCGACGAGGTCCGGCTGCCGCTGAAGGAGTTCGAGCTGCTCGAGATGTTCTTGCGCAATACCGGGCGAGTGCTGACCCGTGGACAGCTGATCGATCGAGTCTGGGGCGCTGACTACGTCGGCGACACCAAGACCCTCGACGTGCACGTCAAACGGCTGCGGGCCAAGATCGAACCCGATCCGGGCAACCCGCGCTACCTCGTGACGGTGCGGGGGCTGGGCTACAAATACGAGTCCTAAGGGGTCGGTGTCGGCGCCGGCGCCTCGGCGACCTGGGCGTACATCTCGGTGCGCTCGACCACCGGGATGTCGAGCTCGATCGGCTCGACCACCGCGTCGAACGAGAACGTCGCGGTCACCATCTGTCCGGCGGCCACGTTGTCGCCGGACACCGTCGCGATGGCCTCGTCGCCGAGCTTGACCGGCTCGTCGGGTGCGAGAAGGACTCCGTCGGCCAGCGACGCGTCCACCGGCTCGCCATCGAGCGTGGTGACCGTGAAGTCGTCGAACGTCACCGCCGGGGGTGCTTCGTCCTCCTCGAACTCGCCCGGGTTGAGCAGCAGTGTTGCCGAAACGGTGCCGGTGCCATCGCCGTTGTCGACGATCAGAGCGTTGAGTACGTCGACGCCGTCGCCGCGTGAGTTGGAGCCGACGCCCGCGTCATAGACGGCATTGGTCTGCGCGTCGAAGCCGGTGTCGGCGCATCCGGAGACGGCACCGATCGCGCAGCCGGCAGCGAGTAGGCCGCGCCAACGCAGTCCACTCGGCGTCGAACCCAGGATCTTCGGCACGGACCCACTCCTTCGCATGGCTTGGCGGCGGGCCAAGCCTACCGACGGCGCTCGGGCTCGACGCGGCTGGTCGGTGCCATCGGGCCTGGTGCATACCCACGTACGCGTGCGAGACATGAATTGGCGTGTTTGTCAAGCCCCAAATGCGTGTCTGACCTGCGGAAACATCGAATCCGGGCGACTCGAGACGTGTTAGAATGTTCACCAGGAAGGGGTCATACATGACTTTCACTGTCGGCGAAACGGTTGTCTACCCGAACCACGGAGCAGCCGTCATCGAGAACATCGAGACCCGGCAGATCAAGGGCGAGGACAAGACCTACCTCGTGCTGCGTATCGTCGCACAGAACGACCTGGTGGTTCGTGTGCCGGCATGCAACCTTGATCTGGTCGGGGTTCGAGACGTGGTTGACCAGGATGGTCTCGAGCGGGTCTTCGACGTGCTGCGTGAGGAGCACGCCGAGGAGCCGACCAACTGGTCGCGGCGCTACAAGGCGAACCTCGAGAAGCTGCATTCGGGCGACGTGCTCAAGGTAGCTCAGGTTGTTCGTGACCTCTGGCGTCGCGAACAAGACCGCGGACTCTCGGCCGGTGAGAAGCGCATGCTGGCCAAGGCTCGTCAGATCCTGGTGTCGGAGCTGGCGCTGGCAGAGCACACCAATGAGGACAAGGCCGAGGCCTTGCTCGACGAGGTGCTCGCCCGCTGAATTGATTTCGTCCGTATACGGCTGAGGCCCCGGCGATGTTGCCGGGGCCTTTGCCATGCCGGCGCCGTCCCGCTCGCGTCGCTGGCGCCCCAGCCGCCACAGGTTTCCCATGACCTCATGGGAAACTGCACGCACCACGGGTTGCAACCCATGTTCGGTGCGGTTTCCCATGAGCTCATGGGAAGCCGACCGACCGCCGGGCGGACGCGAGGAGGCGAGGTCCCACATGAGTACGGCGGCGATCGTCCCGGCCGCGGGCGACGGCGTACGCCTCGGCGCGGATCGCCCGAAGGCCATGGTGCCGCTGGCCGGAGAACCGCTGGTGGTGCACGCGCTCCAGGCCCTCCGGGCGAGCGAGGTCGTCGATCGGGTCGTCGTCGCGGCTCCGATCGCAGCCCGCGACGACCTGCGGACGGCACTTCCCGACGAGTGGGGCGGATGGGTGCACGTGATCGCCGGGGGAGCAACCCGGCAGGCATCGGTGGCCGCCGGACTCGAGGCGCTGTCGACCGACCACGACCTCGTCCTGGTCCACGATGCCGCACGCGCATTGGTGCCACCGGCCGTGGTGGTCCGGGTCGTCGATGCGTTGCTCGCCGGCGCCGGCGCCGTGATCCCCGTGCTACCGGTGTCCGACACCGTCAAGCGAGTACGCGGCGGCGTCGTCCTCGAGACGGTCGACCGCACGGACCTGTACGCGGTCCAAACCCCACAAGGCTTTCAGCGCCGAATCCTCGCAGCCGCCCATGCCGCCGCGGTCGACTCCGACGGACCCGCGACCGACGATGCGGCGATGGTCGAACGCGTCGGCGGCGAGGTCTGTGTCGTCGACGGTGACCCTGACGCGTTCAAGATCACCCGGCCCCTCGACATGGCAGTCGCCGAAGCGGTGCTGCATTCGCGTCGCCGCCCTCTCTAGCGCCGACATTGCGCGTCTGTCCGCGCCATCGCGCAGCTGCTCGGTTCGATCGCGTCGAGGTCGCGCATGTGCCCGGTTCTCGGCGCCGACATTGCGCGTGTGCCCAGCTCTCGGCGCACCGTTGCCCGACTCAGGCCGGTGCAACGATCGCGGTCGCGACGGCGGCGATGCCCTCGCCGCGACCGGTCAGGCCGAGTCCGTCGGTCGTCGTCGCGGTGAGATGCACCGGCGCCCCGCAGGCGGCGGCCAGGATCGACTCCGCTTCGGCCCGCCGGTCACCAAGGCGCGGTCGATTGCCGACGAGTTGGACGGCGACGTTGCCGATCGTGAAGCCCGCATCCCGTACTCGCTTGGCGGTCTCTGCCAGCAGCGCGATGCCGGTTGCGTCCGCCCAGCGCGGGTCGGACGTGCCGAACGTGCCGCCCAGGTCGCCCAACGCCGCCGCCGACAGCAGCGCGTCGCATGCCGCGTGGGCGACGACGTCACCATTGGAGTGACCGGCCGGCCCGACCGGTTCGTCGGGCCACTGCAGACCCGCGATCCGCATGGGGCGCCCGGCGACGAGCGCGTGGACATCGATGCCGATGCCGACGAGTGGCAGCGCCGGCCCGTCCGAAGAGGTCACCACATCGTCATCCTCCCGCACCGGCCGCAGTGCAACGATGGTGAGGTGGAACGCGACACACTGCTTCGAGCGGGCGTGGCCGGTGGCGTCGCTGGCGCTGCAGGGCTCGCCGTCGCCGAGTTGGTCGCCGGCCTGTTGCACACGCGCCTGTCACCGGTGCTCGCGGTCGGCGAGGCGGTCATCGAGCTGACGCCGGGACAGGTCGCCGAGCGTGCGATCAGCGCCGTGGGCTCGGCCGACAAGCCACTGCTGGTGACCGGAGTCCTGGTCGGCGTCCTCGCCGCGTCGATCCTGGCGGGCATCCTCGGCACGCGTCATCGCGGTGCCGGCGCCGCGCTCCTGCTCGGATTGACCGCGATCGCCGGCCTTGCCGTCGTGACCCGCGACGACTCGCGCGACGTCGACATCGTGCCGGTGATCGCCGGCGCCGCTGCTGGAATTCTGGTGTACGGCTGGCTGCTCGACCGGGCCATGGAGGCGTCGTCCGCCGAAGCCGACGCGATCACCCGACGGCAGTTCTTGCGGGCGGCCGGGGTCGCCGTCGCGGGTGCAGCGGTGGTCGGCGCGCTGGGCCGGTGGGCAACCGGTGCGCGACGGGCAGTTGAGCAGGCCCGAGATGACCTGCGGCTGCGGCTACGAAGGCCGCCAACCCCTGCCGGCGCCGATCTCGATGTTGACGGCGTGGCGCCGTGGGTCACGCCCAACGACGACTTCTATCGCATCGACACGACGCTGTCGCCGCCGTTGGTGAAGCCGGACGATTGGGAGCTGCACATCCACGGCATGGTCGAGCGCGAGATGACACTGAGCTACGGAGACCTCATCGACCGCGGTCTGTCGCAGGCGTGGGTCACCTTGTGCTGCGTGAGCAACCCGGTCGGCGGCGACCTGATCTCCAACGCATGGTGGAGCGGCGTACGCATCGACGACCTGCTCGCAGAGGCCGGTGTGAGCTCGGACGCCGACGCGCTGCTGTCGACGTCGCATGACGGCTGGACGTGCGGCACCCCATTGGCCGCGTTGACCGACGGCCGGGATGCGTTGCTTGCGGTCGGCATGAACGGCGAGCCGCTTCCGATCGAGCATGGCTTCCCGGTCCGGATGGTGGTGCCTGGGCTCTATGGGTTCGTGTCGGCGACGAAGTGGGTGGTCGACTGGGAGGTCACCCGGTTCGACGACTTCGACGCGTACTGGACCGAGCGCGGCTGGTCGGAGGAAGCGCCGATCAAGACGCAGTCCCGCATCGACACGCCTCGGTCGGGGGATTCGATCGACGCCGGCACAGTGATGGTCGGAGGCATTGCCTGGGCGCAGCATCGGGGGATCGAGCGGGTCGAGTTGCAGGTCGACGACGGTGATTGGATGACGGCCCGACTGGCGGCGGATCCGTCCATCGACACGTGGGTGCAGTGGGTCGTCGACTGGGACGCCGAGCCGGGCGACCACGTGCTGACGGTCCGGGCGACCGATTCCGAGGGGGAGACGCAGACCGAAAACGTCGCCGACGTCATCCCCGACGGGGCCACCGGCTGGCACAGCGTCGACGTCTCGGTCGACTAGCGCGTCCTGGGGAAGCTTGCGCCAATCCCGTTTTGGCGCAGGGGTCCCCAGTGCCAATAGGTTCGGCGTAGGGGACCCCCGCGCCAACGCGCCCGGCCTACGGCCCACCGTCACCAGTTCGCCTCGGGCGGCGCCGGTGGCAGCGGAAGCTCGGCCGGATGGATGACGTAGACGACGCCTCCCGACGAGCGCAGCCACAGCGCCTCGATCTGGTCGCGCCGATAGATCGTCCGGACCGCCGCGTCGCTCTCGATCCGATGCGACGCCGGGTCGTTGACGATCGGGTCGCCGGTCTCGGTGAACCCGGTCAACACCATCAGGTGCCCCTTCGTGTCGTACCCCGCGCCGGTGAGCTCGTCCTTGTCGAACGCGAGCGACATGATCAGCGGGATCCCCGCCGCGATGAACGCCTCGGCCTCGGCGAGCGACCGCAGCCGGGTCACGAACGCAACCAGATCTCGTGTCGCGGCGTACGCGGTGTTGAACGCCCAGTTGCCCGCGCCGCCGTACGCGTGGTCGTAGCAGGCGCGCGCGAGGTACGGCACGAACCGGTCGTAGTGCTGCGGCTCGACCCACGCGTACTCGTGCGGCGGCGGCAGCCGGTCCCAGTGGTCCAGCACCATCGCGATCGATGTCGGCGAGCACCACGACTGCCCGCCGCCGTCGTAGGTCGGATAGTGGTCGCGATGCAGCTGCTGGGAGTACGTCGGCACTTCGAGCTCGATCGCGTCCGGCAGCATCGGCGCGCTGGTCGCCGGCAGATCCGCCTTGCGCCCGCGCGTCACCGCCGATGTCATCAGGCCGAGCCGAGTCAGGCGCGGTCGGTCGTCGGTGCCGGCGAGACGGAACAAGATCGCTCGGACCTGGTAGCTCTCCCACGCGCTGTCGCGCTCGATCCGGAGCTCGTCGGTCTCGACCGCGATGCCGTCGGCCGATTGGCCCGGCACGCTGGTCGGGTGGATCTCGTCGTCGGTCGCGGCCCAACGGGCGATGACGAACCACTGTGACCACTGCGCATCGGGCGCCGACCGTCCTCGGATGCCGATGCCGACCCAGGACGTGCCCGGCGTCTCTGCAGCCCACGACGCGACGATCGAGGTCGCCGGAAACGCGGCCGACATTGGCGGCGACACCCACAGACCGTAGTCATAGGACCGGGGCCCGGTGTCGCCGTAAGGGTCGTGATAGTCGCGTTGGCCGGCGGGCGTGCCGAGCGCGACGCCGATCCCGTCGCTGATGACTCCGTCGCGTTTGGCGTCGTCGGCGTGGAGATCGAGCCAACCGAAGTCGATATGCCGTTCGCTCATCGGTGACCGGCCGGGGACGTGGCGCGGGCGCGTTGGTGCCGCCGGAGGACGTAGACGGTGCCGCCGGTGGTCGGCAGCCAGGCGTTTGCGAACTGCCCCCGCTTGTAGACGCGGCGCACACCCCGCGCGTGTTCTGCGGCTGGGTCGTTGACGATCACCCGACCGTGGCGGGTGAAGCCGCGGATCACGAGGAGATGGCCCGGCGACGACGTGAGTGGGGCGCCGTCGAGCTCACCGGCGCCGAAGGCGATCGACGCGACCAGCGGGATGCCGTGGCGGATTAGGCGCTCGGCAGCGCGCAGCGACCGGAGTCGGGTGACGTAGGCGTCGACACCGAGGGTGCCGGCGTATGCGGTGTTGAACGGCCAGTTGCCGGCGCCTTTGTAGCGGTAGTCGTACGAATACCTCGCGCCGTGGTCGACCCAAGGGGCGGCGTACGCGTCGTTGACCCAGGCGTACTGCTTCGGCTTCGGCAGCCGGTGCCAGAATCCGAGCACCATCGCGACCGACGTCGGGGAGCACCAGGCCTCGCCGCCGCCGTCCCACCGAGGGTATTCGCCCTTGTGGACCATCTGCGACCAGCGCGGCACGTCGAGGTCGACGGTCCGGCGCATCGTGGTCTGGCCGGCGCGGACCGAGCCGCCTCGGGGCACACGGGATGCGATCGCACCGGCCGACCGCACCGTCGGAGACGCGGTCACGCCGATCCTTCGAAGCAGCGTGACGCGCAACTGCCACGCGGCATAACGTCGATGCTGATTGGTCACGAGCGTATCGACGACGAGACGGCTGAAGTCGTCACGCTGCCGTCGCGGTGAGGAACGGTGAAAGGACCGATCGCCGCCGGCCCAGCGGCCTAGGACATCCCAGCTCCCGGTCGTGCCGGATCGGGTGCGACCGCGCACGGCGAGCTCGATCCAGGTGCGTCGTGGCGTGGTGGCATTCCACGACGGGATTAGCTCCGTGAGGCCGAAGCCGGGTCGGGTCCAGCGCGACGTCCAGCGGGCGAAGCCGTAGCGGTGTCGGTGGTTGTCGCCCCACGGGTCGGTGTAGCGGCGAACGCCGATGCGGTGGTCGATCCGAAGCGAGCCGGCGTCTACTCGTATGCCTTCGCGATGACCGGTACGCCAGGCGTCGCCGGTCGACCAGCGCCGCAGGTCGAGGTGGCGAGCGG
>JBKOYM010000114.1:0-24856 GCA_046725375.1 Actinomycetota bacterium
GCATCCGAGCGCCGTGATGTTTCCCGGCGGTGAGTCGCTCGTCGAGATGCAGACACGCGCGATCTCGGCGGTTCGACGTTGGGACGCGGAGGTACAGCAGGACGTCGGGTCGGGGGGAGTATGGGTCGCGGTCAGCCACGCTGACGTCATCAAGGCCGTCGTCGCCGACGCGCTCGGTCTGCATCTCGACCAGTTCCAGCGGATCGTCATCGGGCCGGCTTCGGTTTGCGTCATCGATTACACCGAGCACCGACCGTTCGTCCTCCACATCAACGACACGGGTAGCGATCTGAGCGCGCTGCGCAACGGGACGCGACCGGCCAAAGGCCGTCGACGGCGCGGAAGTTCCGACGCCGCGGTCGGCGGCGGTGCGTGAGACAGCCGGACAGCGCTCTAGAGTCTCGTCATGCTCGTCCATCGCTTCGACCAACCCGACCGGTTCGTCTGCGGCACCGTCGGCCCGCCGGGGGACCGCACGTTCTTCATCCAGGCCCGGGCGGGTTCTCGGATCACATCGGTTGCACTCGAGAAGGAACAGGTCGCCGTCCTCGCTGACCGGCTCGAGGACCTTCTCGACCAGGTCGCCGAGCAACCCGACGCGGAGGCGCCCGACACGGCCCCGCTCGACCAGCCGATCGAGCAGGAGTTTCGGGTCGGCACGATGACTCTCGCCTGGGACGAGGACGCCAAGGTGATCGTCATCGAAGCGTTCGCCGCCACGGAGAATGAGGACGCGGAGGCCGAGGAAGTACTCATCGTGCAGTTGCCGCCGGCCATGGCCCGAGGGTTTGCGGAGCGAGCCAAACTGGTGGTGGCGGCCGGTCGTCCGAACTGCCAGTTCTGTGGGCAGCCGATCGATCCGGACGGCCACATCTGTCCTCGTTCCAACGGCCACAAGAAACTGAGTAGTGACTAGCGACCAATCCCTCGGCCCCGCCGACGTCGAGTCCGTGCTTCGGCACGGCTCGGTCAGCTTGGAGGGGCGCCTCGTCGAGGCATCCAACGCGACGTTCTTCGGCGCGGCCTGCCTCGACGGGGAGACGGTCGAGTGCGTCTACAAGCCGATTCGGGGTGAGCGACCGCTCTGGGACTTCCCGTACGGCACGCTCGCCGATCGGGAGGTGGCGGCGTACCTCGTGTCCGAGCTCGCCGGCTGGCACGTTGTGCCGCCGACCGTGATCGGCGACGGACCGTTCGGCCCGGGCATGGTGCAGGCCTGGATCACCGACGACACCGACGACCTGGTCGACGTGCTCCCGTCCGGTTCGCTCCCGGACGGGTGGCTGCATGTGCTCGACGCGGTCGACATGCACGAGCAGCCGGTCGTCCTGGTGCATCGCGACGACCCGCAACTGCGAGCGATGGCGGTCTTCGACGCGGTCGTCAACAACGCCGACCGCAAGGGCGGCCACGTGCTGTCGGCCGAAGGACGAGTGCTCGGCTGCGACCACGGGTTGACGTTTCATGTCGAACGGAAGCTTCGTACCGTCCTGTGGGGTTGGGCCGGCGAACTGCTCACGGACGACGACATGACCGCCCTCGAGCGCCTGCTGGGTTCGCTCCAGGACCCGGCCGACGCGGGCCTTGACCAGCACATCGGCGATGACGAGCTCGACCGGCTCGGTGCGCGCGTCGAGCGCCTGCTGCGGACACGGCGACACCCGCGACCGCCCCGCGACGGCCGCGCGATCCCCTGGCCGGCCTTCTGACACCGCGCGCGGGCTGAGCGGCGAGACCCTGACCGGTCGTACGCCAGGTGTGTCTAGGCTGCACACATGCGGACCTGGACGACACCTGCGGTGCCTGTACTCGCCGATCGGGGTCACGGACAGGGTCCGGGGGTTCGGCTGCACGACACCGCGACCGAAGCCGTCGGTGACGTGCGGCCGTCCGGGCAGGCCCGCATGTACGTCTGCGGCATCACTCCGTACGACGCCACCCACCTCGGCCACGCCGCGACCTACATCGCCTACGACACGATCTTTCGGGTATGGCGCGACGCCGGACTCGACGTCAGCTATACCCAAAACGTCACCGACGTGGACGACCCGTTGCTAGAGCGCGCCGCCGAGACCGGGGAGGACTGGCGCGACCTCGCGGCGCGCGAGACAGAACTCTTCCGCGAGGACATGTCGGCGCTGCGCGTGCTGCCGCCGCACAACTACATCGGCGCCGCCGAGTCGATCCCGCTGTTCATTGAGCTGATCGAGCGGCTCGAGAAGCAGGAGGCCACGTATGAGCTCGACGGCGATCTGTATTTCCAGGTCCACAAGGATCCGGCCTTCGGGTCGATCGGTCGTTACGACGAGGCCACGATGGTTGCGCTCTCGGCCGAGCGGGGTGGCGATCCCGAACGTCCCGGCAAGCGCGACCCCCTCGACAGCTTGCTCTGGCGGGCCGCGCGGCCGGGTGAGCCGTCGTGGGAGGCACCCTTCGGACCTGGCCGCCCGGGCTGGCACACCGAGTGCGCCGCGATCGCGCTCGACCGGCTCGGCATGGGCTTCGACGTCCAGGGCGGCGGCTCCGACCTGATCTTCCCGCATCATGAGATGTCCGCGTCACAGGCCCAAGTGGCGACGGGCGAGCGACCGTTCGCGCAGCGGTACGTCCACGCCGGCATGGTCGGCCTTGACGGCGAGAAGATGTCGAAGTCGCTCGGCAATCTCGTGCTGGTCTCACGACTCCGGGGCGACGGCGCCGACCCGGTCGCGATTCGGCTCGCCATCCTCGCGCACCACTATCGGGCCGACTGGGAGTGGACGCCGGCCGATCTGACCAAAGCCTCGCAGCGTCTCCAGCGGTGGCGTCAGGCCGCGAGACTCGACGCCGGTCCGGACGCCCGGCCGGTCGTCGACCAAGTACGCCGCGCGCTCGAGGACGACCTGGGGACGCCCGGGGCACTCTCGGTCGTCGACGCCTGGGCGACCGCTGCACTCGAGGATCCCGGCGACGGGGACGGCGAAGCGCCGGCGTCTGTGCGCACCCTGACCGACGCCCTGCTCGGCGTACCCCTCTGACGGTCCGTGGGTTTCGGCCCGGCGGGCCGTGGGTTTCGGCCCGGCGGTCAGTGGGTCTCGGCCCGGCGGTCCGTGGGTTTCGGCCCCGGCTGGTTCAGTCCGCGCCGGGCTGACGCCGCTTGAGATACCGCTCGAACTCGCGGGCGATCGCCTCTCCGCTCGCCTCGGGCAGGTCGCTGCTGTCGCGGGCCCTCTCCAGTGACTCGACGTACTCCGCGATCTCACCGTCCTCGCGGGCCAACTCGTCGACAGTCTCCTCCCAGGCGCGAGCCTGCTCTTCGAGCTCGGCGACCGAAATCGACACGTCGAGCATGTCCTCGAGACGGCCGAGCAGTGCGAGCGTCGCCTTGGGGCACGGCGGCTGCGCCACGTAATGCGGGACGGCGGCCCACAACGAGGCGCAAGGGATGTCGCGTCGATACGCCGCATCGGTAAACACGCCGGTGATGCCGGTCGGCCCTTCGTACCTGGAGCGCTCGACCCCGAAGGTCTCGTCCATGTCGTGACCGCTGACGTGACCCGACAGCGGCACCGGACGCGTGTGCGGTGTGTCGGCGAGTAACGCACCGATCGTCACGATGAGCGAGGCGCCAACCTGGTCCGCGAGATCGAGAAGCTCGTCGCAGTATTGCCGCCACTTCAGATTGGGCTCGATGCCGCGTACGAGGAGGAGGTCGCGCTCGCTCCCGAGGGGACGAGCGACGTACATGCGCGTCGTGGGCCAGGTGATGACGCGTTCGTCGTCCTCATTGAACGCCACGGTCGGCCGGTTGACCTGGTAGTCGTAATAGTCGTCCGGCTCGATCTCGCCGATCAGGACGGCATCCCACTCGTCGAGGAGATGGTCGATGACGCCGGTTGCGGCTTCACCGGCGTCGTTCCACCCCTCGAACGCGGCGATCATCACCGGATCGACGAGCGAAGGCACCGGCTCGGTCTCAGAGGTCACCCTTCCAGCCTAGGGGGCGACTGGGGAAGATCGCGCCAAGGGCGTTTTGGCGCAGGGGTCCCCAGTGCCAATAGGTTTGGCGCAGGGGTCCCCTGCGCCAACGGCACGCCAAACGCCGCGCCCACCCATCCCGGGGAGCGAAACGATCGCCCAGGGTGTGGACAGCCGATGGATACGCTAAACAGCGAACACGCCCATCGCCAGCCCCCGGAGGCCCATGTGACGACGCGTCCCAGCCTGCGCCACGCCCTTGCCGAGCGCGTTGTGGTGGCGGATGGGGCGATGGGCACGATGCTGCAGCAATACGACCTGACGCTCGACGACTTCGACCAGCTCGAGGGCTGCAACGAGATCCTCAACGTTACGCGGCCCGACGTCGTGACGGCTATCCACGACGCGTACCTCGAGGCCGGGGCCGATTGCGTCACAACCAACACCTTCGGCGCCAACCTCGCGAACCTGGGGGAGTACGGCATCGCCGACCGTATCGAGGAGCTCGCCGAGGTCGGCGCCCGACTGGCTCGTGAGGCGGCCGATCGACACGCGACCGACGTCCGACCGCGGTGGGTCCTCGGCTCGTCCGGGCCCGGCACCAAGCTCCCGACGCTCGGCCACGTGTCGTACGCGGAGCTGCGTGACGCGTACGAGGCCCAAGCCCGCGGCATGATCGCCGGCGGCGCCGACGCCATCGTCGTCGAGACCGCTCAAGACCTGCTGCAGGCCAAGGCCGCCGTCCTCGGCACCAAACGAGCCCTGATCGAGGCCGGCTCCGACATCCCGCTGATCGCCCACGTCACCGTCGAGACGACCGGGACGATGCTGCTCGGCACCGAGATTGGCGCCGCCCTGACCGCACTCGAGCCGCTCGGTATCGACGCGATCGGGCTCAACTGCGCCACCGGCCCGACCGAGATGAGCGAGCACCTGCGCTATCTGTCTCGGCACGCCACCATCATGCTCGGCTGCATGCCCAACGCCGGGCTGCCGGAGCTCACCGCCGACGGTGCGCGCTATCCGCTGACGCCGGAGCAACTCGCCGACGCGCACGAGACGTTCGTCCGCGAGTACGGCCTCAACCTCGTCGGCGGCTGCTGCGGCACGACACCCGAGCACATTCGCCAGCTCGTCGAGAGGGTTCGCGGCAAGGCCCCGGGGGAGCGCGAGCCACAGCCGGAGCCAGGCGTTTCGTCGCTCTATCAACATGTGCCATTCCGGCAGGACGCCTCCTACCTCTCGATCGGGGAGCGGACCAACGCCAACGGCAGCAAGGCGTTCCGCGAGGCGATGCTCGACGACCGCTGGGACGACTGCATCGACATCGCGCGAGCGCAGATCCGGGACGGCGCCCACCTGCTCGACCTGTGCATCGACTACGTCGGCCGCGACGGCACCGCCGACATGCAGACGGCCGCGTTCCGCCTTGCCACATCGTCGACGCTTCCGATCGTGCTCGACTCGACCGAGGTCGATGTGCTCCGGACCGGCCTCGAGCATCTCGCCGGTCGCTGCCTGATCAACTCGGTCAACTACGAGGACGGGGACGGGCCGGACTCCCGGTTCGCCAGGGTGATGCCGCTCGTGAAGGAGCACGGCGCCGCCGTCGTGGCGCTGACGATCGACGAGGAGGGCCAGGCCCGCACGGCCGAGTGGAAGGTACGAGTCGCGACCCGACTCATCGAGGACCTCACGACCAACTGGGGCATGCGGGTCAGCGACATCGTCGTCGATTGCCTGACGTTCCCGATAGCCACGGGTCAGGAGGAGACCCGGCGCGACGCGCTCGAGACGATCAACGCGATCCGCGAGGTCAAGCGGCGCTACCCCGACGTCCAGACGACGCTCGGTGTCTCCAACGTGTCGTTCGGGCTCAACCCGGCCGCCCGGGTCGTGCTCAACTCGGTCTTCCTGCACGAGGCGGTCGAGGCCGGACTCGACTCGGCGATCGTGCACGCCGCCAAGATCCTGCCGCTGTCACGGATCCCGGACGAGCAGCGCGAGGTGGCGCTCGATCTGGTGTACGACCGGCGCCGCGACGGATACGACCCGCTGGCCAGGATGCTCGACGTGTTCGCCGACGTGAGTATGGCCGACGCCCGGGCCGATCGCGCCGCCGAGCTGGCCAACCTGCCGCTCGCCGAACGGCTGCAGCGCCGGATCATCGACGGCGAGATCAACGGCCTCACCGACGACCTCGATGTCGCGATGGCCGAGGGACGCGACGCCCTCGACATCGTCAACGAGGACCTGCTGGCCGGCATGAAGGTCGTCGGCGATCTCTTCGGCGCCGGCGAGATGCAGCTGCCGTTCGTGCTGCAGTCGGCCGAGACGATGAAGACCGCCGTCGCCCACCTCGAGCCGCACATGGAAAAGACCGACGAGGAGGGCAAGGGCACGATCGTGCTCGCAACGGTCAAGGGCGACGTGCACGACATCGGCAAAAACCTCGTCGACATCATCCTGAGCAACAACGGCTACAACGTCGTCAACCTCGGCATCAAGCAGCCGGTGAGCACGATCATCGACGCGGCGGAGGAGCATCGGGCCGACGTGATCGGCATGTCCGGGCTGTTGGTCAAGAGCACCGTGGTGATGAAGGAAAACCTCGAGGAGATCGTCCAGCGCGGACTGGCCGACCGATGGCCGGTGCTACTCGGTGGCGCGGCCCTGACCCGGTCGTACGTCGAGGAGGACCTGGCCGCGCTCTTCAAGGGTGAGGTGCGCTACGCGCGGGATGCTTTCGAAGGGCTCCGCCTCATGGACGCCGCGATGGCGGTCAAGCGCGGTGACCCCGGCGCGACCCTTCCCGAGCCGCGCGGGCGGCGCGTGAAGGCCAGGCCGACCCGCGAGCCGGAGCCGGTCGACATCCCGGACCGCTCCGACGTCGCGACCGACAATCCGATCCCGACACCGCCGTTCTGGGGCGACCGCATTGTCAAGGGCGTCCCGCTCGGCGAGATCGCGGAGTGGCTCGACGAGCGAGCGACGTTCCTGGGCCAGTGGGGGTTGCGCGGCTCGCGCGGCGACGGCCCGTCGTACGAAGAGCTGGTCGAGACCGAGGGCCGGCCGCGGCTGCGGATGTGGATGGACCGGCTGCACACCGAAGGCATCATGGAGCCCGCGGTCGTGTACGGCTACTGGCCGTGCTGGTCAGAGGGCGACGATCTCGTCGTACTCGATCCGGAGTCGCAGACCGCCGAGATCGCGCGGTTCACGTTCCCCCGGCAGCGGCGCGGGCGGTTCCTGTGCCTGGCGGACTACTTCCGTGCCAAGGACGCCGGCGAGACCGACGTGATCGGCTTCCACCTCGTCACGATGGGCTCGCGGGTGAGCGAGGTGACGCAGGCCCTTTTCGAGAAGAACGCCTACCGCGACTACCTCGAGCTGCACGGCCTCTCGGTCCAGCTGACCGAGGCGTTGGCGGAGTACTGGCACGCGCGGGTGCGGGCTGAGCTCGGCATCGCCGGATCCGACGCGCCGGAGCTCGCCGGGATCCTGAAACAGGGCTACCAAGGCGAGCGCTACTCGTTCGGATATCCGGCCTGTCCCGATCTGGAGGACCGGGCGACACTCGTCGGGCTGCTCCGCCCTGAGCGGATCGGCGTCGTGCTGTCCGAAGAGCTCCAATTACACCCGGAGCAATCCACCGACGCGCTCATCGCACATCACCCAGAAGCGACGTATTACAACGCGCGCTGACAGGTGGATGCCGGATCGCCGCCGGAACGATATGGTCCGACAGGCGAGACGCCGAATCGTTGTGTGATCGCTACCGCGCCAGCGGTCGTCGGCAACTACAGTTGCGGCCCGAGCCGGTAGTTTCGGAGCGCCTGCCGCCACCCGTGGCAGGCGAGAGACGCGAGGTGGAGAGTGTTCCGGACAAGACGAGCACTGGCGCTGGTCGCAGCGCTGGGGGCTGCCACGGCTGGCCTGGCCGCGTGTGGCGGTGATGACGACAGTGGCGGTGGGGGCGAGGGCCCCGGCACGTCGGAAATCTCGGGGGAGGACTTCACCCTCGGCACGACCGACTACAGCGTGACATCGCTGGACCCTGCGGCGTCCTACGACTTGCCGTCGACCTTCCTGCAATATCAGATCTACGAGACGCTGCTGACGGTGCCTCCGAACTCGACCGAGATCGAGGGCGACGCGGCGAAGTCCTGTGAATACAGCGACCCCAAGACCCTGACCTGCACGCTGCGCGACGGGATCAAGTTCTCCAACGGCGACGAGTTGACGTCCTCGGACGTGAAGTACAGCCTCGAGCGCAACATCGCGATCGCTGATGTCAATGGCGCGTCCGGTCTGCTCGCAAGCATCGCGAAGGAGGACCCGAAGAGCGCTACCGGCCTCGCAGTGGACCCGAGCGCGATCGAGACTCCCGACCCGCAGACCGTGGTCTTCCACCTGAACCACCCGGACACCACGTTCCAATACGTCCTGACCTACTCGACGGCGTCGATCGTCGACGAAGAGGTGTTCCCCAAGGACAAGGCGCTCGACGACAGCGAGGTCATCGGTTCGGGCCCGTACACGATGGAAGAGTTCCAGAGTAAGGACCACGCCGTCCTCGCGGCCAGCCCTACCTACACCGGTGAGCGCAAGTCCAAGACTGAGACGGTATTCGTCCAGTACTACCAAGAGAGTTCCGCGCTCAAGCAGGCCCTCGAAAACGACGAGGTCCAGATTGCCTACCGGCTGTTTACGCCGACGGAAACAAACGACCTGAAGAACACCAGCGGCGTCGACTTCTATGAGGGCAAGGGCGCCGAGATCCGCTACTGGGTCTGGCAGCTTGGCACCGATGTCGGCAAGAACGAGGCAATCCGCCAGGCGGCAGCACAGATCTTCGATCGCGAGTCGATCGCGCAGCGGGCCTACGACGGCACCGTCGACCCGCTGTACTCGATCGTCCCACCCGGATTTGCCGGACAGACCGATGCGTTCAAGGCGAAGTACGGCGATCCAAGTGTCGACAAGGCGAAGCAGATCCTGCAGCAGGCCGGCGTCGACACCCCGGTGGACATCACGATCGGTTACACGCCGAGCCACTACGGCCCCAACGCCGTGGACGAGGCGACCGAGGTGCAGTCGCAGCTGGAGGAATCCGGGCTGTTCAACGTCGAGGTCAAGAGCGCCGAGTGGGAGCAGTACCAGAACCTCTACAAGGAGAACGCGTACGACCTATTCCAGCTCGGTTGGTTCCCGGACTACCCGGACGCCGACGACTACCTGTCACCGTTCCTGGTCGACGGTGGATTCTACGAGAACAACTACCACAGCGACCAGGTGAATCAGCTGGTCACTCACGAGCAGAGCACCGACGACGAGGCCGTCCGGGTGTCGGACTTCCGCAAGCTGCAGCAACTGGCTGCGGAAGACGTGCCCTTCATCCCGAGCTGGGTCGGGCCCAACACAGGGTTCGCGGTGCCCGGCATCGAGGGCATGCAGGAGACCCTCGACCCGTCGTACATCTTCCGGCTCTGGTTGATCAGCTACAACCCGTGATGTGACGCGTGGGAGGGGACAGCCGCTATGGTTGTCCCCTCCCTCGCATGTTGACCTGGAAGGGAGTCCGCGTTGGCCCGCTCTGCTGCTGGTGGGTCGCTGCCCCGATATATCGGGCAACGGCTGCTCCTCGTGATCCCGATGATATGGGTGATCCTGACTGCGGTCTTCCTTCTGCTGCGCGTTGCGCCCGGCGACCCGATCAGCGCGTCGGTCGGTGGGAGGTTGTCCGAGGCGGCCCTCGACCAGCGGCGGGAGGCGGCCGGTCTGAACCGCCCTCTGATCGTCCAGTACTTCGATTACCTCGGCGACATCATCCGACTGGACTTCGGTCGAGCGACCGACGGTACCCCGATCACGCACATCATTCGCGACAACGGCGGCGCGACCCTAACCCTGACGTTGGCCGCCTTCTTGGTCGCCCTTGTCATCGGCATCCCGCTCGGACTGATCGCCGGCCGCTACCGCGACAGCGCGGGCGACGCGTCTCTCCGACTCTTCGGGATCGTCACCTACGCGGCACCCGTATTCGTGACCGGCATCCTGTTTCAGTTGATCTTCGTCACGAAGCTCGGGTGGCTCCCGTACTCCAGTGACATGGCCACCGCCCCGACGCAATACGTCATCGACCAAAACATCACGACGCACCTCCCCCTGCTCGACCTGGCCCTGGCGGGGGAGTGGGAAGCCTTCCGGGAGGTCCTGTGGCACCTCTTACTGCCAGCGGTCACGCTGGGCCTGCTGATCTGCGGTGTGTTCATCCGGCTGGTCCGCGTCAACATGCTGCAGACACTCCAGGGCGACTATGTCGAGGCCGCCCGCGCGCGCGGCATCAAGGAAGGGCGAGTGGTTCGCAAGCATGCATTCCGCAATGCCTTGGTGCCGGTCATCACGATCATCGGCTTGCAGTTCGCCCTCTTGCTGTCCGGCGCTGTGCTGACCGAGGCGACGTTTAACTGGCCCGGGCTCGGGTTTCAGTTCCTCAATGCGGTCACCAACCGCGACTACATCGCCGTCCAAGGCATCACCATCTTCTTCGCAATCGCCGTCGTCATGATCAGCGTGCTGATCGACATCGTGAACGCCTTGATCGACCCGAGGGTGCGGTACTGATGGCTCTGACACCGCTCTCCGCAACCGAGGAAGACGTCGCCAAGCGTCGGGGCATGTTCGCCGCGCTGCTGTCACCCTTCCGGCAGACGTCTGGCCTCGCGCGATGGATCCTCGTCATCGGCATGTTCATCACCGCGGTCTTCGCCGTATGCGCGATCTTCGCCCCGTGGATCGCGCCCTACGGCTTCGACCAAACCTCGGCCAACGGCGTCGACTTCCCGCGGACCGCTCCTCCCGGTGGCGACCACCCGTTCGGCACCAACTACAGCTACTACGACGTGCTGTCCCGGACGATCTGGGGTGCGCGGACGGCGCTCGAGGTCATGATTCTCGCCGTCATCTTGTCCACCGTCGTGGGGGTGGTGCTCGGGTTGATCTCCGGATTCGTCGGCGGCTGGCTCGACCGAGTGTTGGTTCTCGTCATGGACGCGCTGTTCGTCATCCCGCCGCTGCTGCTGGCGATCGTTGCGGCCTTCCTGTTCTACAACATCCCGGGCGGAGGCATCGTCGCGGCGGCGCTCGCGATCACCGTGGTCTATATCCCGCAGTACTTTCGAGTCGTGCGCAACACGACCGTGTCGGCACGGGAGGCGACATACGTCGAGGCTGCACATGCGATCGGCGCACCTCGGCGCACCGTCATGGTGCGCTACATGTTTCCGAACGTCGTACAGAGCGTCCCGGTCATCGGCACGCTCAACGCCGCCGATGCGGTCGGCCTGCTGGCGGCGCTCGGCTTCCTCGGGCTCGGCATCCAGCCCAACGAAGCGTCCGAGTGGGGCTACGACCTGCAACGAGCGCTCGCGGACGTCACCAGTGACATCTGGTGGACCATGCTTTTCCCGGGGCTGGCTCTCGTTCTCCTGATCACCGGGCTCACCTTTGTCGGCGAGGGGCTCAATGAGACAGTCAACCCGACACTCCGCAAGCGTCGGCTGCGCAAGGTCGTGCTGCCACCGCGCGAGAAGGACACCAGCAAGGAGGCGAGCTGATGAACGACCCGCGCGAACCCGTCATCAGCGTCCGCGACCTCCGCGTCTGGTACGGCACCGATCGTGGACCGGTCCGGGCCGTCGACGAGGTCAGCTTCGACGTCCGACCGGGCGAGACGCTCGGCCTGGTCGGCGAGTCCGGCTGCGGCAAATCGACGCTCGGACGTGGCCTGCTCGGGCTGCTCCCGGCTGGCGCCAAGATGGATGGCCAACTCCTATTTCACGGCGAGGACATGCTCGCCAAGTCGAAGAAGCAGCGCCGGGGAATGCGCGGCATCGACCTGGGCATGATCTTCCAGGAGCCGCTGACCCGGCTCAACCCGCTGATGCGGATCTCCGAGCACTTCGAGGAGACAGTCTCGACGCATGAGAAGGGGATCTCCAAGACCGAGATCCGGCATCGCTCGCTCGAGGTCTTGCGGACGATGGGCATCCCACCCACCCGCTACCAGTCGTACCCCCACGAATTCTCCGGCGGCATGCGACAGCGGCTGATGATCGCGCTGGCATTGGTGTTGCGGCCGGCGTTCGTCGTTGCCGACGAGCCGACGACGGCCCTGGACGTCCTCGTCGAGGCGCAGATCATCCGAATCCTGCACGACCTGCGCCAGACCTACGACACCGCGTTCCTGTTGATTACCCACAACCTCGGCATCATCGCGGAGGCTTGCGACCGGGTCGCCGTGATGTATGCCGGCAAGATCGTCGAGCAGGGCGACGCGCACGAGGTGTTCGCACGGCCAAAGCACCCGTACACGCGAGAGCTGCTGCGCTCGACGATCTCGCTCTCGACGACTGGCCTCAACTACATCCCTGGTGCGCCGCCGGATCTGGTCGAGCCACCCTCGGCGTGCCACTTCCATCCACGCTGCCCGGACGCGATGAAGGTGTGTGCCTCGGTCGACCCCGTGGAGGTGTCCGACACGTCGGGAACCAAGGTGCAATGCTGGCTGCACGGCCCCGAGGAGCTGATCCCCGGCGGTGGCCGCGAGCCGCTCGAGCGGAGGGAGCTGAGCATTGCCGACGAAGCCTGAGACCGAGTTGAAGCACAGCGCATCGGCCAACAGCGAGGTGCTCGTCGACGTCGACGACGTCGAGGTGCACTTCCAGCTGCGTGGCGGCCTGTGGGGTCGGCTCACCGGTCGTGGCGCCGGGACCGTCAAGGCCGTCGACGGCGTCAATCTCGAACTCCGCAAGGGCGAGGTGCTCGGGCTGGTTGGGGAGTCCGGTAGCGGCAAGACGACCCTTGGCCGCGCCCTGCTCGGTCTCGTGCGCACGACCAGTGGCTCGATCATGTACGGCGACCGCGATATCACGCAGCTGGCGACCTCGAAGCTCCGCGACATCAGGCGCGACATCCAGATGGTCTTCCAGGACCCCAATGCGGCGCTCAACCCGTCGATGGACGTCGAGACCGCGGTCGGACACCCGCTCAAGATCCACGGCCTCGTCGAGTCCAAGTCCGAGCTTCGCAAGCGGGTCTGCGAGGCCCTCGAGCGGGTCGGCCTGAGCCCGGTCGAGCGGTTCTTGACGAAGTACCCCTCCGATCTGTCCGGCGGACAGAAGCAGCGCGTCGTCTTTGCCCGGGCCCTGATCCTGGACCCCACGCTGCTGGTCGCCGACGAACCGGTGTCGATGCTCGACATGAGCGTGCGGGCCAAGATCCTGCAGCTGATGCTCGACCTGAAGGCCGACCTGGACCTCACGTACGTCTACATCACCCATGACCTCGCGTCGGCGAAGTTCTTCTGCGACCGGGTCGCGATCATGTACCTCGGCCGCATCGTCGAGATCGGCCCGACCGCGGAGATCTTCGCCGAGCCGCGCCACCCGTACACGAAGTCGCTGCTCGCGGCCATCCCCGAGCCCGATCCCGACAGAGCGCTGCCTCGCGAGTTGCCTCGAGGCGAGATTCCCGACGCCGCCGAACCGCCGCTCGGATGCTCCTTTCACCCGCGTTGCCCGGCCGCCTTCGAGGAGTGTGGCTGGGAGGGTCGCGACCTGCGGGCGCTGATCGAACAGCACTGGACCCGACTGGACGAGTCCGGCTTCGCCCAGGAGCGGGATCTGCTCCACGAGCCCGAGGACGACCCCACCAAGCCGCACGAGATCGTGCTCCGACCGACCAGCGGCCACAGCACCGACGACATCGACCGGCTGGTCGCGAGGATTCGGACCGAGGATCCCAACGAGCCGCTGTGGCGTGGCGTCGAGTCGACACAGGCGACGCCGGATGGCGTGGTCGTGCGGTTCCATCCGGGCTCCGACCCGAAGCTGCGACGGGCCGGCGGTGTCGACGTCGCGTGCCACCTGTTCTAGCCGCGACGGGCTAGGACATCAGCTGCGAAACCCGACCGCGAGAGATGTGGAGAACAGCGGCTGTGTCCGCCACCGAAAGTCCTCTCTCGCGCAACGCACGAGCGACCCGTCGGGCATCTTCTGCCGCCTCGGACTGTAGCCGCGCTGCTTCGGCCGTCTTTCGACGCGCTAACTCGGCTGCGACCTCTAAGCCGCCCAATTCCGGAATGATGTCAACCGTGTAGTCGGAGGGCACGCCGCCGAGGTCGGTAGCGAGATAGTCGCACGCCATCCGCTCAGCATCAGCAAGGGTCCTCGCCTGCGTAACGCCAACATCGTCGATGTGGATCTCCCAGCCGTTATCCCAACGGATCGCTCGGGCCGTGTGTGTCTTCATCGCCACCAACTCTCCGGCAGACACCTCAGGTTTCGAATTGCTTGCGCGACGACTCCAGGCGACACGACGCGCGCCTGTGCGACCGTTGTGGTGTGCTTGCCGCATGGGCAATACCAGACCTCGTGATCACCCTTACCCTGGCGCCATCTACATCCATGCTGGAGCAATGCCCTCTTTAGATCGCGATGCCGCATCGGCTTCGCCACGACAGTTTAGCCCCCCTCAACTGTCGAATCGAGTCTGCTAAGGCTAGCTGCTTGGTGTCGGCTGCGTCTCGACCGCCGCCTCCGGCTGCGGCAGCGGCGGCGGGGTGCCGCCCCATTCGGGGCAGTATGCCTTGTAGTCACACCAGTCGCACAGCGCCGACTTGTGCGGCCGCCAGTCGCCGGTCTCGGAGGCGCGGACGATCGCCGCCCACAGCGCGTTGACCTTGCGCTCGGTCGCGAGCAGGTCAGCCTCGTCGGGCTCGTAGCGCAGGATCTCGCCGTTGCCGAGATAGATCAGCTGCAGCAGCGCCGGAATCCGGCCCTGACTGCGCCAGATCGTCAGGGCATAGAACTTCATCTGGAACAGCGCCTTGGCCTCGAACAGCTCACTCGGGGATCGCCCGGTCTTGTAGTCGACGACGCGGATCAGACCCTCGCCGTTGACGTCGATCCGGTCGACGTATCCCCGGACCAGCAGCTTGGAGTCGAGGACGTGCTCGACATACAGCTCGCGCTCGGCCGGTTCGAGGCAGTTGGGATCTTCGAGGCTGAAGTAGGTCTCCAACAGACCGCGGCACTCGTCAAGCCAGCCGGTCAGGCCCTCGGCGTCGTCGAAGAGCTCCTCGATCTGGGGCTCGGCCGCGACCAGATCGTCCCACTCCGGCCGCAGCAGCGCCGCCGCCTCGTCGAGCGTCCGCCGGCCGGCCGGCAGGTCGAACAGCCGCTCCAGCACCGCGTGGACCAGCGTGCCGCGGGCAGCCAATGGATCGGGTGTCTCGGGCAGTTGGTCGATGACCCGGAACCGGTAGAGCAACGGGCAGGACATGAAGTCGGATGCCCGACTCGGGGAGAGGCTGCCGACCACATTGACCCCGTCGACCGGCGTGCGCGGCGGGCCCTCCGTCTCGGGATCGTGCAGCAACTCCGCGGACATGAACCTGACGTTACGCCAGACCGCAGACAGCTCTCGGATAGCGTGACGGTGTGGCGCAACATCCCACCAATTCGCCGCCCCGTCCGCCCGGCACGCTCCGGGTGGGGCGGGTCGCCGGCGTCGACGTGCTCGTCCACCAGTCGTGGCTGTTCGTCGCGCTGCTGATTTCGCTCATGCTCGCGCCGCGCATCGACGAGGTGGCACCGGGACTCGATGGCGCCCTGGTGTACGTCGCAGGCCTCGCCTTCGCCGTGCTGCTCTACCTCTCCGTCCTCGCGCACGAGGCGTCGCATGCTCTCATGGCACAGTTTTTCGGCATGTCGGTGCGCTCGATGACGCTGCACTTCCTCGGTGGCGTGACCGAGATCGAGGGCGAGGCGACGTCGCCGAAACGAGAGTTTTGGATCGCGTTCGTGGGGCCGCTGGCGTCGTTGGCGATCGGCCTCAGCGCGCTCGGTGCGGCGGCGATCACTCCGGACGGCTTGGTTCGCTTCGCGCTGGATGCGCTGGCGGGCGCCAACATCGTGGTGGCCGCGCTCAATCTCGTTCCTGGCTTGCCCCTCGACGGCGGGAAGGTGCTCCGCGCGGCCGTCTGGAAGGTCACGAAGAAGCCGCTGCGTGCCACGGTGGTCGCGGCATGGGGCGGCCGGATCGTCGCCATCCTGGCGTTCGGCTACCCGCTGCTGATGCCCACGCTGTTCGGCGTCGAGCCGACCTTGATCGACTTCGCCATCGCCGGCATCATCGCCATCTTCCTGTGGATGGGGGCGAGCCAGTCGCTGGCGGTGGCCCGCATCCGCGGCAAGATCCCGTCGCTTCGGGCCCGCGCTCTCGCCCGTCGGGCGCTGACCGTCACCGAGGACATGCCTCTCGCCGAGGCGCTGCGTCGCGCCCACGAAGCACAAGCCGGCAGCCTGGTCGTGGTCACCGGCAACGGCCGGCCGCTCGGCGTCGTCAACGAGCACGCCGTCGCGGCCGCACCGGAGGCCCGCCGGTCGTGGATGAGCACCGGCTCGGTCACGACCCGGTTAGAACGCGGCATGACCCTGCCGGCCGACATCTCGGGGGAGGCACTCGTTCGCGCGATGCATGCTCGACCGGCGACGGAGTACCTGCTGGTGGAGCAGGACGGCTCGATCTACGGCGTACTCGCCACCGCCGATGTCGATGCCGCGTTCTCCCGGTCGTAGAGTCGCGCCGATGACCGACGAGACGATCGACCCGAATCCCGCGTGGTCCGGCGTACGACGCGGCCCGCTGGCCGAGGGGGAGTGGGTGCGGCTGACCGACCGCAAGGGGCGTCGTCACAGCGTGCATCTCGACGCGGGCAAGCAGTTCTTCACCAACAAGGGGTCGATCCGGCACGACGACCTGATAGGCAAGCCCGAAGGCATCGTCGTCACGTCATCGGGCGGCGCCGACTACCTCGTGTCGCGGCCGCTACTGCACGAGCACGTGGTGTCGATGCCGCGCGGCGCGGCCGTCGTCTACCCGAAGGACGCCGCCCAGATCATCACGATGGCCGACATCTTCCCTGGCGCCCGGGTCGTCGAGGCCGGCGTCGGGTCGGGGGCCCTGACGGCGCATCTGCTGCGTGCCGTCGGACCGTCGGGGCTGGTCGCGTCGTACGAGCGGCGCGCCGAATTCGCCGACATCGCGCGGAGCAACGTGACCGAGATCTTCAGTGGGCCGCATCCGGCGTGGCGGCTGACTGTCGGTGATCTGGCGACCAGCCTGACCGAGCGGGACATCGACCGGGCCATTCTCGACATGCTGGCGCCGTGGGAGTGCGTCGAGGCGGTCGCCGAGGCGCTCGGGGCAGGCGGGGTCCTGTGCGGGTACGTCGCGACCACGACGCAGCTGGGTCGGCTCGTCGAGACGCTGCGTACGCATGGCGGATTCACCGAGCCGCAGGCCTGGGAGTCGCTGGTGCGGCCGTGGCACGTCGAAGGACTCGCGATCCGGCCGGACCATCGGATGGTTGGCCACACCGGATTCCTGGTGACGGCCAGACGGATGGCGCCGGGCCACCAGGCTCCGCTGCGCAAGCGCCGGCCAGCGCCAGGCGCCTACGGCCCCGACTACAGCGGGCCCCGTCCGCCCGGCGCGTAGCGGGCCGCCGTACCGAGTCGGTTTCCCATGAGGTCATGAAAAACTGCACGCCTCATGGGCTGCAACCCATGATCAGTGCGGTTTCCCATGACCTCATGGGAAACCGACTCGGGCGGGAGCCGGTCGCCGGCGCTACCAGTACGCGCCCATGAGCTCGCTGGTCCAGGGTGGCTGTCGGACCGGCCCCAGCGGGCCGAACTCGGCGAACCACGGCTTCACGTCGAGCACCGGGCTGCCGGCCAGTGCGTCCAGGCCCAGAACGCGCAGCGTAAGCCCGTCGACGTCCACCAGAACACACCGCGACACGCCCAAGTGGTTGGGTCTTTTTGGCGAGTGATTGGCGAGAATGCCCACCTTGGGCCACCGCTCGTTGCCGCGTGGATGGGCGGTGCCGAGCCGGACCTCAGAGGTCTGATGGAAGACGAAGATGACCTCGATGTGGGAGAACTCCTCCAGCCCGACCGTCGCATCCGAACCGACAACGTCGGGGTTCAGCACGATCGTGGCCTGGACCCCGCCCCAGCCGTCGTCGTGGACCCACTCTCGGCCCCCTTCGACAACACCGACCGGACGTAGCTCCAGGATTTCCATGGCGCCATTGTGCCCAGCGCCACAATCGTGACGATCTCGACACGATTGTTGTGTCGGCACCGTACGCTGCGTACCGAGAGTAGGGTCGGGAGAGACCAGCGTAGGTGGAGGTGTCGCGATGTCCGAGCAGCCGGATCAGACTCGCTCGCCCGAGCAGACAGAAAACGAGATCACGTACTTGCGCGCCGAAGTCGAGCACCTTCGGCGTCGTCTGTCCGCGGGGCCTAGCGACAGTCGGAGCCTCGAGGCGCGGCTGGCTGAGACGCAGGCTCGCCTGTCGACCCTGTCGGCTCAGAACGAGCGCCTGACCAACACGTTGCGCGAGGCCCGCGACCAGATCCTGACGCTCAAGGAAGAGGTCGACCGGCTCGCTCAGCCGCCGACCGGCTTCGGAACCTTCCTCAGCCGCAACGACGACGACACGGTTGACGTGTTCACCGGCGGCCGCAAACTTCGCGTATCGGTCAGCCCGACCGTCGCGCTCGACGAGCTGCGACGTGGTCAGGAGGTCCTCCTCAACGAGGCGCTCAATGTCGTCGCCGCCCTCGACTTCGAGGAGGTCGGCGAGGTCGTCATGCTCAAGGAGACCCTGGCCGGCGGCGACCGGGTCCTCGTCATCGGCAACGCCGACGAAGAGCGGGTGGTGCGGATCGCCGAGTCACTGAAGGGCGAGAAGATCCGGGCCGGCGACTCGCTGCTGCTCGACTCGCGGGCCGGCTATGTCTACGAGAAGGTGCCGAAGACCGAGGTCGAGGAGCTCATCCTCGAAGAGGTCCCGGACATCGACTACGCGAGCATCGGCGGCCTGCGCGGCCAGATCGAGGCGATCCGAGACGCGATCGAGCTGCCCTACCTCTACCCGGACCTGTTCGCCGAGCATCAGCTCACGCCGCCCAAGGGCATCCTGCTCTACGGCCCGCCCGGCTGCGGCAAGACGTTGATCGCCAAGGCGGTGGCGAGCTCACTGGCGAAGGAGGTCGCGGCCAAGACCGGCGAGGAGGGCAAGAGCTTCTTCCTCAACATCAAGGGTCCGGAGCTGCTCAACAAGTACGTCGGCGAGACCGAGCGGCACATCCGGCTGGTCTTCCAGCGGGCCCGTGAGAAGGCCAGCGAGGGTACGCCAGTCATCGTGTTCTTCGACGAGATGGACTCGCTGTTCCGTACTCGCGGATCCGGCGTGTCGTCCGACGTCGAAAACACGATCGTCCCGCAGCTGCTGTCCGAGATCGACGGCGTCGAGGGACTCGAAAACGTCATCGTCATCGGCGCCTCCAACCGCGAGGACATGATCGACCCGGCCATCCTGCGGCCCGGACGGCTCGACGTGAAGATCAAGATCGAGCGACCGGACGCGGAGTCGGCGCGCGACATCTTCAGCAAGTACCTCACGCCCCAGCTGCCGCTGCATGCCGAGGATCTCAAGGAGTTCGGCGACGACAGCGTGGCCTGCGTGTCGGGCATGATCCAGCGCGTGGTCGAGCGGATGTACGCCGAGACCGAGGAAAACCGCTTCCTCGAGGTCACCTACGCCAACGGCGACAAGGAAGTGCTCTACTTCCGCGACTTCAACTCCGGCGCGATGATCGAAAACATCGTCGACCGGGCCAAGAAGATGGCGATCAAGGACCTCATCGAAAGCGATCAGAAGGGTCTTCGGGTCCACCACCTCATGCAGGCGGTCGTGGACGAGTTCAAGGAGAACGAAGACCTGCCCAACACGACCAACCCGGACGACTGGGCTCGGATCTCCGGTAAGAAGGGTGAGCGGATCGTCTTCATCCGGACCCTCATCTCGGGCAAGGAGGGCACCGAGCCCGGCCGGTCGATCGACACTGTCGCCAACACGGGTCAGTACCTGTAGCGACGGCGCGTGATGTCGGCGGCCAAGGACGACGAAGGTCTCGCCAAAGACCTCGAGGCGATGGTCGCGGCGCGTCACGACCTCGACCCGACGTACGAGCCGGCGCTGGTCGAGGCGTTCCTCGAGCGGGTCGACCAGGCCGTCGACAAGCGCGTCGAGGCCGAGCTGAAGGAGCACGAGGGAGAGGGCTTCGACAAGGAACTCGTGTACTCGTCGATGGGTCTCGGCATCCCGATCACTGTCGTGGCGGGCATCTTCGGCGACGTCTACGGCATCGCGATCGCCTGGGCCGGGATCGTCGGCGTCAACCTGTCAGCCGCCTGGGGCGCGCGGCGCAAGCGACGCCGGTAGGGCGGAGCGGCTGCGACTGTTGCCGGGAAGTTGCAGGTCCTCGCGGCGGCGACTCGTCATTTCCCGGCAACAGTTGACCCGTTCGGCTCGCCGCCGAGCCGCTTTCGTACGCCGGTGAGCCCGCTCGCGACATAGCGGTTCTCCCGGTGTCGAGGCCGTACAAGACCTCGTGCCAGGGGCCGAGCCGATGCCAGGCGTTTGCCCGGCTGTGGACGCCCTCGTCGGCGCCGTACGCCTCGGCGACCGCAGACGCGAACCGGGCCGGCGTCCCGTGGAGCAGCCAGGCCAGGTCGAGCGCCGGATCGCCGATGTGGGCATCGGTCCAGTCGATGATTCCCGTCGCCATGCCGTCGGCGACCAGGATGTGGTCCGGACCCAGGTCACCGTGCACCAGAGTGGCGACCGGCGGCGGCGCGGCACAGCGGTCCAGGAGTCTCGCACCGGCATCGGCGGCCGGTCCGTCGAGGAGTGGCAGCACCTCGGCCCGCATCCGATCGACCTCGCGGAGCAGCCAGCCGCTTGACTCGTCGACATCCTCGGCGCCGCGGCGTACGGCCTCGCCGGTCGATACACCATGGAGGGCGCGGACGAACGTACCCAGGACGGTCGCGAGTGCATCGTCGCTGTCACGAATTGGCCGGCCAACGATCAGGCGATGTCGCACCCGAAGCGGTTCGTCGCGCAGGATCGTCGGCACGGGAACTGCCAACGGCAGCTCTGGCGCCAGCCAGGCCATCAACCGGGTCTCGGCCCGAAGGCGTTCGGCGACCCTCGGGCGCCGCGGCTCTCGGTCCAGCCACACACCGTCGACGATCCAGGCCCGGCTGTCCCATCCGGAGTCGATGAGCTGTCGCATGCCGACGAGCGTGGTTCGACGCGAGCGCGGTGGCAAGCGGATTGACTGGTGGGCTACCTGACAGTTGGTGTCAGGTGGGGGTCGGACGATCGGGTCATGAGACCACTTCGAGACCAGATCGCCGTCGTGACCGGGGCCAGCCGCGGAGCCGGGCGAGGGATCGCCCGCGTGCTCGGCAGCCACGGTGCGACGGTTTACGTTACCGGACGGACCACCCGCGCCGGACCGAGTCCGACGGGCCGGCCCGAGACGATCGAGGACACCGCCGACGAGGTGACCAAGGCCGGCGGACAGGGGATCGCCGTCCGCGTCGACCACACCGAACCCGACCAGGTGCGGGCGTTGTTCGACCGCGTACGAGAGGAGCAAGGGCGACTAGACCTGCTGGTGTCCAATGCATGGGGCGGCTACGAGATCAGCCTGGAAGGCGACCCCTTGTGGGATCTCGACCTGGCCCATCTCGACCTGATGCTCGCCGCCGGACTGCGGTCGCACATCGTGACGATCCAGATGGCGGCGCCGCTCCTCAACGACACGCGGGACGGGCTCGTCGTCTTGACGACATGGGCGGTCGGCGACGAGTACCACGGCCAGCTCTATTACGACGTCGTCAAGACCGCGATCAACCGGATCCCGGTCGGCGTCGCGCACCACATGGGCAAGTACGGCGTAACCGCGCTCGCCGTGTCGCCGGGATGGATGCATACCGAACGCATGCATCTCACGCCGGAGGAGGCGGACGAAACCGAGTCCGTGGAGTTCGTCGGTCGCGCCATCGCGGCCCTGACGTCCGATGCCGACGTACGGCGCCACACCGGATCGCTCAAGACCGTGGTCGAGTTGGCCGAGGAATACGACTTCACCGACGTCAACGGACGGCGTTCGAGCCCGTTTTGGGACCGCAAGGCATGGCTGTCGGACGACTGGTTCGGCGACGACTGACTCAGGCCGTCTGCGCGCGGGGTGCGTCGGGGCCGTAGCGGTCGGCCGCGTTGCGCAGCGTCTGCGCCACTCGACGCCGAAACTCCGGCGGCTCCAACGCCTCGGCATCGACGCCCAGGGCGACGATCGCATCCACGGCGAAGCCGAGCGCCTCGGTCGGCAGCCGTACCGTCGTCCAGCCGTCATCGTCGACCGCGGCCGCGGTCGACAGCGCTTCGCGTGCCGCCAGCGGCTCGACGACCCGGCCGAGTCGGCGCCGGCCGTGCGGGCTGAGCCGGATCGTCACGTGGTGGCGCAGCAGGCCGGCCTCGAACGCTGTCGCCTGCCGGGCCCACCATGTCTCGAGGTCGAAGTCCGGATCGCGATCGAAGCGCTCCCCGGTGGGTTCAGCTTCGGTGACCCGGTCGATGCGGTAGCTACGCCACGACGCGCCGACTCTGGCGACCGCGTACCAGACGCCCTGCTTGAGGACGACGCCGTGCGGCTCGAGCGTACGTCGGACCGTACCGCCCTCGCGCCGATAGCCGATCCGTACTCGCTCGTCGCCCCACACCGCGTCGGCGAGCACGCGGAGCAGCGGCGGCGTCTCGACGTCGCGAAACCAGCCCGGCGCGTCGAGATGGAAGCGTCCCGTCGCCGCCTCCGCGACCAGGGAGTGCCCTACTGGAAGCGAAGCGAGCAGCTTGTGCCGGACCGCGGTCGCCGCCGTCGCCCGACCCAGCTCAGCCGCCTGGGCCGGCAGCGCCGACAAGAACAACGCCTCGGCCTCGTCACGCGTCAGTCCGGTGAGCCGCGTCCGGTAGCCATCGATGAGCCGGAACCCGCCCCCGATCCCGCGCTCCGCGTAGACCGGCACACCCGCCTCGCCGAGCGCCACCATGTCCCGGTAGACGGTCCGCTCCGAACACTCGAGCTCGGCCGCCATCTCGGCCGCCGTCACCCGCCCCCGTCGCTGCAGCACCAGCAACTCCGCCACCAACCGACTCGCCCGCACGTCGCCGACCGTAAACCTGGCCACCGACGGTGCCGGGCTCAACCCAGGTGCACCGCGTGCAGGCCGGACGTCGACGCCCACACGTACATGCCGGCGACGGGCACCCCGAAAGCGGGATCGACGAAGGTCGGATCACTGACCTGCCGGCCGCTGGCCCGACAGGGCGAGGCCAGCCCACGAGCGATCCGCGTCCTCGGCCGGGCAGACGAGTCGTGGTCGCGGTAGGTCCCCTGCTGGGCGCACCAGCCGACCACGTCGGGGTCGGCCTTGGTGATCCGTCCGGAGGTCACATCCAACGTCACCAGGTCGCCGTCGCGCCGGCCGGCCACCAGGGAGTCGGACAGCTTCACCCAGCTGCTGCCGTCGTAGATCGTGTCCCAATGGGCCGCAGCGGTCGACCACAGCCGCTCGCCGGTCTCGGGGTCGAAACGGGTGATCGTGGTCCGCCAGTCCGAGAGTTGGTACGAGCCGTCGCCGGTCCCGATCGCCCGGCCCGACGTCGCACAGCGGAACCATCGCCGTGGCCCGCTGATAGCCGGCTCCATGCTGTCGAGCTCGCAGTACGCCGTGCCTGGACGGACCCAGAGGGTCTGTCCGGTCCGCGGGTCGATGCGGGCGATGTGGCCGGGCCGCTTGATCCACGCGCCGGCGCTCGGATGTTCGTCGGCGCCGAACGACCCGATCAGATAGGGCCCCTGTCGTCGCCAGTCCCAGCCGTGGGTGGGCGACACGGTACGGCCGCCGAACATGGCCAGCGCGGTCCGCCGCCACAGCGTACGGTCGGCCCGTACATAGGCGATCCGGTCGCTGGCGTCGTAGAGGTTCGCGTCGAGATTGCGCCCGGCATGCGGCACGGTCAACCGCAGCCGCCCGGTCCTCGGGCTCACCCGATAGACCGATGCGGGATTGGCGTCACCGGCCGAGACGCAGACCGGACCGCCGTCGGGCCGTAGGCATCCGGTCGGGAGGCTCCAGAAGTACGCCGGCGCGCTGCGCGACACGACGCGGTCGCTGCGTGCGTCGTACACCTCGACTCGGGCCAGCTGCGGCCGCCCGGCGGGTCGGTAGTGATACACCAGGTCGCCGCGCGCCACAACCGTCATCGTGACGCCGGGCGTGACGTACGACGACGAGGACGGGCGGCGGGCGATGACGCGGCCGGTGTCCGGGTCGACGACGGTCAGGTTGAGGCGGCCCTTCGTCGCGGTATAGACGACGACGTTTCCTCCGGCCTCGACCGGGGCCGACACCAGGTGGCGCGACGGCAGTGTCCACGCCGCCTCGCCCGGTTTCGGTAAGGCGGGCGACCGAAGGCCCTCGTTCCCCTCGGGGGTCTCGAGGTTCGGTCCTCCGGACGAGACGACCATGGCCGCCATCGCGATCACGAACAGGATCAAGAACACGATCAGGCGCTGCGGGCTGCGCATGCGCGGGAGTATCGCAGTGGAGAGGGCCACGAAAACCGATCCGCGGGCTACCCGAAGTCGGTGTGTGGTCGGCGCCGATCGAGCTGGCCGGGAGGCCCTGAACACAGCGCTGCCTACATATCCCCCGTACGCTGGGGAAGGTGAGCGAGCAGGTCAGTGTGCGCCGGGTCATGGGCACCGAGGTCGAATACGGCATCTCCGTCCAGGGTCAGCCCGGAGCCAACCCGATGCTCGCCTCGACGCAGGTCGTCAACGCCTGGGCCAACGCCGGACGGCAGGCCAGGCGAGCACGGTGGGACTTCGAGGAGGAG
>JBKOYM010000047.1:0-11307 GCA_046725375.1 Actinomycetota bacterium
CTCCGTCAGAGCGGCGTCGGCCAGATGGAACCCGTCCATCGGTACGTACGCGACGTCGACCCGCTCGGCGCGCAGGCGCTCGAGCAACCACTCCGCGAGGGTCGTCTTGCCGGCACCGGGTGGGCCGGCGATGCCGAGCACTCGGCGGCCGGTCCGGGGGACCAAGGCACGGGCCCGGGCCAAGAGCGTCGATTCGTCCGGATCGATGACGTCCACACCCGGAGTCTCCCCGACGTCGCTGCATCGGGGCTGGCCGCGCCGGTTTTGGCCCGGGGCCACCCCGGGCAATAGGTTCGTTCCGGGGCGGACTCCGGGCCAAACGCCTCGACGTCCCGGCGAACCGACCGCCGTGGGGGAGAATTGACCCGTGGCTCTCTATCGCGACGAGGGTGTCGTCCTGCGCGCGCAAAAGCTCGGCGAGGCCGACCGCATCGTCACGCTGCTGACGCGCCAGCACGGCAAGGTCCGGGCCGTCGCGAAAGGGGTCCGGCGTACGAGCTCGCGCTTCGGCGCCCGGCTGGAGCCGTTCATGCACGTCGACTGCCAGTTCGCCGAGGGGCGCTCGCTCGACATCGTGACGCAGGCCGAGACGCTCGGGCCGTACGGCGCGACGATCAGCGCCGACTACCCGACGTACACCGCCGGCACCGCGATGCTCGAGACGACCGAGCGGCTGAGCACCGAGGAGGGCCATCCGTCGGTGCAGCAGTACCTGCTCCTCGTCGGGGCGTTGCGCGCCCTGGCCGCCGGCGATCGCGACCCGACGCTGATCCTCGACTCCTTCCTGCTCCGGTCGCTCGCCGTCGCCGGGTACGCCCCGTCGTTCGCCGACTGCGTGCGCTGCGGCGAGCCCGGGCCGCATCGGTCGTTCAACCCCGGCGCCGGCGGCATGTTGTGTGGCAACTGCCGGCTGCCCGGGTCCGCAACCCCGGCGCCGTCGACCGTGACGCTGCTGGCGGCGCTGCTGTCCGGCGACTGGGAGACTGCGTCGGCGAGTGACGAACGCAGCCGGCGCGAGGGGAGTGGCATGGTCGCCGCGTACCTCGCCTGGCATCTCGAACACGGACTGCGTTCGCTGTCGTACGTCGACCGCTGACAGGAGCGGGCCCGTGGCACGTCGTACCTATCGCCGTCCAACACCACACCCGTCCGGTGCGAAACCGCCGGAGATCCCACGTGCCCAGGTGCCGAAGCACGTCGCGATCGTGATGGACGGCAACGGGCGGTGGGCGCGCGCCCGTGGACTGCCCCGGACCGCGGGGCATGAGGCCGGCGAGGCGGCGCTGTTCGACGTGGTCGAGGGCGCGATCGAGATCGGCGTGACACACGTGTCGGCGTACGCCTTCTCGACCGAGAACTGGAAGCGCTCGCCCGACGAGGTGCGCTTCCTGATGGGCTTCAACCGCGACGTGATCCGGCGCCGGCGCGACGAGATGCACGAGCTCGGGGTCAGGGTGCGGTGGGCCGGACGGCGGCCACGGCTATGGCGCAGCGTGATCAAGGAGCTGGAGGTGGCTGAGGAGCTGACTCGCGACAACGATCGGCTCACGTTGACCATGTGCGTCAACTACGGCGGCCGGGCCGAACTGGCCGATGCCGCGGCGGCACTGGCGCGGGACGCGGTCGCGGGTCGGGTCGACCCGGCGCGAGTCGACCAGCGCACGCTGCGGCGCTACCTCGACGAGCCGGATCTGCCCGACGTGGACATGTTCTGGCGTACGTCGGGGGAGCAGCGGATCAGCAACTTCATGCTGTGGCAGGCGGCGTACGCGGAGCTGGTCTTCTCCGACATCGCCTGGCCCGACGCCGACCGGCGAGCGTTGTGGGCGGCGATCGAGGAGTACGCCCAGCGCAGCCGCCGCTACGGCACGGCCTGACGCTCCCGGCTCGCCCCAGGGCGAGTATTGGCGTGAAATGCAGGTTCGCGGCGTCGTTCGAGGTGTATCTCACGCCAATACGTGGGTCGAGGGCCCGCCGACTCAGGCGATACGGGCCTCGTCGAGCCGGTCGAGGAGCTCATCGGCCGTCTGGTCCGGCGTCTGCTCACTCGAGTCGATCCACAGGCCGATCCGCTCGGTCGCGCGACGGTGGTCGGCCACGCACGCCTGGACGGACCAGGTCGTGTAACCCGTCTTGGGTCGGTCCCGCTCCCGTTGCGCAACAGACTCCGCGTCCGGATCGAGTACGACGACGTGCAGCGGCCGCATGGCGAACAGCCCGACGTACTCGCGCAAGATCGGCCCGGTCACGACGTCTTGCACCACAGCGACGAAGCCGGCCCTGGCGTACTCGTCGGCCACCAGTGCCGAGAGCCGATAGCGCAGTCGCAGCTGGACCCACGCCTCCCGGCTTACCGAACCGTCGGGGCCTCGGTCCATGCGGGCTCGGCCGCCGACGACGTAGCGGCTGAAGTCGTTGCCGTGCACATGGGCCGAGCGCGGCAGTCGTTCGGCGACGAGCTGCGCGACGGTCGACTTGCCGGCGGCCATGACGCCGGTGATCACGATGACGGCAGCGTCCACGGCGCCGATCATGGACGGCTCGACCGGGCGCGGCAACCCGAATTCGGGTCGGGCCACCGGACTCAGACCCGAGTTTTGGCGTGAAGTACAGGTCTCGACCGCTGATCCGGCTGTATTTCACGCCAAAACTCGGAGGTGCCGAGGCCCAGCGAGCCCGGCCGGTGGCTCAGCGGCAGTCGGCACAGACCCCGAAGATCTCGAGCGTGTGCGACACCTCCGCGAAGTCGTGCTCGCCGGCGACCCGGTCGGCCCAGCGTTCGACGGTCGGGCCCTCGACCTCGACGGTACGGCCGCACGAACGACACACGAGATGGTGATGATGTCCCGAACTGCAGCGGCGATAGAGCGCCTCGCCCTCGTCAGAACGGAGGACGTCGACCTCTTCGGCGTCGGCCATCGACTGGAGCGTGCGATAGACGGTCGACAGGCCGACCCGCTCGCCACGGCGCGTGAGCAGGTCGTGGATCTGCTGCGCACTGTGGAAGTCGTCGAGCTCCGCGAGCGCGTCGCCGACCGCACGACGCTGCCGCGTCGCACGGGCCGCGATCGGACTCGCGGGCGCAGGCGTAGCCGTCCTCGGTCGTCTAGTGTTCGTCATAGTGCTGTCCGTGGGGCGCGTGTCGGTGTCCACCGTGAACGTAATCGACATGGTCGCCATGCCGCACCGCAGGATGTCCGCACCCGGGACCGTGCTCGTGCGGATGCTGTTCGGCGAGATCGTGCTCGTCCGGCTCGGCCGCCTCGAACGGTGCCAGCCGAGTCCGTCGCCAGGCCAGGACGGCTCCGACAGGCGCCGCGACGACGAACCCAGCGAGCGCGAGCAAGACGATCGTCGGGCCCGGGGGAGTGGCCGCCTCGAAGCTCACGGCGACACCGCTCACCGAGGCCACGACGCCCAGCACGCCCGCGAGGACGAAGGTGGTCCGGAAGCTCCGACTCAGCTGCTGTGCCGTCGCGACCGGGACGACCATGAGCGCACTGGCGAGCAGGAGTCCGACGGTGCGCATCGACACGGTGACGGTGATCGCCGCGAGCGCCGCGATCAGCACCCCGTACGCCCGCGCCGGCACTCCGGACACCCGCGATTGGTCCTCGTCCTGGCAGATGGCGAACAATTGCGGCGACAGTCCGACCGTCACGATGACGACCAGCGCGGACAGAATCGCGACGTCACGCAGCTCTGCCGGCGACATCGTGGTGATGGAGCCGAACAAGTACGTGTTGAGGGTCGCCGCCGACTCGCCGGCCTGCGCGGTCAAGAAGACGCCGCCCGCGATGCCGCCGTAGAAGAGCAGCGCCAAGGCCACGTCACCGCTGGTCTTGCCGTACGCTCGCAGCAGCTCGATGGCGATAGCGCCAGCCGACGCGAGTACGACCGCGCTCGTCAACGGCGCCCACCCGGTGAGCAGTCCGATCGCGACCCCGGTCAGGGCGACGTGTCCGATGCCGTCGCCGAGCAGGGCGAGGCGGCGTTGAACGAGGTACGTCCCGATCGCCGGCGCCGCGAGTCCGGTGCAGATCGCCGCGACCAGCGCCCGCTGCATGAATTCGTACTGCCACAGGTCAAGCATGGCTGCCATGTCCCCATGCCGCATCGTCGGTGAGGGGTACGCGCGGCGGCGTCGGCCCTTCGGGATGATGGTGCTCACCCAGGCCGAGGTCGAGAACCGCCTGTTCGGCGTCGCCCTCGAACACGATCCGGCCGTCGCGCAGCACGATGGACCGATCGACGAGCGGCGTGAGCGGGCCGAGCTCGTGTGCGACGAGCAGAATCGTCGTGCCCCTGGCGACGAGGTCGGCGAACACATCGGCCAGGACGATCCGGCTGGCTTGATCGACACCCGCGGTCGGCTCGTCGAGCACGAGCAGATCCGGATGCGCTGCCAGCGCCCGGGCGATCATGACGCGCTGCTGCTGGCCGCCGGAGAGCTGGGCGACGGAGTCGCGACCCCGGTCGGCCAGGCGGACGATCTCGAGTGCCTCCGCGACCGCGGCCCGGTCGGATCGGGTGGGCCAGCCGAGGAACCGATGGCGCGACAGCCGTCCGGTCGTCACCACCTCGCCGACGGTGGCCGGCACGCCCGACTGCGCCGTCGAACGCTGCGGGACGTAGCCGACTCGACGCCAATCGTGGAACTGCTGCTGGGGCGTGCCGAACAGCTCGATCGAACCGGACGCCGCCGGTAGCAGGCCGACGATCGTGCGGATCAGCGTCGACTTCCCGGATCCGTTGGCTCCGAGCAGCGTGACGAACTCGCCCGGCGACACGCGAAGGCCGGCCCGACGTACGACGGGCCGACCGGACAGCGCGACGCTGACGTCCTCGACGGTGACGACAGGCGCCGTCATGTGCACCCGTTCGCCTCGCGCAGCGTCTGGAGGTTGGAGCGCATCAGCGTGAGGTACGTGTCGTCGGAGGTGTCATCGCTCAGCCCTTCGATCGGGTCCAGGGTGGCTAGGGAGACGCCGGTCTCGTCGGCGATCGACTCGGCGACGTCGTCGCTCACCAGTGTCTCAGTGAACACCGTCGTGATGCCGTCCTGCTCGACCAGATCGGCGATCTCGGCCTGCTCTGAGGGGGACGGCTCCGCGTGCGGGTCGATGCCGGCGATCGGGATCTGCTCGAGGCCGTACCGACGGGCGAGATAGCCGAACGCATCGTGGCTCGTCACGATCGACCGGCGCTCGCAGTCGGCCAGACCTTGCTCGTACGCGGCGTCCAGTCGGCGGAGGTCACCGAGGAGTTGGTCGCGGTTGCGCTCGTAAACGGTCTGGTGATCGGGGTCGATCTCGATCAGCCGATCGGCGACCGCATCGGTGATCTGCTGCATCGCGACCGGGTCCAGCCATACATGAGGGTCGTACTCGGTCTCCTCGTCGGACCCCTCGGGGGCAGGGGCCAGTTCGACCACGTCGGCGACGTCGAGAGTGGCGTCATCGGAGACGCCGGCCTGGTCGATGCCATCGTCGACGGCGGGCTGGAAGCCGCGTTCGAAGACGACCAGTGACGCGTCGGTGAGGTCGGCGACCTGCTGCGGGTCGAGTTCCAGGTCGTGTGGCTCGGCACCGGGATGGGTCAGGTTTTCGACGTCGATCGTGTCGCCCCCGACCTGCTCGGCGACGAATGCGAAGGGATAGAACGACGCGATCACCTGAGGACGATCGTCTGATGCGTCGTCTCCCGAACACGCGGCAAGGAGAAGCATGCTCGCGATCGCGCCGAGCAGGGTCAGGGGCTTGAACCACATGACAACGATTCTCAACTTGTTGAGAACGATTGTCAACTAGTCCGCCGGGTCCTGTTGGCGCAGGGGTCCCCAGCGCCAATAGGTTTGGCGTAGGGGTCCCCAGCGCCAACCCGCCTCACGCGAGGGCGCCGGTCGCTCGTGCGATGGCGGCGCCGACCAGCAGGCCGACGACCAGCGCGCGCAGGAGTCGCCCGGCCTGGTCGAGCCTGGGCCACGCGAGCCAGGCCAGCCAGCCGAGAAACACCGCCAGGATGATCAGGCACGGTACCCCGATCGGCGGTGGCGCCAGCAGACCCGCGAGGGTCAGCACCAAGACGATCGCCGGAACAGTCAGGCGGGGCAGAGCATGCAGTCGCGCCAGGAGGACCTGACTGCGAGTTGGTCGAGGTGACACCGTCGCATCGTCCCACGAGCCCGCTCACGCCGAGATTGCGCGTCTGCCCGCCCCAACCGCGTTCGCTGTCCGTCGACGTCGGGGGCCGGGCAGAAGCGCAATTTCGGCGCAAGATGGAGCACCGGCGCAAATCGGCTTGGTCGGGCAGATAACCTGGTGACCTTGGGGGCCGACCGATGATGGCCGGCCCAGTCCGCCGACACCCAGCCGGATGGAGATGCCGTGCCTGCCGATTCCGTCGACACCATCGTCAGCCTGTGCAAGCGCCGGGGATTCGTGTTCCCCTGCGGCGAGATCTACGGCGGCACGCGGTCCGCCTGGGATTATGGGCCGCTCGGCGTGGAGCTGAAGGAAAACGTCAAGCGTCAGTGGTGGAAGTCGATGGTGCAGGGGCGCGACGACGTCGTCGGTCTCGACTCCTCGGTGATCCTGCCGACCAAGGTCTGGGAGGCGTCCGGACACATCGACGCGTTCGTCGACCCGCTGGTCGAGTGCCAGTCGTGCCACAAGCGGTTTCGCGAGGACCACCTGCGTGAGGACTTCGCCGCCCGAAAGGATGTCGACGAAGACGATGTCGACATGGCTCAGGTCGCCTGCCCGCACTGCGGTACGAAGGGTGCCTGGACCGAGCCGCGGATGTTCCACGGCCTGCTCAAGACCTACTTGGGCGTGGTCGAGTCGGCGGAAAACCTGTACTACCTGCGGCCCGAGACGGCACAGGGAATCTTCATCAACTTCCTCAACGTGATGACGTCGGCGCGTCGCAAGCCGCCGTTTGGCATCGGCCAGATCGGCAAGAGCTTCCGAAACGAGGTCACGCCGGGCAACTTCATCTTCCGGACCCGCGAGTTCGAGCAGATGGAGATGGAGTACTTCGTCGAGCCGGGCTCAGACGAGGAGTGGCACGAGTACTGGATCCAGGCCCGGTGGGACTGGTTCGTCGACCTCGGCATCGACCCGGACAATCTCCGCAGGTACGAGCACCCGCAGGAGAAGCTGTCGCACTACGCGAAGCGTACGGTCGATCTCGAGTACCGGTTCAAGCTCGGCGCGAAGGAGTACGACGAGCTCGAGGGCATCGCCAACCGGACCGACTTCGACCTGTCGACGCACTCGAAGCACTCGGGCCAGGACCTGTCGTACTTCGACCAGGGTAAGAACGAACGCTGGACGCCGTACGTCATCGAACCTGCGGCCGGCGTCAACCGATCCATGATGGCGTTCCTGATGGACGCGTACGCCGAGGACGAGGCGCCCAACACCAAGGGCGGCGTCGACCGGCGAGTCGTGTTGAAGCTCGACCCGCGACTCGCGCCGATCAAGGTCGCTGTGCTGCCGTTGTCGCGCAACGCCGACCTCTCCCCGAAGGCGAAGGACCTGGCCGCCGAGCTGCGGACGCTGTGGAACGTCGAGTTCGACGACGCCGGCGCGATCGGTCGGCGCTACCGTCGCCAGGACGAGATCGGCACGCCCTACTGCGTCACGGTCGACTTCGACACCCTCGACGACCAGGCCGTCACGATCCGGGAGCGCGACAGCATGAATCAGGAGCGGATCGGACTCGATCGGATCCGCGAGCACCTCGCTACGAAGTTGGTTTGATGCCGGCTGAGGTCACACACCCGCTCGAGACGGACGGCCCGGAGTCGTTGCAGCCGGGGGTGCCTCGGCGCGCACAGGTAGCCGCCGCATAATGTCCTGATGGCGACACGAGGTTGGTCGGCCCTCGCGGCCGCGGTCATGCTTCTGGCCGTCTCCGCCTGTTCCGGCGACGACAACGACGCCGGAGCCGAGGCGCTCGGCAAAACGCCGTCCACCTCAGGGCCGAGCGTCGCCGTGCCGGCTGGCGTGACCTTGACGGATCCCGGATCAACCTTGGACCTGGGCCAGCCGGCGAGCGTCGTCTACAAGGCCGGCCCGGATCGGGTCAGCATCGTCACCATCACGGTCACGAAGATCGCCGTCGGCTCGATGCGCAAGGACTTCGCCCATTTCGCTCTCGCTCCGGAGCAGATGCGGTCGACGCCCTATTACGTGACCGCGACGGTGCGTAACGCCGGACCCGGACAGCTCGGCCGGGCCGCGCTGCCGCTGTACGGGCACGACTCGACCAACACGTACTTCCCGGCCGTCACGCTGGTCGGCGATCTCGACGCGTGTCCGGGCGGGCCGCTGCCGGCGACGTTCGGTCCGAAGGCGACCCAGCGTACGTGCCTGGTGTATCTCGTTCATCACGGGGCGAAGCTCGACTCGGTGGAGCTGCGGCCTTACGACGGGTTCGATCCGGTCCGGTGGGCCGTACCGGAGTCGGTCAAGGTGCCGAAGACCAACGCGCCACCGTCGAAGCACCCCGCATCGAAGCCTCCGGCGTCCAAGAAACCCAACCCCAAGTCGCCCGCGCCGAAGTCGGATGGGGGCGGGCGCGCGGGCTGAGGCCGCGGACGCGTTGGCGCAGGGGTCCCCGACGCCAATAGGTTCGGTGCTGGGGACCCCTGCGCCAATACGCGATTGGCGCGATCCTCCCCAGTCAGCTAGAGCCGTCGTACGCCGACGTGCACGGTGATCGCCGCGAGGCAGAACAGGTCGTCGCGAGTCCCCATGTAGTCGGCGGAGTCGGGGTCGAGTAGGCGGTCCCAGGCCGCGCGGTCGTGATCGTCGAGCCGATCGGCGGTGCGCTCGACGCGGCGGCGCAACGATCCGACGACGTATCCGGCGACATGTGCCGAGATCGGACTCGGCCGATCCAGCAGAAACGATCGGCTGCGTACGTTGGTGAGCCCGGCCATACGGAGCAGCGTCGGCCACCCGTACGGCGCCCGTGTCGAACCGGGGATGGACGCCCGCATCCGGACGAACCACTCGGCCTCGGCCGCATGCAGCCGGGCCTCGAGACCCGGCCGTCCGACGCCGACGTCCCACGGCATCGTGACCGTGTGCAGGCCGCCTTCGCTGAGCGCGAGCCGGCCGCCGTCGAGGAGGAGTTCACCGAGCTGGTCGATCGCGGCTTCTTGGTCGGCGAGATGGTGCACGACGTTGGCCGCCCAGACGAGGTCGAGCAGCCGGGCGATCCTGGGCACGCCGGTGTGGAGGTCGTGGTGCAGCGTCTGCACCCGTGTGGCGTAGCCCAACGCTTCGCAGCGTTCGCGGGTCGCGCTGATCAGGGCCGGCTCGCCGTCGACGGCGTACACCGTGCCGCTGTGCCCGACCGCCTCGGCGAGCAGGCTGGTCATGCCGCCGGCGCCGCAGCCGATGTCGGCTACCCTGGCGCCCTCGGTGACGCCGAGCCACTCCATGACCTGCTGACTGACCGGGCGCAGCACGTCGTCGCCTCGGACGAGATCATCGACAACCTCGCCCCACTCGACGTCAGCGACGTGCTCGTGATCGTTCAACCGGCACCATCGGGGTGTACGGGCGGAGCCCACCCGGGTCGGTCGATCAGGCAGAACGGATGGCCCGCCGGGTCGGCGAAGATCCGCCCGGTGTCCGACGGCAGTCGAGTCGCGCCGAGCGCGACGACATCGCTCTCGGCCGCATCGGGGTCATCGACCATGATGTCGAGGTGAAACTGCTGCGGTCGTGAGGCGTCGGGCCAACGAGGCGGCTGATGGTCCGGCGCGAGCTGGAACGCGAGGCCGGACGTCCGGTCGTTTTCGGCGACGACGACCCAGTCGTCTGACCGATAGGTGACGGGCAGACCGAGCAACTCGGAGTAAAACGTCGCCAGCGCAGCCGGGTCTGGACAGTCCATCACGACGTGATGCATCCGTCCGATCATGCATTCGATCATCGCACTCGCGCCGACCGGAGTGAAACTCGAACCGCGTGCGGGTGTCGTGGCGTTCGCCTGGGGTAGCCCCTTGTGGCCCAGGGTGGCCCCACTGGCGGGCCGACCGGTCCGCGCTCGTACGGCACAATGGTTTGGTGCCCGTGCCGACCACGTTGCGACTCGGACCGCTGGCGGTGACGCCGCCGGTGGTATTGGCGCCCATGGCCGGAGTCACCAACGCCGCGTTCCGCCGGCTCTGTCGAGAGCAGGGCGCCGGTCTCTACGTCTGCGAGATGATCACGTCTCGCGGCATCGTCGAGGGTGACCGCACGAGCCTGTCGATGCTGGTCTTCGACCCGAGCGAGCAGGTGCGGTCGGTCCAGCTGTACGGCATCGACCCGATCTACATCGGCAAGGCCGTCGAGATGCTGTGCGGCGACTACGGCGTCGGCCACGTCGACCTCAATTTCGGCTGCCCGGTGCCCAAGGTGACTCGCAAGGGTGGCGGCGCCGCATTGCCGTGGAAGCGCCGGCTCCTCGCCGACATCCTGACCGCGGCGGTCGAGGCGGCCGAGCCGTACTCCGTGCCGGTGACGATGAAGACCCGGATCGGCATCGACGACGAGCACCAGACGTACCTCGACGCCGGCCGGATCGCCCAGGAGTCGGGCTGCGCCGCGATCGCCTTGCACGGGCGTACGGCGGCGCAACACTACTCCGGTCGAGCCGACTGGGACGCGATCGCGCGGCTGGTCGATCACGTCGACATCCCGGTCCTGGGCAACGGCGACATCTGGGAGGCCTCCGACGCACTCGACATGGTGACCCAAACGGGCTGCGCCGGCGTCGTCGTGGGCCGAGGCTGCCTCGGTCGACCGTGGCTGTTTCGCGACCTCGCGGCCGGGTTCGCCGGCGAGCCTGCCCCGCCGCTGCCGACGCTCGGCGACGTCGCCGTGATGATGCGTCGGCATGCCGAGCTGCTGACGGAGTACTTCGGGTCCGAGCGCGGCTGCGTCGAGTTTCGCAAGCACATCGCGTGGTATCTCAAGGGCTTCCGGGCCGGCAGCCGGATCCGATCGCAGCTCGGCCTCCTGTCGTCGCTGGCCGATCTCGACCGGCTGCTCGGCGATCTCGATCCGGCCGAGCCGTACCCCGTCGAGGAGCTCGGCAGGCCACGTGGCCGCCAGGGCACTCCTCGCAAGGTGGCATTGCCGAACGACTGGCTCGGCGACCGCGACGGCACTCAGGTCGACGCCGGTGCGGAATGCGGCATTTCGGGCGGGTGAGCGGCGGGCCATGTTGGCGCTGGGGACCCCTGCGCCAAACCTATTGTCGCTGGGGACCCCTGCGCCAAAACCTCACGCCCCCGTCCCT
>JBKOYM010000138.1:0-32400 GCA_046725375.1 Actinomycetota bacterium
GGCGTCTCGCTCGCGGTGACCAGGACCCGGCTCGGCAAGGCGATTCGCGCGGTCGCGGACAACCCGGCGCTGGCGGCCTCGTCCGGGATCAACGTCGACCGGGTGGTCAACGTCGTCTGGGTGTCTGGGACCGCCCTGGCTGGCTTGGGGGGCATCATGTTCGGCCTGACCCAGGGCTTCGACTATCAGGTGGGCTTCAAGGTCTTGCTCCTCATGTTCGCCGCGGTCATCCTCGGCGGGCTCGGGACGATCTGGGGCGTGATGGCGGGCAGCCTTGTCGTCGGCATGCTTATCGAGGAGTCCACGCTGTTCGTCGCGTCCGAGCTCAAGTACTCGCTGGCGCTGGGCATCTTGATCATCGTCTTGTTGGTCCGACCGCAAGGCCTGCTCGGACAGCGCGAGCGAGCGGGCTAGGGAGGTAGGCAGATGAGCTGGCTGGATGTCCTCTCTGGAGCGATCGAGGACGGAATCGGACCGATTGCGGTCTTTTACTGCTTGGCCGCGATTGGCCTGAACGTGCACTTCGGTTACACCGGGCTGCTCAACTTCGGCCAGGCGGCCTTCATGATGGTCGCCGCCTATGCGCTCGCCTCGTTTGTGACGACCTGGGATCTCAACTTCTGGCTCGGCATCGCGGTCGGCCTCGGTGGCGCCACTGTGCTCGCGTTCATCTTGGGTGTTCCGACGTTGCGCTTACGCGCCGATTATCTGGCGATCGCGACCATCGCCGCCGCAGAGACGCTGCGCCAGGTGATCGGCTCGATCAGCCTGCGAGACTACTTCGAAGCGCAGACCGGGCTCTCCGGCTTTCACACCAGCTTCCGGGATCTCAACCCATGGCAAGACCACGGCGACATCGGCTTCAGCATCGGGGGATTCGAGGTCACCTGGAGCGCCTACGACTTCTACCTGATGGTCGTCGGATGGAGCCTCGTCGCCCTGTGCTGCGCGCTCGTCTTCGTGCTGATGCGGAGCCCCTGGGGTCGGGTGCTGAAGGGAATCCGCGAGGATGAGGACGCGGTGCGCTCCTTGGGAAAGAACGTCTATTCCTACAAGATGCAGTCGCTGGTGCTCGGTGGTCTGTTCGGCGCGCTCGCCGGGTTCATGAGCGCCCTCACATTCGCACACGTCGGACCGTCCGACTACCTCACCGATACCACCTTCTTCGCCTGGACGGTCCTGTTGCTAGGCGGCGCGGCGCGCGTCCTCGGACCGGTGCTCGGGGCCATCATGTTCTGGTTCTCTTTGACCGCACTCGATCTCTTCTTCGACAAGATGACCACCCCTGGCGATGCGATCATCCCGAGTTCGATCATGGACCCCAACCAGGCCAGCCTGGTGCGGTTTATCGTGATGGGGATACTCCTAATGTTGTTGATGGCGTTCCGCCCACAGGGAGTTTTCGGCGACCGAAGGGAGCTGGCAATCGATGCCCGCACCTGACGGCCCGGCGACGAGCGGCCCGCTCGCGTCGGTGCCGCACGAGCCCGGCGCGGCCAAGCCGGACGCGACCCTCGTCGCCGACGGCGTGGTCCGAACGTTCGGCGGCCTCACGGCGGTCAACGTGAGCCATCTCGAGGTCCAGCGTGGCCTTATCACCGCGCTGATCGGACCCAACGGCGCCGGCAAGACGACGTTGTTCAACCTCCTGACCGGGTTCGACAGGGCCGGCGCCGGCACCTGGTCGTTCAACGGTCGGGTCCAGACCGGCATGCCGGCCTACGCGGTCGCCCGCCGGGGCATGGTACGCACGTTCCAGCTCACCAAGGCGCTGGCCCGCCTGTCCGTCCTCGAGAACATGCGTCTCGGCGCCACCGGCCAGCGTGGTGAACAATTCTGGAACGCCGTATTCCCCTTCCGCTGGCGGGCCCAGGAGACGGCGATCACCGAGCGCGCGCTGGAGTTGCTGAAGCGCTTTCAGCTGTACGACCTCCGCGACGACTTCGCCGGATCACTCTCCGGCGGCCAACGCAAGCTGCTGGAGATGGCGCGAGCCCTCATGGTCGAGCCGAAGCTCGTGATGCTGGATGAGCCGATGGCTGGAGTCAACCCGGCGCTGAAGCAGTCGCTGCTCGGTCACGTCAAGTCGTTGCGCGATGACGGCATGACCGTCATGTTCGTCGAGCACGACATGGACATGGTCCGCGACATCGCCGACTGGGTTTTCGTGATGGCCCAGGGTGCCATCATCGCCGAAGGGCCGCCGGAGACCGTCATGAGCGACGCTAGGGTGATCGACGCTTATCTCGGTGCCCATCACGCCGCGGAGCTGACTGTCGAGGAGGAGCAGAAGATTCTGGCTGCCGCCGAGCACGAGCTGGCCGAGCAGGCTCCGCGTGAGGAGACGCCATGAATGCGACCACCCCCGATGTGACCGGCCCGGACGATCTCGGTGGCCCTCCTGCTGACAGCGGTCCACGTCAGGAAGGGGCCGAAGGCGCGGTCCTGCGGGCCGACGGCGTGGTTGCGGGCTATCTACCCGGGGTGGACATCCTCAGCGGAGCCGATCTGTACTGTCGCGACGGCGAGCTCGTGGGCATCATCGGTCCGAACGGCGCCGGAAAGTCGACTCTGGTCAAAGCAATCTTCGGTCTGGTCAAGATCAGCTCGGGATCGGTACGACTTCGCGATGCCGACATCACGAACTGGCGTCCCGACCGGCTCGTGTCGGAGGGAGTTGGCTACGTCCCGCAGACCAACAACGTTTTCCCCTCACTGAGCGTCTCGGAAAACCTCGAGATGGGCAGCTACCAGCGGCCCAAGCGGTTCAAGGAACGGTTCGAGTTCGTCGCGCAGCTGTTCCCGACTCTCGCCGAGCGGCACAAGCAGCGCGCCGGTTCGCTGTCCGGCGGCGAGCGGCAGATGCTAGCCATGGGACGTGCGCTCATGATGGAGCCGTCCATCCTGCTGCTCGACGAGCCGTCGGCGGGCCTGTCTCCGGCGCTACAAGACGAGGTCTTCGTGCAGGCCAAGCGGATCAATCGCGCCGGGGTTTCGGTGATCATGGTGGAGCAGAACGCCCGCCGGTGCTTGCAGATCTGTGACCGGGGGTACGTCCTCGACCAAGGCCGCAATGCCTACATGGCCTCCGGAGAGCAGCTCATCAACGACCCCAAGGTGATCGAGCTCTACCTGGGCACCCTGGCGAAGGTCTAACGACGACGTTGCCCCAGACCTCTCGGCCTGGGGCAACGTCGCGAATCGTCAAGTCGACCGCGGGCTACTCGATCACGCCCGTGATGTAGTCGATGTTGTGGTTGTTGTTGTTGTTGTCGTATTCGAAGATGCCGATCGTCGCCTTCGCCGGGCTGCCGTTGTCGAGCAGGTCGACCGGTCCGGACACGCCCTCGTAGTCGATGTCCTCACCCTGCTCCAGCAGGTCGGAACAGGAGGCGAAGTCCGAGCACTTCGTGCCGTCTCGCGAGATGTCGATGACGGATTGTGAGATCGCCTCGCCCGAATCGGAGTCGGCCTGGATGGCGCCCAGGGCGGCCATGATCGTGGCGTCATAGCTCTCAGGCCCGTAGACGAAGTCCTTCAGGTCTGGGTCGACGGTCAGCAACCGCTGCTTGAAGTCGCCTGTCAGCTCCGCACCCGGGTACGTCGCCTTGACGCCCTTGAGCGTGCCCTTGGGGAACTCGTTGCCGTAGTTGGACGTGTTGCCATCGACGAAGTACGTCTGGACGTCCTGCGGCCCGACATCGTTGGCCACCAGCTGCGGGATGATCTTTGTCGTCTCCTCGAAGCCGATGACGGCGAGCGCGTCCGGGTTGCTCGCCGCGATCTGCTGCACCTCCGAGCTGTACTGCTGGGCCGTGACGTTGTAGGCGACCTTCGCGGCAACGGTGACGCCGCGCTCCTCGATCGTCTTCGCGGTCTGATCGGCGAGGTTTTCACCGTACGAGTCCTGTCGATAGATGATCGCGGCGTTCTTGGCACCGTCGTCGACCATCATGTTGCCCAAGACGTTGCCCTGAAGAATGTCGGAGGGGGCTGTCCGCGCGTACATCGCCTCCTCCGGGTGGGTGTCGAGCTCGGGTGACGTGTTCGCCGGGGAGAAGAGGAGAGCTCCGGCAGTCGCGGTCTTGTCGAGGACGGACAGCGACATGTCCGACGCGGCCGCACCGATGATCACGTCGACGTCCTGGTTGAGGAGCTTGTTGACCGTCGTCGTCGCGACCGATGCCTTGTCGCCCGAGTCACCTTGCACGTACCCGACATCCTGGCCGAGCACCCCGCCGGCCTCGTTGATGTCCTTGAGCGCGAGATCGACACCGGCGAACATCGGCGGGCCGAGGAAGGCGAGGTCGCCGGTCTGCGGCAACAACGAGCCTATGGTCAGCGTGCCGTCGCCTCCCTGAGCGGCCGTCGTTTCTTCGCCGTCTGCATTGTCGGATTCGGCGCTGCCGTCGTCATCGTCGCCCCCGCAGGAGGCCAAGATCAGCATCGCGGCAGTGCTCACAGCCGCCAGTCGCCAGGCGGAATGTAGGCGAGACATGGTCCCTCCTTGATGAACTCCGGGTCACTGCGAGCTGCCCGGACTTGTCTTTGGACCATGTGAAACTAGCGCGTCGCCCAGTTGCCTCGGCGCAGCACCCCGGCGTCGTTGCCAAGTTGTGACCTGTCCTGTGGCGGTCTGGGCTACATGTCGGTTGCGGTGCCCGGACCGTGCGCGATCACGCCGTCAGCGACGGCTCGCATCGGCAGCCGGAGGTCCATCGCCGTTTTTTGGAGCCAACGGAACGCCTCGGGCTCGGTCAGGCCCAATCGGTCCTGCAGGATCCCCTTCGCTCGGTCGACGACCTTGCGGGATTCGAGCCGCTCGCTGAGACTGTCGACCTCCGACTCGAGCTGGCTGAGCTCGGCGAACCGACTCAACGCGATCTCGATCGCTGGCACCAGGTCGGACTTGCTGAAGGGCTTGACGAGGTACGCCATGGCGCCGGCGTCCCGTGCCCGCTCGACCAGCTCACGCTGGCTGAAAGCGGTCAGGATCACCACCGGCGCGAGGCGCTTGGTCGCCACCCGCTCGGCTGCCGAGATGCCGTCCAGCTTTGGCATCTTGACATCGAACACCGCGAGGTCTGGACGCTGGTCCTCGACCAGCGCGACCGCTGTCTCGCCGTCGCCCGCCTGGCCGACGACGTCGTAGCCCTCCTCCGCAAGCATCTCGGCCAGGTCGAGACGGATCAGCGCCTCGTCCTCGGCGATGACGACTCGTCGGCGCGACGACCCGGAGTCGACGTTCCTCGTAGTCTCGGTGGCCATATCCGAAGGCTACTCGGCACCGGGGATTGCTCGATGGCATGTCGGTTTCGGTAGCGTTGCCCCGTCGCCCTGGTAGCCCAATCGGCAGAGGCCGCGGTCTCAAACACCGTCCAGTGTGGGTTCGAGTCCCACCCAGGGCACCTCGTACGTCATCCCGTTTGCTAGATGCCGCACGCGTCGTGGACGACGTGCAGGATGCGATCGCGGATAGGAGCGTCCGGGGTCCGGATCAGTCGCTGCACCGGAGCGTCGCCGTGCCGCACAAACACACTCAGCAGATACGTCTGAGTGCTGCCGCCGAGCGCATGCTTGTCACAGCGTCCGGACGAGCCGATCAGGATCGGTACTCGCAGGGCCGCCTGATCGCCTTTCAAGACGGCGACGGGCCGGCTCGGCACCATCGGGTCGAACGACAGCAGGACGCTGCCGAACACCGACGTCACCGTGATCGGCTGGTGTCCACCGATGCGATCCACCGCGAGTCGGCCGCGCAGGTAGGGAAGACCGTCGCGCTCGATCCGGGTCCATGGGCCGGAGAGCCGTACTTGGGCGGCGGCGCGGAGGACGGCGGCCTCGCACTCGACGCGATACAGCCGGCGTAGCCAGCCCAGCCCGTGGGCGTCGAGAGGCTTGGTGACGATGTGGTTGCCGGCAAGTGTCAGCTCAGCTGTGGGGCGATCGTCGGGCAGGTCCGGATAGTCAGTGCAGTCCGGCCGGCCGTACGTCGTGAACAGATCGAGGGGCCGCCCAGGCGGAAACTCGGTACCCGCTGGCGTCGTCGGTGCCATGGGCAGCACGGACCAAACCAAGCGCACTGACTCGACCGTGAAGGCGCTGTCCCCGGTGTTGGTGACGGTGACCGCGACGGTGCGGGTCCCCTCACTCGACCGTCGCTGGATCAAGGACACCGACATTGCTGGCGGTTGGAACTCGTCGTCGTCATCTGAGGACGTGCACGCGATCACGCCCGTCAGCATGACTGTCGCCACGGCGACACGGATGAGATTCCTCACGGTGTCCACTACGGTACGCAACGCCTGGCGGATTGGGTTGCAACGCGCCGTCATGGACGTCGCCCGCGGGGTCGTCGAGCGCCCCTCCCTTCCCACCGTGTATCGATGCCTGCAGCCCGGATGGACGCGACTCGATACCGAACTCGTCGTGGACATCGCCACGGTCCCCACCGGAAGCAATCTCGAGGGGGATTCGTGGCGGCGGGCGCTCCAACGCGTGACGGGCGAGGCGGCTGACGCCGCAATCGTCGAAGTGTCGGGAGCCCTGACCCGAGGCGTCGGCCATCGGCTGCTCGAGGCGCAAACGCACGAAGCCCTCGCTCGGGCGTTCGCGGCGAAGGGCGACACCAACGGTGCCCGAGAGCGGTGGGATCGCGCCCTTGCGCTCTATACAGCCCTTGAATCACCCGAAGCCGATCGAGTAGCTACCGAGATGGCAAGTCGTTCTCGTCGTCGACCGACCGGCGATAGGCCGGGGCCACTTCGTTGATGGCGTCGCCCATGCGGTGGATGCGCATAGCGTTCGTCGAGCCGGGGATGCCCGGCGGGCTGCCCGCGACGATGACGACCTGCTGTCCCTCGCTGACCCGGCCGATCGCCAGGAGGCTGCGATCGACCTGCATCACCATCTGGTCGGTGTGCTCGACCGAGGGTACGAGGAACGTCTCGACGCCCCAGGACAGTGCGAGCTGCGACCGTACGGCGGGATCCGGCGTAAACGCCAGGACCGGTACGCGGGATCGGTAGCGGGCCATCCGTCGAGCGCTGTCCCCGGACTGGGTAAACGCCACCAGGTAGCGCGCGTCGATCGCCTCGGCCACCTCCGCCGCCGCCTTGCAGATGATGCCGCCGCGCGTCTTGGGTCGCCAGTCGATGGCCGCCATCTGGTGCAGGCCATGGTCCTCGGTCGACTCGACGACACGGGCCATGGTGCGCACCGCATCGATCGGATACTCACCGACGCTCGTCTCGCCCGACAGCATCACCGCATCGGCACCGTCGAGCACCGCGTTGGCGACGTCGGACGCCTCCGCCCGCGTCGGCCGCGGGCTGGTGATCATCGACTCCAGCATCTGTGTGGCGACAATGACGGGCTTGGCGTTGCGTCGCGCCTTGTCGATGATGCGCTTTTGCACCAACGGCACCTGCTCGAGCGGGAGCTCCACACCGAGGTCGCCGCGGGCCACCATGAATCCGTCGAACGCCGCGATGATCTCGTCGAGATTGTCGACCGCCTGCGGCTTCTCGATCTTGGCGATCACCGGCATCATGCGACCTTCCTCGGTCATGATCCGGCGTACGTCGTCGACGTCTTCGGCAGACCGTACGAAGGACAAGGCCACCATGTCGACGCACAGGTTGAGAGCCCAGCGCAGATCCTCGATGTCCTTCTCCGACATCGCCGGCACACTCACGTCGACGCCGGGCAGGTTGAGGCCCTTGTGGTCGCTGACCTGACCGCCGACCTCGACGACAGTCTGGACCTCGGTCTCGTCGACATCGGTGACACGCAGCCGGATCCGGCCGTCGTCGACGAGGATCATCTCGCCCGGCGCGACGTCCTCCGGCAGCCCTCCATGGGTCGTGCCGCAGGTCGTACGATCGCCCGGCACGTCGCGGGTCGTGATGGTGAACGGCGCTCCAGGCCGAAGGTCGACTGGACCGGCGGCAAAGGAGTCGAGTCGGATCTTCGGCCCCTGCAGGTCGGCGAGGACGCCGATCGCACGGCCGGTCTGGTCGGAGGCCTCACGTATGAGGCGGTAGACCTTCTCGTGATCGGCATGCGTGCCGTGGCTCAGGTTGAGTCGAGCGACGTCCATGCCGGCGTCGACGAGTTGGCGAATCGATTCGCGAGACGAGGTTGCGGGACCTAGGGTGCAGACGATTTTGGCTCTACGCACGGCTCCAGCCTAGAGGGCGAGGTTGGTGGGGAAGGTTGCGCCAACCGGGTTTTGGCGCAGGGGTCCCCAGTGCCAATAGGTTTGGCGCAGGGGACCCCCGAGCCAACGCATCAGACGGCCAGCGGCCGCTCCGACGGCGGAATCGGGGCGGGCAGCGTGGTGGAGCCGGCCAGGTACGCGTCGACACCGGCGGCGCAGGCACGGCCTTCGGCGATGGCCCACACGATCAGCGACTGCCCCCGACCGGCGTCGCCCGCGACGAAGACGCCGGGCACATTCGTCGCATACCCGTCGTCGCGCACGACCAGCCCACGCTCGTCGAGGTCGACGCCGAGCCCGTCGAGCAGGGGACCCTGCTCCGGGCCGGTGTAGCCCATCGCCAGCAGCACCAGCTGCGCTGGGATCTCGCGCTCGGTGCCCTCCACCTCGGTCCAGGTGCCGTCGTCGAGCCGGCGCGCCTCGGCGATCTGGAGGGCCCTCACGTCGCCGTTGCCATCGCCGACAAGGCCGATCGTCGACGCCGCGTACATCCGCTCCCCCGCCTCCTCGTACGCCGGCGAAGTCCGGAAGATCATCGGGTACGTCGGCCACGGCCAGTCGTCGGGCCGATCCTCCGGTGGCTTCGCCTTGTGTTCCAACTGCGTGATCGACCGAGCCCCCTGACGGGTCGCGGTGCCGAGGCAGTCGGCGCCGGTGTCGCCACCGCCGATGATCACCACGTCCTTGCCGGCCGCCGTCGGCGCGCCCTCGACCGGCTCGCCAAGCGCCTCCCGATTGCCCGGCGGCAGATAGTCCATCGCATAGACCACACCACCGAGATCGCGGCCTGGCACCGGAAGCTCACGCGGCTTGTGTGCCCCGACCGCGAGCACGACCGCGTCGTACCGCTCCCGCAGCGACGCCGCGGTGATGTCGCTCCCCGCCTCGACGCCGCAGCGAAAGACGGTGCCCTCCCGCCGCATCTGCTCAATGCGCCGATCGACATGAGTCTTTTCCATCTTGAACTCGGGGATGCCATAACGCATCAACCCGCCGGGCTTGTCGTCGCGCTCGTAGACGGCGACCGTGTGACCGGCCCGAGTCAGCTGCTGCGCCGCCGCCAGTCCCGCCGGGCCGGACCCCACGACCGCGACGGTCTTGCCGCTCAGCCACTCGGGCGGCTGCGGGTGCACGTACCCGGAGTCCCAGGCCTTGTCGATGATCGAAACCTCGACGTTCTTGATCGTCACGGCGTCCTGGTTGATCGCGACGACGCAGGCCGACTCGCACGGCGCCGGACACAGCCGACCGGTGAACTCCGGGAAGTTGTTCGTGGCGTGCAGGCGCTCGATGGCCTTCTCCCAGTCGCCCCGCCAGACCAGGTCGTTCCACTCCGGGATCAGGTTGCCGAGCGGGCAGCCGGAGTGACAGAAGGGGACGCCGCAGTCCATGCAGCGGCCGGCCTGCTCCGAGATGATCGGCAGTAGCGAGCGGCCGATGCTGCCGTCGGCGTAGACCTCGTGCCAGTCCTTGGTCCGCTCGTCGATCGGCCGCTTCCGGGCCTCCTGGCGCGGGACCTTCATGAACCCTCGTGGGTCAGGCATTGGCGGCCTCCATCATCGCCCGGGTGGTGGCCGTCTCGTCGAGCCCGGCTTCGGCTGCCGCTGCCTTGGCCTCCATTACCTTGCGGTAGTTCACCGGCATCACCTCGGTGAAGCGGTCGCGCGCCGCCGGCCAGTCGTCGAGCAGCGTCCGGGCCACGGTCGAGCCGGTCTCGTCGGCGTGCCGCTGTACGAGCTCCCGAACCCGCTCGGATGCGGCGTCGCCCAGCGGACTCAGCTCGACCAGCGCCGGGTTGACCCGATGCTCGGCGAGGTTGAGTACGTACGCCACGCCACCGCTCATGCCGGCGGCGAAGTTTCGCCCGGTCGAACCGAGGACGAGGGCGACGCCGCCGGTCATGTACTCACAGCCGTGGTCGCCGACGCCCTCGACGACCGCGGTGGCGCCGGAGTTGCGGACGCAGAACCGCTCGCCGACCTGTCCCCGGATGAACAGCTCACCGCCGGTCGCGCCGTACGCGATCACGTTGCCGGCGATGATGTGCTTCTCGGCCGCGAACGTCGCGGACCGGTCCGGTCGCACGACGATCCGCCCACCGGACAGGCCCTTGGCGAGATAGTCGTTGGCGTCGCCCTCGAGCCGAAGCGTGATCCCTCGCGGTATGAACGCGCCGAACGACTGTCCCGCTGACCCGACGAGCGTGATGTCGATGGCGTCGTCGGCCAGACCCTCGCCGCCGTGCCGCTTGGTCAGCTCGTGACCGAGGATCGTGCCGACAGTGCGATTGACGTTGCGAATCGGCAACCGAGCTCGCATCGGCTTACCGCCGTCGAGGGCGGCACCGGCCAACTCGATGAGCTTGTTGTCGAGCGCCTTGTCGAGACCATGGTCCTGGGCCGTCGTCGCTCGGCGGGCCGTCCCTTCGGGGAGCTCCGGCACGTGCAGGATCGGGGCCAGATCGAGTCCGCTCGCCTTCCAGTGGTCGATCGCGTCGGAGACGTCGAGCGCGTCGGCATGTCCGATCGCCTCGTCCAGGCTCCGGAAGCCCAGGGCCGCGAGGTATTCCCGGACCTCCTGCGCGACGAACTCGAAGAAGTTGATCACGTGCTCGGCCTTGCCGTCGTACTTGGCTCGCAGCTCCGGGTTTTGGGTCGCGACCCCGACCGGACAGGTGTCTAGGTGGCAAACCCGCATCATGATGCAGCCCGACACGACGAGCGGTGCGGTGGCGAAGCCGTACTCCTCGGCCCCGAGCAGCGCCGCCACGATGACATCGCGGCCGGTCTTGAGCTGGCCGTCGGTCTGCACGACGATCCGGTCGCGGAGTCCGTTGAGCAGCAGGGTCTGCTGGGTCTCGGCGAGTCCGAGCTCCCACGGGCCGCCGGCGTGCTTGAGCGACGTCAGGGGCGCCGCGCCGGTACCGCCGTCGTGGCCCGAGATGAGCACGACGTCCGCGTGCGCCTTGGACACTCCGGCCGCGACCGTGCCGACTCCGACCTCGGCCGTCAGCTTCACGTGGATCCGGGCCGCCGGGTTGGCGTTCTTGAGGTCGTGGATGAGCTGCTTGAGGTCCTCGATCGAGTAGATGTCGTGGTGCGGAGGCGGTGAGATCAGCTCGACCCCGGTCGTCGAGTGCCGGGTCGTCGCGATCCACGGGTAGACCTTCGATCCGGGCAGCTGACCGCCCTCGCCCGGCTTGGCGCCCTGGGCCATCTTGATCTGGATGTCGTCGGCGTGTGTGAGGTACTCCGCGGTCACCCCGAACCGGCCGGAAGCGACCTGCTTGATCGCGCTGCGCCGCTCCGGGTCGTACAGCCGGTCGACGTCCTCGCCGCCCTCGCCGGTGTTGGACCGGGCGCCGAGCCGGTTCATCGCGATCGCGAGCGTCTCGTGCGCCTCCTGGCTGATCGAGCCGTACGACATCGCTCCGGTCGAGAAGCGCTTGACGATCTCGCTGACCGGCTCGACCTCGTCGATCGGCACCGGCGGTCGCAGGCCCACCTTGAGCCTGAACAACCCCCGCAGCGTCATCAGCCGCCGCGCCTGGTCGTCGACGCGGTCGGAGTACTGCTTGAAGATGTCGTAGCGCCCAGTCTTGGTCGAGTGCTGCAACCGGAACACGGTCTCCGGGTCGAACAGGTGCGGCTCGCCGTCGCGCCGCCACTGGTAGTCGCCGCCGACGTCGAGCTGTCGGTAGGCGTTGGGGATGCCGTTGGTCGGGTACGCCTTCGCGTGCCGGCGCCGCACCTCCTCGGCGACCACGTCGAGCCCGACGCCGCCGAGCTTGCTGGCCGTGCCGGTGAAGTACCTGTCGACGAGCTCCTGGCTGAGCCCGAGCGCCTCGAAGATCTGCGCCCCGGTGTAGGACGCGACCGTCGACACGCCCATCTTGCTCATCACCTTGAGCACGCCCTTGCCGAGCGCCTTGACCAGGTTGCGTACGGCGTCGTTCGGCTCGACGTCTCGTAGCAGCACGCCGGCGAGCGCGAGGTCTTCGGCTGACTCCATCGCAAGGTACGGGTTGACCGCGGCCGCGCCGTACCCGATGAGCAGCGCGACGTGATGCACCTCGCGTACATCGCCGGCCTCGACCACGACGCCGACCTCGGTCCGGGTCTTCTCGCGTACGAGGTGGTGATGCACCGCCGCGGTCATCAGCAGCGACGGAATCGGCGCCTTCTCCGCCGTGGCGTGCCGGTCCGAGAGCACGATGACGCGGGCACCGCGCGCGATCGCCTCGGACACCTCGGCGCAGATCTCGTCGAGCCGCTGCTCCAGAGCGACTCCCCCACCGTCGACCTCGTAGAGGCCCTCGACGACATGCGCGTCGAACCCGGGCAGGTCGCCGTCGCGATTGATGTGGATCAGCTTGGCCAGCTCGTCGTTGTCGATGACCGGGAACGGCAGGACGACCCGACGACACGACGCCGGACCCGGATCGAGCAGGTTGCCCTCCGGCCCGATCGAGCCGGCCAGCGACGTGACCAGCTCCTCGCGGATCGCGTCGAGCGGTGGGTTCGTCACCTGCGCGAAGAGCTGGCTGAAGTAGTCGAACAGCAGTCGTGGCCGGTCCGACAGCGCGGCGACCGGCGTGTCGGTGCCCATCGAGCCGATCGGCTCCGCGCCGGCACGAGCCATCGGGGCCACCAGCAACCGCAGCTCCTCCTCGGTGTAGCCGAACACCTGCTGCCGGCGGGTCACCGACGCATGGGTGTGGACGATGTGCTCGCGCTCGGGCAGGTCCGACAGATGGATCAAGCCCGCATGCAGCCATTCGTCGTACGGATGCTCCCGAGCGAGCTGTTCCTTGATCTCGTGGTCCTCGATGATCCGGTGCGCGCCGATGTCGACGAGGAACATGTGGCCCGGCTGCAGTCGGCCCTTGCGCACGATCGACGCCGGATCGAGGTCGAGTACGCCAGTCTCTGACGCCAGGACGACCAGGCCGTCGTCGGTGACCCAGTAACGACCAGGTCGCAGGCCGTTGCGGTCGAGGACGGCGCCGATCCGCTGCCCGTCGGTGAACACGACACATGCGGGGCCGTCCCAAGGCTCCATGACGGCCGAGTGGAACTCGTAGAACGCGCGGCGCTTCGGATCCATCTCGACATGGTTTTGCCACGCCTCGGGGATCATCATCAGCACCGCGTGCGGCAACGACCTGCCGCCGAGGTGCAGCAGCTCCAGCACCTCGTCGAAGCTCGCCGAGTCAGACGCCCCCGGTCCGCAGATCGGGAACAGTCGCTCCAGATCGCCCGGGATCAAGTTGCTCGCCAACAGAGCCTCGCGGGCTCGCATCCAGTTGCGGTTGCCCTGGATCGTGTTGATCTCGCCGTTGTGGGCGACGAGGCGGTACGGGTGGGCTAGCGGCCAGCTCGGGAACGTGTTCGTCGAGAACCGGCTGTGCACCACCGCAAGGGCAGTCGCGACGCGCTCGTCGGTCAGGTCGGGGAAGAACGTGTCGAGCAGCTCGGTGGTCAGCATGCCCTTGTAGCACAGCGTGCGTGCCGACAGGCTCGGAAAATATACCCCGACCTCGTGCTCGGCACGCTTGCGCAGGCCGTAAACCTGGCGGTCGAGGGCGATCCCCATCAGTGGCGCGCCGGCGGCCGCGACGAACAGCTGCGCAAACGCCGGCATGCTCGCGCGCGACGTCGCCCCCAACAGCTCGGGCCGGACCGGGACGTCACGCCAGCCGAGGACCCGCAGGCGCTCCTCGCCCGCGATCGTCTCGATCTGCGCACGCGCCTTCGCAGCCAGCTCGTCGTCGCCGGGCAGGAACGCGGTGCCGACGGCGTACGCTCCGGCCATCGGGAGCTCGAGATCGGTGACCTCGCGCAAGAACGCGTCGGGCACCTGCATCACGATGCCCGCGCCGTCGCCCGACTCCGGTTCGGCGCCTGAGGCGCCCCGGTGGTCGAGGTTGCGCAGCGCCGTCAGCGCCTGGGTGACGATGTCATGACTCGCCTGCCCGGTGAGCGTGGCGACGAACGCGACGCCGCAGGCATCGTGCTCGTGTCGACCGTCGTAGAGACCTTGTGCTCGCTGCGGAGGCTGTGGCGAGGAATGAGCGCGCACTGACCTGCCTCCCGTCGTCCAAGTCTTCTGACCCTTGTGAAGCCCCGATGCGGATCATCGCCGGTGGGAAATGACCCGGTTGGTCATAGTGTGCGCGGGACGACGTTGGCCCAAGGCGCAAACGTGACACTACACGACGAGACGCCTGTCCAGCATCCGATCGTTCCGGCGTGCGGACGCACATCTCAGGGGTGATGAGCCGACTGTTGCCAGGGAAGTACTGCTCGGGACAGTCTCCGCCTGCGACTTCCCGGCAGAAGTTGGGTAGGCGAGGTCCATTGCTGCCCGGGGCGTCAGCTGCGATCAGACTCGTCGGGGGCGGACTCGCCTTCGGCTTCGGCCGGCTGGTCCTCGGCGGGACTGTCGCCACCAGTCGCTGCTTCGCCGCTGGGGGGTCCGGCATCGGCGACGTCGCTAGCGGCAGCTTCGTCGCTGACGGCCTCGTCGCTGGCCGCTGCCTCGCCGACGGCTTCGTCGCTGGCGGTCTCAGCGCTCGCGGTCTCGCCGCTCTCGGTCCTGGCGCTCCCGGCCTCGGCGCCCTCGGTCCCGTCGCTCTCGCTCGCGGCGCTGGCGTCCGGGTCAGCGCCGCCCGGTGATGCGTCTGCGCCCCTGCCGGAGTCGGCGTCGGTGTCCGCGGGGGCGGCGTCACTACCTGCCGCTGCCCCCGCACTGCCGGTGGCGGTCTGTACCCCGGTGCCCTCGCGACCGGCGGCGCCGGCCGTGGTGACCGCAGGCTCGAACTCTTTGGTGACCTCGGCCTGCTCGGCCTCCTCGTCGCTCACACCGCGAAGGACCGACCTCTCCCGGCCCGGACGGCGCCGCCCGACGATCACGAAGTAAGCCAAGGCCAGCACGAAGACGCCGATCGCAACCCACACGTTGAGCCGGAACGGGCCGAACTCGTGCGCGTCGTCGATCCGCAAGTCCTCGATCCAGGCCCGGCCGAGGGTATAGAGGGCGACGTACAACGCGAACACGCGACCGCGCCCGAGGCGGCGCCGGCGGTCGACCACGACCAACACGATCGCCACGCCGATGCACCACAGCGACTCGTACAAGAACGTCGGGTGGAACGTCGAGTACTGCTCGTAGCCCACCGGTCGGTTCAGCGGGTCGATCTCGAGGCCCCACGGCCGGTCGGTCGGCTTGCCGAACAGTTCCTGGTTGAAATAGTTGCCCCAACGCCCGATGGCCTGCGCCAGCACGATGCCCGGCGCGACGGCGTCGATGTACGAGGTGAACTTGACCCCGCTGTAGCGGCAGCCGAGGTAGGCGCCGAGCGCACCGAATCCGATCGCTCCCCAGATGCCGAGGCCGCCCTCCCAGACGTACAACGCCTGGATGGGGTCCTTGCCGTCGCCGAAGTAAAACTCCGGATTGGTCGCGACGTGATAGATGCGCGCGCCGACCAGGCCGAACGGGATGGCCCAGACGGCCACATCGCTGACCGTCCCACGGCGACCGCCACGGGCGACGAATCGGCGCTCGCCGACCCAGATCGCGACGACGATGCCGATGATGATGGCGAGCGCATAGGCGCGCAGCGGGAGCGGACCGAGGTGCCAGACACCTTCGGACGGGCTTGGTATGAAGGCGAGGTTCATCGCCGGTGAGGCTACCCTGTCGCCGGCCGACGCACTCCAGAGGCTAGGTCGGTGGCCAATGCACCGACCGCCTCGACCCCGGCCGCAGGATCTGGAGCGTCGAGCAGACACCGCACGAACGCCGACCCGACGATCACGGCGTCGGCGAATCCCGCGACCTCGGCGGCCTGATCGGCCGTGCTCACACCGATCCCGACTCCGACCGGCAGATCGGTCGTGGCACGTAGCCGCTTGACCAGGGCGGCGCCGGCGGCGCTCAGCTCCGTCCGTGCGCCGGTGACGCCCATCAGCGACGCCGCATAGATGAATCCTCGGGACGCCGCGGCCGTCTGCGCGATCCGTTCGTCCGTCGACGACGGAGCGACCAGGAATACGCGGTCGAGCCCGTGCCGGTCGGCCGCCGCGATCCACTCGTCGGCTTCGTCCGGGATCAGGTCCGGGGTGATCAGACCCGCTCCCCCGGCGTCATCGAGCGCCGTCGCGAACGGCTCTGCGCCGAGGCGCTCCACCGGGTTCCAGTACGTCATCACCAGCGTCGGAGCGTGCGACGCGATCGCCTCGACGACCCCGAACAGGTCACGAACGCGGAAGCCCTCGGCCAGCGCGACCTGGGTCGCCCGCTGGATGACCGGACCGTCCATGACCGGATCGCTGTAGGGCAGCCCGACCTCGACCACGTCGGCCCCACCGTCGACCATGGCGCGCAGCGCGGCGATCGACTCGTCGACGTCGGGAAACCCAGCCGGTAGGTAGCCGACCAGCGCCGCGCGGCCCTCGGCCCGACAGCGCTCGATGGTGTCGCGGACTGTGCTCATAAAATACCTGTGGATCCGTGGGTGCCGCTGACCAAGCCGAACCAGCCGGCCGCCGTGTGCATGTCCTTGTCGCCACGGCCGGACAGGTTGACCACGATCGTCGCCTCGGGGCCGAGCTCGGTGGCGACCGTCAGGGCACCGGCGACGGCGTGTGCCGACTCGATCGCCGGGATGATCCCTTCGGTACGGCACAGCAGCCCGAACGCGTCCATCGCCTCCGCGTCGGAGACCGGACGGTACGTCGCGCGACCGGAGTCGGCGAGGTACGCGTGCTCCGGACCGACTCCCGGGTAGTCGAGCCCGGCAGAGATCGAGTGCGACTCGATCGTCTGGCCGTCGGCGTCCTGCAGCAAAAACGACCGGGCGCCGTGCAGGACGCCGACGTCACCGGCGGTGATCGTCGCGGCGTGCCGGCCGGTCTCGAACCCGTCGCCGCCGGCCTCGAAGCCGTACAGCCGGACCCCAGGGTCGTCGACGAACCCGGCGAACATGCCGATCGCGTTGGAGCCGCCGCCGACGCAGGCGGATACGGCGTCCGGCAGCCGGCCGACCTGCTCCAGGCACTGCGCCCGCGTCTCGTCGCCGATGCCGCGTACGAAGTCGCGCACCATCGACGGAAACGGATGCGGACCGGCCGCGGTGCCCAGCATGTAGTGCGTGTGGTCGACCGAGGCCACCCAGTCGCGCAGCGCCTCGTTGATCGCGTCCTTGAGCGTACGGCTGCCGGTCGAGACCGGGATGACCTCGGCGCCGAGCATCCGCATCCGGGCGACGTTGAGCGCCTGTCGTTCGATGTCGACCTCGCCCATGTAGACGACGCACTCGAGGTCGAGATAGGCGCATGCCGTTGCGGCGGCGACCCCGTGCTGACCGGCGCCAGTCTCGGCGATCACCCGGCGCTTGCCCATCCGCTTGGTGAGCAGGGCCTGACCCAGCACGTTGCGGATCTTGTGGGCGCCGGTGTGATTGAGGTCTTCGCGCTTCAGCAGGATGCGAGCGCCGGCTCGCTCGGACAGCCGGGTCGCGTCGTACAGCAGGCTCGGCGTGCCGGCGTACTCGCGCAGCATCCGGTCGAACTCGGCGCGAAACGTCTGGTCGGCCATCGCGTCCCGCCAGGCCGTCGTCAGCTCGTCGAGCGGCGCGACCAGTGCCTCCGGCATGAACCGCCCACCGAATCGGCCGAAGTGACCGCGCACGTCAGGGACGACGCCGACTCGCGCCGCTCCGGGGTTCATCGGCGCCTCCTCAGCTCTGCCGGTGCTTCAACGCCGGATGCGCCCCGGCCGCGACCAGGTCGGCCACCGTCGATCGGGGGTTGGACCCGGTCACGAGGGTCTCGCCGACGAGGACGACATGGGCCCCGTTGCGAGCGCATTCGATGACGTCGTGGGTGCCACGGATGCCCGACTCGGCGATCCGGACGACGCCGTCCGGGATGCGCGGCGCGAGCCGAGCGAACGTCGTACGGTCGACCTCGAGCGTCTTGAGATCGCGGGCGTTGATCCCAATGAGCTTGGCTTCGGCGTGGAGGGCCCGCTCCAGCTCGTCCTCGTCGTGCACCTCGACGAGCGGCGTCAGTCCGATCGACTCGGCCCGCTCGATCAGCGACACGAGGGCGTTTTGGTCCATCGCGGCCACCAGCAACAGCGCCATGTCGGCACCGGACGCCCGCGCTTCCCACAGCTGGTAGGAGGTCACGATGAAGTCCTTGCACAGGATCGGCACGTCGACTCGGCGACGCACCGCGCGCAGATCGTCGAACGTGCCGTTGAACCGACGCTTCTCGGTGAGGACGCTGATTGCCGCGGCGCCTCCGGCCTCGTAGTCGGCCGCGAGCGCAGCCGGGTCGGTGATCTCCGCCAACTCGCCGTGACTCGGGCTCGACCGCTTGACCTCGGCGATCACCGAAACGCCGTCGCCGCGAAAAATCGGCATCGGGTCGATGGCGGACGGCCGTCGCTCGGCCTGCCGCTTGAGATCATCGAGCGAGACTGCCGCCTGGCGCTCGGCGAGATCGACCCGGACGCCGTCCATGATCTCGTCAAGCACCGACATGGATGGGTCCTCCGCCACACTCAAGAAAAGGTCATGTCAGCCTAGCCAGCCAACCTCCGGCCACCGACATCGGGTGCTGCTCGGACCGGGCCACACTGCCTAGTGCGCCTCGGGTTCGCCGAGGCCCGCCGCCTGCATCACCTTGCCGACGATTGCGGCGATCGGAAGCAGCGCGACGCTGACCCAGAACAGCACCCAGCTGGGCCCCAGCATCAGGGCCACGCCGCCCAGGGTGAAGGCGATCAAGACGATCGTCACCGCGGTCCAGGCGGCGGGGGTCGAGCCGTGCATCGGTACCTGCCTTCGCTGCGTCGTGAGTGACCGGACCGGTCCATTGTGCCCTGGCCGGTTTGGCCCTGCCTGACGGGCCTTGGGTCACGCGGTCGGATCGCGTCCCTCGTCCATCGCCTTCCAGAGGTCCGCATCGTCGGACCCCTCGGACCCGGCGCCGTCGGGCTTTCCGCGTCGCGTTGGCGGGTCATAGCGGCTGCCCATCGTCGGCCAGCGCTGCCCACGCGTGACCACGAGCAGTCCGACCCCGGCGCCGACCACGCTCGCGCCCAGGGTCAGCCAACGCCAGGGCGGGTGGTCGGCGGCATCGACCATCGCCTGGTCGTCGACGCCGCCGGACGCGGGTGATTGAGCGAGGTCACCGGCCAGCGCGTCGTCGATCGCGGGACCGGCGAACAGCGTTCCGATGGCGGCTCCTACGGCTGCCAGCAGGACAAGCGCTCCGATGACCCGGCGGGCGGCGGCACGGGTGGGGATGATGGCCAGCGCGCCGGCCAGCACGACCAGAGTCAGCGCGCCGACCCACGGTACGGCGCTCGTGCCGACCGTCTCGATCGTCGACCGCGGCACCCCGGCCGCCACGATCTCGACCGTGGCCCAGGGCCGGCTGGCACCGAGCAAGGCCAGTCCCCCGGCGGCCAACCCGCCGACCAGCGCGACAATCAGACCGCGTCGGTCAGCCATCGCTGCCCTCGACGGTCAGCAACAGGTCGTCGTCGAAGCACGTAGCCGCGCCGGTGTGGCAGGCCGGGCCCTCCTGGTCGACCTTGACCAGCAGGGTGTCGCCGTCGCAATCGAGGCGCACCTCGCGTACCCACTGCCGGTTGCCGGACGTCTCGCCCTTGACCCAGTACGACTGGCGGCTGCGGCTCCAGTACGTGGCGCGACCCGACGTGAGCGTACGATGCAGCGCCTCCTCGTCCATCCACCCGAGCATCAGGACCGCGCCAGTGTCGTGTTGCTGGACGACGGCCGGAACGAGGCCGTTGGCGTCGCGCTTGAGCCGGGCCGCGATCTCGGCATCCAGGTGGAGCGTCATGGCCACAGTCTGCACACCTCCCGCACGTCGAGCCTCGCAGCCCTCACATCGCGGGATGCTGCGAGCCGAGATGCGCCTGCGCGACCCAACTGCGATGCAGCCGGGCGTAGACCCCATCGGCCACGACGAGCTCGGCGTGCGGACCCCGCTCGACCAGTCGGCCGGCGTCGAAGACCAGCACCTGGTCGGCCTGCTCGGCGGTGGACAGTCGGTGCGCGATGATCACCGACGTACGCCCGGACAGCAGCTTGTCGAGCGCGGCGGTGATGCGTAGCTCGGTCTGCGGGTCGACGGCGCTGGTCGCCTCGTCGAGCACCAGCAGGTCCGGGTCGGCGAGGTAGGCCCGGACGAGTGCGACCAGCTGCCGCTCGCCGGCCGACAGCGACTCACCGCGCTGGCCGACCTGGGTGGCGAGGCCGCTCGGCAAGGTCGCGAACCAGTCGGCGAGCTGCAAGGACTCGAGCGCCTCGACCAACTCGGCGTCGGTCGCACCGGGCCGGCCGTATCGCAGGTTGTCGGCCAACGACGCGTCGAACAGAAAGCCCTCCTGCGGCACCATCACGACCCGCTCCCGCAGCGAGTCGAAGCGGACGGTCCGCAGGTCGACCCCGTCGAGGCACACCCGCCCCTTCGACGGATCCATCAGGCGGCACAGCAGCTTGGCGAACGTCGTCTTGCCCGAGCCGGTCTCACCCACGACCGCGACCCGCGTCCTCGGCTCGATCTCGACCGAGACCTCGCGCAGCACCGGCGGTCCATCGGGATAGGCGTACTCCACATCGTCGAACGACGCGGTCAGCGTTCCCCGTGGCAGCGTGACGCCGGAGTCCCCCGGGTCGACCACGTCGGCGGGCGTGTCGAGGACGCCGATCACGCGTCGCCACGACGCGATCGCGTTTTGCGCCTCGGTGAGCACCTGCGTCGCCATCTGCACCGGCCCCACGAGCAGCGACACCAGGAAGGCGAACGCGATCACGGTGCCGATCGAGAGCGACCCCGCCAGCCCGAGCAGGATGCCGAAGACGACGACCGACGCGTTGGCGAGTCCGCCCGCGACGCCTGCCGAGGCGAACGTGACGGCGACGAGCCGCTGCGCCGCCACGTTGGCCGCCAGGTTGGTGTCGATCGCCGCGTCGACCCGCCGCTGCGTACGCGGTGCGATGTCGTGGGCCCGGACGATCGCCGCCCCGACGACCGGCTCGGAGATCGTCGACAGCATGTCGCCGACGGTCTTGCGCACGTGGGCGTACGCCGCGGACATCCGTTTCTGGAAATGGCGCAAGCTCGCGACGAGAGGCAGGAAGCACGCCCACACGATCAGCGTGAGATGCCACGAATAGACCGCCATGATCACGGTCGCGACGACGATCTGCCCGAGGCTGATGACCATCAAGATCCCGCTGAACTGGAGAAACAGCGAGACCTGGTCGACGTCGGAGGTCACCCGCGACACCAGGGCACCCCGACGCTCGGTGTCTTGGGTCAGCACCGGCAGATCGTGGACGTGCCGAAACGCCTTGATCCGGAGCTCGGCGAGACCCGACTCCGACGCGCGATAGAGCCGCACCTTCATCCAGTACGCCGCGATCGCCGTCAGAAGGACGATGCCGCCGGCGATCCAGGCGAACGTCGACACCTGCTCGCGGTCGATCCCGCCCTCACCCAGCAGCCCTTCGTCGATCGTCTTCTGGATCACGACCGGCACGATGGCCGCGCCGAACGTCGACAGCGCGGCCAGCAGGAGTGTGACGCCGAGGCCCTCGCGAAGCGCTGGCGAGAGCTCCAACCCGCGGCGCAGGATCTGCCAGCCGGTGACCTGCTCACCGCTCCCGACCCGGCTGCGGATGTCGTCGCTCATGGCGCCGGCCCCCTACCGCTCGCCGGCGTCCTGAGCGACGCTGCTCCGCCGAATTGGTCCCTTGCGCTCCCGGGCGCCTCCACCGCTTCCAGGTCGGCGGCCTCGCGGGCGAGGTCATAGGCGTCGACCAGGTCGCGATAGGCCGGCGCCCGGGCGACCAGGTCGGCGTGTGGACCCCGGTCGGCGATCCGCCCGGCGTCGAGGAAGAGCACCTCGTCGGCCAGCGCGATCGTCGCCTTGCGGTAGGCGACGACGACCACGGTGGTCTCTCCGCCGCGCGTGCGGTCGCGCAGGCCCGCGAGGATGCGAGCCTCGACCTCGGGGTCGACCGCACTGGTGGCGTCGTCGAGGATCAACAGCCGGGGCCGACGCACCAGCGCCCGGGCCAGGGCGATCCGCTGCCGCTGGCCGCCGGACAGCGTCGTGCCACGCTCACCCAGCTCACCGTCGAGCCCGCCCGGCAGCGCCTTCACGAACCGATCCGCCTGGGCGGTTCGCAGCGCCTCCCACACAGCTTCGTCGTCGACCGGCAGGCCCAGCGTCACGTTTTCGCGGATCGAGTCGTCGAACATGAACGCCTGCTGCGGCACCAGCGTCACGGCGCCGGCCAGCTCGGCATGGGTCAGGTCGCGGGCGTCGACGCCGTCGAGCTCGACCGTGCCGCTGACCGGGTCGACCAGCCGGATCAGCAGCTCGGCCATCGTGCTCTTGCCAGAGCCGGTCAGTCCGACGATGGCGACGGTACGGCCTGGCTCGACCTCGAAGTCCAGCCCGTCGAGGACCGAGCCGCCCCGGTCGTAGCCGAACGTCAGGTCGCGTACTCGCAGCCGCAGGGCCGCCGTGCCGGGCAGCTTGGCGTCGCCGTAGTCGGCCCGACCGCGTGCCGTCAGTACAGCCTGCACACGCTCCCACCCGATCACGGTGCGCGGCAGGCCGCCGAGCACCCAGCCGAAGGCTCGAAGCGGGAAGGCGATCACCGTGAACAGGAACGCGACCTGGACGACCGAACCGGGCTCGGTCGCGCCGGACGTCACGCGTTCGACCCCGAGGACGATGACGAGCAGCACCCCGATGCTGGGCAACGCCTCCACGATCGGGTCGAACAGGCTCCGGATCCTGCCAGCCGCGATGTTGGCGTCCCGCAGCTCATAGGACATCTGCGCGAACCGCTCGGTCTCGGCGGCCTCGCGTCCGAGAGCCTTGATCACCACGGCGCCGTCGAACGACTCGTGCGCCACCGCGCTGACGTCGGCCCGGAGCGCCTGCGCCTTGCTCACCCGCTCGGACAGGAACCGCTGGTATCCGACGTTGATCGCGAACAGCAGCGGGAAGATGACCAGACCCACCAGCGTCAGGACCACATCGGCCGTCAGCATCGCGATGACCGCCACGATCAACATGGCGACGACGCCGAGCGCCATCGGCAGCGGCATCATCGACTCCCAGACGGCCTCGACGTCGGCGTTGGCGTTGGACAGCAGTTGGCCGGTCGGATGCTTGTGATGCCAGCTCATCGGCAGCTCGAGATAACGCCTGGTGACGCGGCGACGGTATTCGGCGAGCAGCCGGAAATAGACGATGCCGCCGATCAGACGGCGCGCGATGATGCCGAAAGCCCGGAGGATCGCGACGCCCAGGAACAGCGCGATCACCGCCACCGCGAGGCTGACCTCGAGCTCGCCGGCGTCGAACGATGGCCCGACCACGTGGTCGGTCGCCCAACCGAGTACCCAGGCGTCGGCCACCGTCAGCGCGCCGAACACTAGGCTCCCGACGAGCGCGAGCGAGAACAGCCGGCGCTGCTCGCGCATGCCGATGAACAGGATCGACAGGCCGCGCCACGTGGTCCCCCGACGTGGGCCGCTACCGGCCGAAAGGGAGCTCACCGCACCTCGTATCCGGCCGTCGCCAACGCCTTCTTGACGTCGGGCAAGGTGACCTGGCCGAAGTGGAACACACTGGCGGCAAGCACCGCGTCGGCACCGGCCGCGACCGCGGCTGGGAAGTCGTCGACATCGCCGGCACCGCCACTCGCGATCAGCGGCACCGAACTCACCGCGCGGACCCGCCGAATCATCTCGAGATCGAAGCCGCCCTTGGTGCCGTCGGCGTCCATCGAGTTGAGCAACACCTCTCCGATGCCGCGCTGGCAGCCGGCCTCGACCCACTCGACGGCGTCGATGCCGGCCGAGCGTCGTCCGCCGTGCGTCGTCACCTCGATGCCACTGGGCTGATCGGCGCTGCGCCGCGCGTCTACGCTCAGGACCAGCACCTGCGAGCCGAAACGATGCGCGATCTCGGTGATCAGATCCGGCCGCGCGACCGCGGCGGTGCTGACCGCGACCTTGTCGGCGCCGGCCCGCAACAGTCGGTCGACGTCGTCGACCGACCGGACACCGCCGCCGACCGTCAACGGGATGAACACCTGCTCCGCGGTCCGCGCCACCACGTCGTAGGTCGTCTCTCGCGACGCCGACGAGGCCGTGATGTCGAGAAACGTCAGCTCATCGGCGCCGGCCCGGTCGTAGGCCGCCGCCAGCTCGACGGGGTCACCGGCGTCTCGCAGGTTGTCGAACTGAACCCCCTTGACCACACGACCCGCGTCGACATCGAGGCACGGGATCACGCGCACGGCGAGCGTCACAGGTCCGCCTCACCGGCGCCCGGTGGACCAGTGACTCGAGGCGCAGCATTGGATGGTTCGCTCGCAAGCTCGCTCACTGAGGACACGGCCTCGCGGACGACGCGGAGCGCCTCCTCCAAGCTGAAGCTGCCGGCGTACAGTGCTTTGCCGACGATCGCTCCCTCGACACCGATGTCGACCAGGCCGCTGAGGGCCCGCAGGTCGTCGAGGCTCGACACGCCGCCGGATGCGACGACCGGCCGCTGCGTCTCGGCGCATACCCGTCTCAGGAGGTCGAGGTTGGGGCCGGTCAGAGTGCCGTCCTTGGTCACGTCGGTGACGACGTAGCGGGCGCAGCCGTCGCGCTCGAGACGGTCGAGAACCTCGAAGAGCTCGCCGCCGTCTCGCGTCCAGCCACGGGCGGCCAGTCGGCCCTCCCGTACGTCAAGGCCGACCGCGATCCGGTCGCCGTGGTCGGCGATGGCCTTGGCACACCAGCTCGGGTCTTCGAGGGCGGCCGTGCCGAGGTTGACCCGCCTGGCACCCGTGGCAAGTGCGGTGGCGAGGCTGTCGTCGTCGCGGATGCCGCCCGACAGCTCGACCTGGACGTCGAGCCGGCCAACGACGTCGGCGAGCAGCTCCCGGTTGCTACCCCGGCCGAAGGCGGCGTCGAGATCGACCAGGTGGATCCACTCGGCGCCGGCGGACTGCCAGGCCAGCGCCGCGTCCACCGGCTCGCCATAACTGGTCTCGGTGCCCGCCTCCCCTCGCACCAGCCGAACGGCTTGGCGATCGGACACGTCAACAGCGGGCAGCAGGTCGAGTGACGTCACACCAACACCCTAGAAGGTCGCCCGGACAGCCCACCCGACGTCTCGAAGCCGGGCGTCAGCGCATCTGGAGCGACGGGCCGGACGGCGCAGGAGCGGAGTCGAGTACGGCGCTCACCAAATGATCGAGGGCGGGGTCCGAGGTGCCACCGTCATACACGCGGTAACTCGCGGTCGTGCCGTCGGTGTACCGGATGACCAGGTTGTACTGGAACAGGTCGCAACACGGCGGCGTGCCCTTCGCGCCTTCGGCGTCGGCGAGCGCCGTCTGACTGGCGGCCTCGAAGACCGCGGCGTGTCCTCGATCGGACCCGTCGATCCGCCAGATCTCGTGGACGCCGGCGATGCCGCCGGTCTGGGTCATCGCCACGCTTTCGACGTCGGATGCGGGCTCGGACGAGGAGTTCTGGTCGGCTTCGCCACCGGTCGACTGGGCGTCGTCGGTGCCACATCCGGCGACGGCCAGCGCGGTCACCGTGGCGAGGATCGCGATGAGTCGTCTCATGTCGCTGCGACGCGGGCGCCGGCGAGAGCGTTCCGCCGGATCGGCAAGACGCGACCCGTTCACCGCAGCGTCCTGAGCCAGTTGGCGAGCAGCGTGCCGCCGGCTGAACCGGACTTTTCCGGATGAAATTGGGTCGCCCACAGTGGTCCGTTTTCGACGGCCGAGACAAACCGATCGGGGCCGTGTCGGGTCCAGGTGACCAACGGCGCGACGAACGGCGGCTCCGCCTCGAGCGTCCACGACCGCGCGGCGTACGAGTGGACGAAGTAGAAGCGCTCGGACTCGACGCCGGCAAACATGGCGCTGTCTGTGGGCACCTCGACCGTGTTCCACCCCATATGGGGCACGACCTCGTCCTCGAGTCGGTCGACCGTGCCCGGCCATTCGCCGCAGCCGGCCGTGCGTACGCCGTGCTCGACGCCCTCCTCGAACAGCACCTGCATGCCGACGCAGATGCCGAGCACCGGGCGGCCACCGGACAGCCGGGTACCGATGATGGTGGCGCCCCGCACCCGGTTGAGCCCGTCCATGCAGGCGGCGTACGCGCCGACGCCCGGGACGACGAGTCCGTCTGCCGCGAGGGCTCGTTCGCGATCGGACACCAGGTCGACGTCGGCGCCGGCTCGCTCGACGGCGCGCACGACCGAGCGCAGGTTGCCCGAGCCGTAGTCGAGCACAGCGACGCGCGGACGGCTCATCCGGCGCTCTTCGCCAGGGTCGCCCCGGCGAACACGAAGGCGAAGGCGACGACAATCAGGGCCGCCACGCTGAGGATCGGCTTGCGCTGCCGGAAGAAGGCGAGCGCTCCGCCGGCGCAGAAGCCGCCCAGCATGAGCAGCACTACCGCTCCGATCACGGCCCCTCCCCCAGACTGCCCTTCGTGCTGGGAACGCCGGGCTCTCGCGGGTCGAGTGCCACCGCATCGCGCAGCGCCCGCGCGACCGCCTTGAACTGCGCCTCGACGAGGTGATGCGGGTCGCGGCTGGCGAGCACGCGTACGTGCAGGGCGATCCGCGCGTTGGCGACCAGCGACTCGAACACGTGACGGGTCAGCGACCCCACGTACCCGTCGCCGATCGCGACGTACTCCTGGCCCGGGGGCTCACCGGTGTGGACGCAGTACGGCCGGCCCGCGACGTCGACGGCGCACTGTACGAGGGCTTCGTCGAGCGGTACGAGCGCGTCGCCGAACCGTCGGATGCCGCGCTTGTCGCCGAGTGCCTCGTCGAGCGCCTGGCCGAGTGTGATCGCGACGTCCTCGACGGTGTGGTGCGCGTCGACGTGGGTGTCGCCCTTCGCCTGGACGGTCAGGTCGAACAGGGCGTGCCGGGCAAACGACTCGAGCATGTGGTCGTAGAAACCGACCCCGGTCGCGACATCGGCGATGCCCGTACCGTCGAGGTCGAGCGCTACCGTCACGCTCGACTCGTACGTCGTCCGGTCGCGCCGGCTACTCCGGCTGATCTGCCTGCCCTCGGTCATCGGTTGACGACCTCCCGTAACGCATTCAAGAACTCTGCGATCTCCTCCGGCCGGCCGACGGACACCCGCAACCAGCCGGGCGGCCCAGTCTCGCGGATCAGCACGCCCCGGTCGAGCAGCGCCTGCCAGACGGCATGGCGATCGTCGAAGACGCCGAACAGCACGAAGTTGGCGTCGGAGTCGCACACCTCGAAGCCGAGAACGCGCAGCTCGGTGACCAGGTTGTCCCGCTGGGTACGCAGCTTGTCGACCGCGCCCAGCAGCTCGTCGGCGTGCCGCAACGCGACCCGCGCGACCGCTTGGCTCACCGTCGACAGATGGTAGGGCAGCCGCACGATGCGCACCGCGTCGACGACCGACGGATCGGCCGCCAGGTAGCCGATCCGGGCCCCGGCCAGGGCGAAGGCCTTGCTCATCGTTCGCGTCACGACGAGTCGCGGTCGGCTCGGCAGCAGTCGCAGCGCGCTCGGCGTCTTCGGTTGGCGAAACTCCGCGTACGCCTCGTCGACGACGACCATGCCGGGCGCGGCGGCGTACAAGGCCTCGATCTGTTCGAGTGGCAGCGCGGTGCCGGTCGGGTTGTTGGGCGAGGCCAGCAGCACGACCGACGGACGCTCCTCGCCGATCAGCGTCACCGCCGAATCGACGTCGATCGTGAAGTCCTCCGATCGGCGGCCGGCGACCCATCGGGTGTGGGTGTCGCGGGCGTACTCCGGATACATCGAGTACGTCGGGGCCAACGACAGCGCGGTCCGGCCGGGCCCGCCGAACGCCTGCAGCAGCTGAAGCATGATCTCGTTGGAGCCGTTGGCCGCCCACACCTGGTTGCCGGACAGCCCGTGGCCGAGGTAGGCCGCGAGGTCAGCCCGCAAACCGGCGGCCTCGCGGTCGGGATAGCGGTTGAGGCCGGCTGCGACATCGGCGGCGGCCGCTGCCACGTCAGCGACGACCGACGGACCCGGCGGGTAGGGGTTTTCGTTGGTGTTGAGCCGCACCGGGACGTCGAGCTGTGGCGTCCCGTACGGTTCGAGACCACGCAGCTCGGGTCGCAGCGGCAACTCCTGATTCACGGTGTCCCGTCGCCGGGTCGCACTGGGGCGTCTTGCGCCAACTCGTTTTTGGCACGGGGGTCCCCTGCGCCAATAGGTTCGGCGTGGGGGTCCCCCATGCCAATCCGCGCGACGCCAGCCCCGTCGTCGACCCGGACCCGGAGCGCGGCGCCGTGGGCCGGCAGATCCTCGGCCTCAGCCAGCGACACGACAGCGTCTCGGGACTCGCGCAGCGCCGTCTCGCTCCACGTGACGACCTGCACCGTCTTGCTGAACGACCGGACCGTCAGGCCCGACGAGTGGCAGGCGCACGCGCCGGTCGGAAGCACGTGGTTGGAGCCCGCGCAGTAGTCGCCGAGTGAGACCGGCGCCCACGGCCCGACGAAGATCGCGCCGGCGTTGCGTACCCGCATCGCGAGATCGCCCGCGTCGGCGGTCTGGATCTCGAGGTGCTCGGGTGCGTACGCGTCGACGACAGCGAGCCCCTGCTCCATGTCGTCGACGAGGACGACGGCGGACTGTTGGCCGGTTAGCGCGGCCGTGATCCGCTCGCGGTGCTTGGTCGCCGCAGCTTGTCGGTCCAGCTCCACGGTGACTCGGTCGACCAGCGACTCGCTGTCGGTCACGAGCACACTCGCCGACGTCGGACCGTGCTCGGCCTGGCTGATCAGATCGGCCGCGACGCCGGCGGGGTCGGCACCATCGTCGGCGAGAATGGCGATCTCGGTCGGACCGGCCTCGGAGTCGATGCCGATGCGGCCCTTGAGCAGGCGCTTCGCGGCGACGACGTAGCTGTTACCGGGCCCCGCAACCAGGTCGACCGGCCGGCACGGTCCGGCGCCGTAGGCGAACATCGCGACCGCCTGGGCACCGCCAACGGCATAGACCTCGTCGAGACCCAGCAGGGCGCAGGCCGCCAGGATCGTCGGATGCGGCCCTCCGCCATGCTCACGCTGCGGCGAGCTGGTCACCGCGATCGACGGGACGCCGGCGACCTGGGCCGGCACGGCAGTCATCACGGCGCTCGACACGAGTGGCGCGAGGCCACCCGGCACGTAGAGGCCGACCCGGCTCATCGGCACGATGCGCCGGCGTACCGTCCCGCCCGGCACGACCTCAGTCACGACGTCGCGTTCGAGCTCGGCCTCGCAGGTGCGGCGCAGCCGGTCGATTGACTCTTGCAAGCCGCGTCGGACGTCTGCGTCGAGCCGCTCGAGCGCGGTGTCGATGACGTCACGCGGCACCGCGATGTCCGTCTGGTCGACGCCGTCGTAGCGTCGCGACGCCTCGACGATCGCCTCCATCCCACGGTCGCGCACGTCGTCGCACACATGACGCACCGCCTCGACGACCTCGTCGACGTCGGCACCGGCGCGGGGAACAATCGTCGGCACCGGCGCCGCGGCGAGACCGGCGGCACGGAGATCGAGGCGGCGAATCACGCCGTCAGTCTACGAAGCGGACATCGTACGGGCGGATCATGTCCACCAGGAGAGCCGCCGCAGCGCGGGTACGGTCGGAACTGTGGTCGCCACGTTACGCATCTTCCCGCTCGACACCGTCCTCTTCCCCGGCATGCGGCTACCCGTACACGTGGTCGAGCCCCGGCTGAGCACGGTCATCGACGGGCTGGCCGACTCGAACCCGCCGCCGCAGCGCCGACTCGGTGTGGTCGCGATCCGCGAGGGATACCAGGTCGGTCGTCGGCACGGCCGGCAGTCGGCTCATCGGATGGGATGCGAGGCGCTGCTCACCGAGGCGACATCGCGCGAGGACGGCAGCTGGGACATCGAGCTCGTCGGGCAGCGGCGGATCCGCGTCGAGCGTCTGCTCTCCGAGCGCCGCGACGAGCCGCTGGCCGCGATCGCTTATCCGACCGAGGACGAGGGGCCGCAGGCGGCCGAGGCCGCGATCGCGGCCCGCTCGGCATTCGTCGCCTACCGCGAGCTGATGGCCGCCCACGGCGGGCCGGACCTACCGCTCGCGGACCTGCCGGCCGAGCCGCTGCCGCTGTCGTACACGCTCGCGTCGGTCGCCACCCTGCCCCTGCGCGAGCGGCAACTGCTCCTCGAGGCAGCCGATGCCGCCGACCGGCTGCAGCGCCTGACGCTCATGCTCCGGGCCGAGCTCACCGCGATTCAGGCCGTCGCCAGCCTTCCGGCGACCCGGTTGGCCCGGACCGGCTGGTCGCCGAACTAGATTCGGCTAGATCGCTCCGTGAGGAGCCGGAGCGCTCAGTCGAATACCAACCGCGTCGTCCACCGCTGGCCGCCGTCGACCTGCGTCATGCTGCTACCGAGAGCCCGCATCGGATCCAGCGTCTCGATGATCTCCGGGTCGGTCGACTCGTCCTGTGCCATCGCGTCGGCGAGTCGGTCGAAGTCGAGATAGAACGCGACAGTCGAGGCGGCGCCGTCCGGAACGGCCGTCTCGAACCCGTCCGACGAGCCGAGGTCACCGCCGGAGGCCAGCATGCCGGCGTAATCCTCGTTGCTGGCCACGACCAGGCCGTCGTCGGTCTCCTGCGTGATCAGGCTCCCCGACATCCCCTCGCTGGCGAGCTTGGCGTTGAGCCGGTCGACGACGTCTTGGATCGCCGCCTGATCGGTCGTCATGCGAGCGCCGAAGTAGAAGTCGGCGGGATCCTCCGAGCCGAAGTTTTCCGGCGTCAGTCCCGTGCTGTCCATGGCGAGCGTGATGTTGTCGCCGAGGATCGTCTGCAGGTCGTCCGGGAGCCGCAGACTGGTCTCGGCCTCGACCCTCGACAGCATCTCGGCGTACGCATCGGGTCCACCAATGCCCTCGACCATGCTTTGCAGATCGCCCCAGTGGCTGTCGACGAGCTCGGCGCCACCGGACGCGGATGCCGCCATCAACGTCGTATCGGGTAGGTCGCTGATCGGGTTGTCGACGTCGGCGGAGATGTCGGCGTCGCTCCTCGTCTGCATGACGAACTCGATGTTGTCCGAGCCGGCTCGCAGCGCACCGAACATGCTATGCGCGCCCGCCATGTCGAACTGCCCTGATGGGCCACCCATCGACGCAGCCGCGTCGCGGAAGCCGTCGAGGTCGACCCAATACGACGCGAAGCCCTCACCGTCAAGCGCATCCATGTCGGACTGGAACTGGTCACTTTCCGACAGCGGGCTCGTCTCGGCGTCGCTGACGATGTCGGGAAGTGCGTCCGGATGGTCCGCGATGAGCATGTAGTCGCCGACGAAGTCGACATCGGAACTCTCGTCGGCCGAATCGACGACGTCGGACGAGGCCATGACGTCGCCGACACCACCGCTCGTGACGTCGACCTCGGGCCCCGCGAACGAGGACGTCGTCAGGCCACACTCCTTGATCGCGTCGATGGCGTCTCGGGCCGCCTGCTCGTCACTCACCTGGATGGCGGCCACCGAGACCAACTGCTCGTCGACCGGCACCGCGGCGAGACCGGCCCGATCGCCGATCCACGGCTCGATGTCGTTGTCGTACGAGAGGTCGCAGTCGGTGCCTTCGACCATGGTGTCGAACATCAGTTCGCGCAGGTCGTCGGTTTCGCTGCTGATGCCCGTGGCTTCCTCAAACTCGGGCACCCGGCGCAGCAGGCGCAAGGCGTTGACCTTCTGGCTGGCCGAGGGATCCAGGTCGATGCGCAGATAGGCGACCGAGTCGCTCGGCAGCGCCTCGGCCGGTTGCGGGCCGCCGCCGTTGAGGTACTGATAGGCCGCGAACGCCCCACCGCCCAAAACGATCGCGAAGGCGGCTCCGATCGCACCGACGATGGCGCCGCGGCGGCGTCGACGTGGCGGCGGACCACCGGGTCCGACCCATTCGGGCTGGGTCCAGCCCGGCCCGTTGGGCGGCGGAGCACCGGGGCCCGGGGGCGGGCCTCCCATACCGGGCGGCGGACCGCCGGCGCCGGGCGGCATCGGGCCCTGCGGCGGCCCCGGCGGCAT
>JBKOYM010000011.1:0-10027 GCA_046725375.1 Actinomycetota bacterium
GCGACCGTTGCGGGTAGCGACGACGTCGTAGGTGCGCAAGGCGTCACCGGCATCGACCACGATCTCGACGCGATCGCCCTTCATGGTTTTGACAGTACGCGTCGGCACCGACGCTTCGCGGTCGTTGCTAAAGAGGCAACCGGCGGTATCCCAGGATGCAACCTTTCAGGCGTACGAGATCGTCTACTACACACCCTCGGGAGCACGGGGCTTCGAGGCGCTCAATCAAGGGGAGCAACATGACACGCATCGGTAGGTTCTTTGCCGCGGTCGCAGCTGCGGCGGTGGCCGCGTCGGTCATCGCGCCGGCCAGCCCGGCCGAGCAGACCTTCACGGACAAGCAGGGCGACCTCAACCGTGGTTTTGACATCCAGTCGGTCCGGGTCGTCAACACGGGCAAGTGGATCAAGATCCGATCTCACCATCGCCATCTCCGGTACGGAGGTGCGCAGAACGGCAGTGTTTCGGTCTACATCGACACCGTGCGCAGGCGGAAGGGTCCCGAGTTCCGGTTCGCCGGCCCGGTCGGGTTCGACGGCGACTACAGCATCCTCCGAGTTCGCCACTGGGAGACGGTTGGCGGCCCGCTGGGCTGCGGTGGGCTGAGGTTCGGCGTCAACTATGAGCGCGACGTCGTGCACTTCGGCGTGACCCGGCGTTGCCTCGACCGGGCGTACGACCACCGGGTCGGCAAGGTTCGCGTCGCGGTGATGGCCGCGCAGAACCGAGCAGGCGGCGGCTCGCCGCGAGTCGACTGGGCTCCATAGCGGCACACTCTGTACCCGGCGGTCGCCCGAGGCTGACCCGCCGGGTTCAGCAGCGACTCCCTCGGGATGCTGGCCGGGCTGGTTTGTCCGCGTTGGCATGATGGCGTCCATGTGCGCGCACCGAGCCGGCCTGACTGCGGCGATCCTGCTCATCACTGCCACCGTGGGCTGCGGCCCGGAGGAGTCCGCCTCGACACCGCGCCACGAGTACCTCACGCTGCCGGGTCGAACACCACCCGTCATCGACGTGACCGCGTACCACGGCCCGGCCGGAAACCGCGCGCTGGCCAGCGATGACCTGTTCTTCCTAGCGCCGAAGGATGGCGACGCGATGACCGGGCCGCTGATCGTCGACAGCACGGGCGAGCCGGTGTGGATCGGCCCCGACGCCCGAGCGTACGACCTGCGAGTCCAGCGGTATCACGGCAAGCCGGTGCTCACCTGGTGGCGTCAGGTGGACGCCCCCCGCGAGGGCGAGGTGGTGATCATGGACCAGTCGTATCGGACCATCGCCACCGTCACGACCCATGGCGTGGCCGCCGATCCCCACGAGGCGACGCTGACCCACCGCGGGACCATCTTGCTCATCGGCTACCGCAATGTCCGGCGCGATCTGAGTGACTTCAACGGCCCACGCCGTGGCTGGGTGCGCGACGACGTGGTGCAGGAGGTCGACGTCGCGACCGGCAAGGTGCTCTTCGAGTGGAACTCGCTGAAACACATCCCGCTGACCGACAGCCGGACCCCGCTGCCTGCAGACGAGTACGGCGCCGGGACCGAAGACGACCCGTGGGACTACGCCCACGTCAACTCGGTCACTGACGACGGTAATTCGCTGCTCATCTCGGCCCGCAACACAAGCGCGGTCTACCGGGTCAACCGCGCGACCGGCGACCTGGATTGGACCCTGGGCGGCCGGTCCAGCGACTTCCGTTTCGGTGGCGGCGCTCGATTCGCCTGGCAGCACGATGCGCAGCGGCAACCCGACGGCACGATCACTCTCCTCGACAACCACGGCACCTATGAGACGGGCGGCGAGTCGCGTGGCCTACGGCTGCGACTCGACGTGCACAAGCGAACGGCCACGGCGGTCAAGGCGTACCGCTTGCCAGGAGGACGGCTGGCACCCACCCAGGGGAACATGCAGGTACGGACCGACGGGCACGTTGTCCTTGGGTGGGGCGCGAGCCCGCAGTACTCCGAGTTCACCGCCGACGGTCGCCTGCTGCTGGATGCCGATTTCGGAAGCGGTGAGAGCTACCGCGTCTACCGGATGCCCTGGGTCGGCATGCCGCCGCGACCGAAACTCGTCGTTCGGGACGGCACGGCCTTCGTCAGCTGGAACGGCGCCACCGAGGTGGCCGCCTGGCGGTTCCTCGCTGGCGCAGACGCAGATCACGCTTCGGTCCTGACAACGGTCCCGCGTGAGGGGTTCGAGACCTCCGCCGACGTGCTCGACCAGCCCTACCTTGCGGCGCAGGCCCTCGACGCCGACGGCAACGTTCTCGGGACCGCAGAGGTCGGCGGCGATTAGCACCCGGTGGGGGACATCATTCCCGACAGGGATGCGCATCACACCGGCGCGTCTGCGGGCTTGATGCCAGTCTTCAGGCTGAGTGTCTCGAGCGGAGACGTCTGTGTGCGTTGAAAGAAGCCCAAGAGCACGGTTGCGAAGGCAATCGCCACGCCAGTCTGGTCAGCCGAAAGGTTGAGACCGAAGGCGACACCAAGAGCGACCAGGCTCTTGACGAGCCCAATCTCAACTCCCAAGAGAGTGTCGTGGGTCGCGGCTGCTGAATAGATGCCAAAGACGGCGGTGACGACGGCAATGATCGCCCCTACCTGATCGGGTGACAGATCGAGCAATTTCGCCCCGACGAGAAAACTCAGGAGGCCTTCGATGAAGCCGATCCATGCTGCGGGCTCTCTTCCAAATATCATCGGGTCACTCCCTGCGGATTGGTCACTCTGGACGTCCCGTTCGTCTGCTCCAGGCGCGGGATCGCCGGTGCAGTGTGCGGGCTGGTCGCCGCTTGGGCGGTCGGCCTCAGACCGCATACGGCGCGCGCCGGCGCAGGCCTGAGGGTTCGGAGCGTTCGCGGTGATACACACTAGAACGGGACGTACGGCGAGGTAAGAGGCAAACGTCGATGCCCGCCCGATACTGCGTCTTCGCGGCGGGTAGCAGACGCCTCGATGGCCGGGACCGAACCACTGGCACGGATACCGTGGACGGGTGATCGGGCTGACCTGGCTGGGCCACTCGTCGGTGGTGATCGAGATCGGCGGCGTCCGGCTGCTCACGGATCCGCTGCTCTACAGGCATGCCACACCGCTACGGCGGCGCGGGCCCCGACCGGATCCGGCGCAGTGGGCCGGCGTCGACGCCGTACTCCTGTCGCACCTCCACCACGACCATGCCGAGCTCAGGTCACTGCGCTTGCTCGACTCCGCGCCGATCCTGACGGCGAGGTCCAATGCCGAATGGCTGCGGACCAAGCGACTCCCTCGCGCGGTGGGCCTCGTCGACGAGTGGTACGACATCGACGACCGCGAAGTCTCCGTACGCCTCGTGCCCGCGGTGCATCGGTCGCGGCGGATGCCGCATCGGCCGAACGCGGCGAACGGCCACCTGATCCGCTCGGCCGACAACACCGTCGTGTGGGCAGCGGGCGACACCGAGCTGTACAAGGAGATGGCCGAGCTCGGGAGGTGGGCTGGCCACAAGCTGACCGTCGCGCTGATCCCGATCGGGGGGTGGGGCCCGCGGCTCTCGAAGGGTCACCTCGACCCCGACGAAGCCGCATCGGCATGTTCCTTGGCCGACCCGGATTGGGTGTTGCCGGTCCATTGGGGCTCGCTGCACCTGCCGGGTGGGCGATCCATCCCGCGCGGCTGGATGGATCGGGCGCTGCCGGCCTTCCGGGACGCCCTGGCCAACCTCGCGCCACGCAGCCGACTGATCACGCTCCGCCCCGGAGAGAGCTGGCAGACGCCTTCGCTGTAGGACAATGAAGCTCGGCCCTGACAAGGACTAGTGAGGGGGGTCCTGACATGACGGGTAGAAGCGGAGCCAATCAGAGCTGGCCGAGACTGCGCTGGGGTGATGTCGGCCGAGCCGTTCTCAGCCTGGCCGGCGCCGCGGTGGGACTGTGGGTGTCCTCGTGGCTGATTCCCGATTTCAGCGTCGGTGGCTGGGAGCTCGCGATTGTCGCCGCCTTCCTGGTGTCGATCTTCGGCGCCTTGCTGCGGCCGATCCTGGTGTGGCTCGCCGTCCGATCCGGCTGGGTCGTCGCGGTCCTGCTCGGCTTGTTCAGCCAAACGCTGGTGATCTGGGTCGTCACGTCCGACGAGACGGGGGACACCTCGCTGCTCGGATCCTTCGCCGCGTCGTGGATCGTCGCTGCCGTGTCGACGCTGTTCGTCTGGTTGGGTACGGCGGGAACCGACGACGCCGTGTCCGCAAGCCTGCTGCGACGGGCCCGCCGGGTGCGAGCCCAGGACCTGCCGGATCCCGAGATCCCCGGCGTGTTGTTCGTCCAGGCCGACGGCGTGCCCTATCCGGTGCTCGAATGGGGAGTACGGGCCGGCACGCTGCCGACGCTGTCGCGCTGGATACGAAGCGGCTCTCATCGAATGGCGGAGTGGCGACCGAAGCTCCCGGCGACGACCCCGGCGAGTCAGATGGGGATCCTGCACGGGACGATCGACGGCATTCCGGCCTTCCGATGGGTCGACCGGGACTCCGGACGCGTCTACGTCGCCAACAAGCCCGGGGACGCCGGCGCCATCGAGGCGATGCACACCGACGGTCACGGACTCCTCGCCGACGACGGTGTCTCGGTGAGCAACCTGTTCACCGGTGACGCGGTGTCGGCGTACGCGACGATGAGCGCCGTCGATCGGACGCGTGAGACAAAGCATGCTCGTCAGACGCTGGCGGAGTTCCTGTCCAGGCCCTCGGGCCTCGCCCGGAGCATCAGCCGGATGATCGCCGAGATCGTCCGGGAGCGTTTCCAAGCGCTACGGGCTCGGCGCCGCGACATCCGCCCACGGGTGCGGCGGGGCTGGGACTTCACCATGGAGCGAGCGGCTCTGCTCGGCATCATTCGCGATCTGAACACGACCCTGGTCGCCGACGCCATGCTGCGTGGCCGGCGATCCATCTACGTTGACTACGTGGACTACGACGCGGTCGCCCACCATGCCGGCGTCATGCAGCCGGAGTCACTGTCGGCACTGGAGGGAATCGACGCGGTCCTCACGCAACTCGAACGCGTCGCCGAAGTCGCTCCACGGCGTTACTACATCGTCGTGCTGTCCGACCATGGGCAGTCCCAAGGGGAGATCTTCGCCGATCGGTACGACGAAGACCTGCCAGCTCTGGTCGCCCGATTGGCGGAGGTGGAGGTCCTCGGCGCCCAGCACAACGAGGAGGCCAGTGGGTCGCTGAACTCCGTCTTCGCGTCCTCCGCCGGGCCTGACACGGTGCTCGGCCGGGTTTTGACCAGGGCGGGGGATCGGCTGAGTGCCGACACGTACGAACAGGTCACGCAGGCCGCGACAGTCGAACAGGAGCAACGCGAATCGCGGGTGGCGGAAGGACCTCCGAAGGACGACCGGTTCATCATCTTCGGCTCCGGCAACCTCGGTCTGGTCTATGTCGCGGGCGAGTCTCGCCGGCTATCCCAGGGGCAGATCTCGGATCGGTTCCCCGCCCTGCTACCGGGCCTGGTGAATCATCCCGGAGTCGGTTTCGTCGTCGTCGACACGGTCGACTTCGGTCCCGTGGCACTCGGGCCGAAGGGGGAGAACCGAGTACGGGACGGCGTGGTGGTCGGCGAGGATCCGCTGGCGAAGTTCGGTCCGCAGGCGCCGGAGTTCGTGCTGCGCGCCGCGCTGATGCCGGAGGCCCCCGACATCTACGTCAACAGCCTGCTCGACGACATCGACGAGGTTGCTGCATTCGAAGGCCTGGTCGGCTGCCATGGCGGTCTTGGCGGCTGGCAGGATCGCGCGATGGTCATGTGGCCGACCGAGTTCGCCGCACCCGGCGAGATGATCGTGGGTGCCGATGCCATGCATCGCCAGCTCGTGGAGTGGCTCGTAGAGCTCGGCCATCGCAAGTCACTCTGACAGGCTGCACCGGCTCCGGTCAGGTCTCGTACGCCGGCGCGAGCTCGACAGCGCCGTCCCTCGGCAACCGGTTGGCGGCGCCCATACAGTGCAGCGACTCCAGATCCGGGTACGGTCTCGCCGACGATCAGGACGGACGCATCGCCTGAAACATCCAGGACTGCTTCTCGAGGTCGAGCAGCACGGCGTTCAGCAGGTCTTGGCTGGGCTGGTCGTTCTCCTCGGCGACGTGCATCGCTTCGCGGATTCGTTCGATCGACGGACCGAGTCGCTCGATGACGATTCGCACCGCGTCGGCGTCGGTCAGGTAACCCGTCGGCATCGCGCCGTTGGACCGTTCGGCTATCACGGTCTCGGGGTTTCCGTTGGGGTTGCCCCCGAGCGCGACCACTCGCTCAGCGATCAGGTCGGCGTGGTCGCGGGCTGCCGCGACGAGCTCGTCCAGTTGCAGGTGGACGCTGCGGAAGTGTGGTCCGATGACGTTCCAGTGCGCCTGCTTGCCGGCCAGACCGAGGTCGATCAGCTCGGAGAGGGCGGACTGCAATTCTTCGACGACCTGCTTCTGAGCGTCGGACGACAGTGATGTGTTGATCTTGGTCATGGCTCTCCCTTCCCTGCCATAGTCACAGGTCATTGCCAGTCACAGCACCGCAATCGGGTTGATCGGTGACCCGGTGGCGGTCGGTAGTCGAATCGGCGCGATCACGCAGAGGAACGACCATCGCTCAGCGTCCTCGCAAACCGGTACGAGTTCCTCGAACTGCAGGTAGTCGAGCAGCATGAGGCCGAGCGTGTTGATGGCGAGTACGTGCATGGGGAAGTCGATTCCGTCGGTGACACTCGGCGCGGTGTCGCTATTGCTGTCGCATCCCACGATCGCAACCTGCCGCTCCGCCAGCAGCGACGCGACCTCGGGATGCAGGCCGGCCCTGGTCGCGCCGACGTCCCAGGGGCCCAATTCGGAGCGCCGTCGCCGATGCCCTACGCGGATCAGCGCGATGTCGCCCCGGCCGACCCGGACATCCTGGTCTCGCTCCGTGGCGAGCAGGTCGTCGACGGTCACGGAGTCGCCGAGCTCGAGCCAGGGGACCCGTCGGGACCGCGGCACGTCCAGCAGCACGCCTCGCCCGGCGATACCCCCGGCTGCCAACCCGATGGACAGCTCGGTGGCGCCCTGCTCGGTGATCGTGCCCGCGTCGACCCCGTTGTACAGCTCGCCGTCGAAGATCACATGGCACAGGGCATCGATGTGGCTGTCGGCGTTGCCGTGGATGTTCGTGGCGATTCGGTCCATCGCGAACGCCAGACCGGGCCCGGCATCCTTCGCCAGTGGCGCTTTCATCAGGTGCCGTGCGGGGTCGGGGTCGTCCGCGCTGACCCGGTTCTCCACCGGCGCTGCCAGCGACACGGTGCGACCGAGGCTGACCTCACCGATAGCGGCCAGCGTCTCGACGTACGTGAGGTAGTTCAACGCCCCCCGCCGGTCGGCCGGCTCCCACGGCATTCGGTCGCGCAGCCGCTGCCGCAGCGAGCGGAACTCTGCCTCGGTCATCCGACCCGGCGTCGGTTCGGCCGGCCCGGTGCCCGTGCCCGTCGGACTAGTCACGTCACCGCCGTCCCAACTCGCGGCCGCGGGCGGCCCGTCGCCAGAGGGCGTGCTGCGCCGGGAGTCCGACGATCGTGACGACGGTCAGAACCGTGACATTGAGAAGGAGTTGGAGGGTGGAGCCCCAGGCCTCGCTCCCGCTGCCGAACGCCGACGACACGCCGATGTCCGCCGCCGCGGGGATGGTCGTGACCGAGATGAACACCCCGATCAGCGTGCTCGATCGGGCCTCGCTGATCGAGATGACGCCGACCATCCCAGCTAACACCGCGACGATGACCGAGAACCAGTTTGGCGTGTCGATCAGGGTGGAGACCGGGCGGATCCCCAGCGAATACTCCTTCGGCTCCAGATCCGCCCATAGGATCACCAGCGCCAGAATGAGCGCACCGGCCACCGCGAGCGCGAACCCGACAGCCAGCGCGGCCGCGGCCCGCGACACCCGCACGTAGTCGTGCCGGGTCACGCCGAGCCCGAGGCTGAGAATGGCGCCGTACTCCGGACCCACCACCATCGCCCCGACGATGAGGATCTCGGAGTTGGTGAGGATCCCGACCGCCCCGATGAGCCCGGCGATCACCAGCAACGCGAACCAGCTCGGTGGATAGCCTCCCCCCAGCCGGATCCTTGCTTCGACCTCCGTCCAGACCGGCTTGAACTGGTGGAGCCCCTGCTCGCGCGCGGAGTCCCTGTCCTCGACCGCGGGGAGCGACGCCTCGACGTTCTCCAACGCGATCGAACCTCGCCGCTCCACACCGAGGTGGCGCAGTCGCCCGATGACGTCGTCGGCCGCGCCCTGGGACACGTCGAAGTGGACGGCATCTCCGTCGGGACGGCTGACCGCCGATCGGAGCACGATCAGGTTCCGCACCGCCGGCTCCGCGCGCAGAACAGGCAGCACCGCCTCGGTGATGTCCGGTGGGCTAACCACCCGCAGATGGATCATCGTGCCGCCGTCCAGCTCCTGTTTCAGCAAAGCTCCCATCTACATTCACAGGCGACCGCTCTGGGCGACATCGCCCGGTGCGGATGACATCGAGCGGATCCCCGCATCCGTCAGCCGCTCGCGCCGAGCTTCTAGGCCGTGACGACGGGGAGGTCGGCCAGGCGCCATTCGAGCATGCCGTCGGCGAGGCGTCGGGCGGCCCGTCCCTCCGCGACGAGCAGCCGAATCGCCTCGTGTGCGAGGACGCAGTAGGTGCCTCGGCAGTAGGCGACGGTTTCCTGATCTGCGGGTAGCTCGGCGAGCCGATCGGGTAGCTCGTCGAGTGGGATCGACACGGCGCCAGGGATGTGGCCGGAGTCGTACTCCTCGCGCGGACGGACGTCGAGTACGGTCACCCCGCCGGACTCCGCCAGACGCATGAGCTCGTCTCGGGTCACCTGTTCGGGGTCGGGCCCCAGATACGCGGCGCTGGCGGCGGCCACATCCGGCAGGTGGCGGTCGGCGACGCTGCGCAGCTGCGCGTACAGCTCGGCCACATCGGTGCCGGCCAGCCGGTAGTAAATCTTGGTGCCCTCGCGCCGGGTGCTGACGAGGTTGGCCTGCTTGAGGTTCTGCAGGTGCGACGATGCCGTCGTGAGTCCGAGCTCGGCGGCCCTTGCCAGGCTGTCGACAGTGCGTTCGCCTTGGGCAAGGAGGTCCAGCAGCTCCAGCCGCTTCCCGCTCGCGAGTGCCTTGCCCACGCGGGCGAACTGCTCGTACAGCGCTAGCTTCGCCGCTCGATCTGCCATCGGTCCTCCAATGATCTCTGGAATAATGTAACATCTGGAGTGGCGACAGGAGGTGGACTTGACTGGAGTCGATGTGCAGACGTTCGTCGACGAGGGGCTCGGTAACTCCGCCTACCTCGTCGATCTGGGGGACGGCCGAGCCTTGACCGTTGACGTCAGTGTCGACCTCCGCGAGGTCGGACGGGCGGCGCAACAGAGAGGGCTCACGATCGCGTTTGCGGCCGACACCCATCTTCATGCCGATTTTCTGTCCGCCGCCCGACAGTTCGCCGCGAGAGACGACGCGCGGATCCTGGCGTCGGCAGCCGGTGGGCGGGAGTTCGCCCACACGGGTCTGCGCGACGGCGACGAGGTCGACCTCGGCGGATTGCTGTTGCGGGCGGTGGCGACGCCCGGACATACGCACGAGCATCTGGCGTTCATCCTCGTCGACGGCGACCGTCCAGTCGGCGTGTTCACCGGGGGATCGCTGCTGGTCGGCGCGGCAGCGCGTACCGACCTGGTCGCACCGGACCAGACCGAATCGCTTGCCCGTCGGCAGTACGCCTCGATCCGTCGCCTGGCCGAACTCCCCGACGATGTCGCGGTCTGGCCGACCCACGGCAGTGGTTCGTTCTGCGCGGCGCCGTCGGGCGCGCGACGTACCAGCACGATCGGCCACGAGCTGGCCACCAACTCCCTGCTGCGGGCGCCCGACGAGGACAGCTTCGTCGCCGAACTACTCGACACGCCGGGGAGCTATCCGCCGTACTTCCGCCGGCTGGCCGAGGTCAACCGGCGCGGT
>JBKOYM010000168.1:0-7459 GCA_046725375.1 Actinomycetota bacterium
TGCTTGACCCGGACCGCTCCGTCGCCGTGCAGGTCGAGCTCGCGATGGGCGCCGTCGGGAGCCCAGCCCGCCTCGGTGACGAACCGGCGCGTGTCGTCGTCGGAGGTGGCCAGCCACAGCAGGCCGCGGACGAACTTGTCCGACCGCAGCGTCTCGACCGAGGCCTGCAGGAGTCGTGAGCCGTGTCCCTCGCCGCGATGCTCGGGATCGACCGTGAGCTCGGAGATCTCACCGTCGGCGATCGGGTCGGCGTCGGGGTCCGTTGACGGGCCGGTGACCGTGAAGCCGCGTACGTCGTCGCCGTCGAGCGCCACGAGTACCCGGTTGCGGGCGTCGCCGGGTCGTTGCAGGCCGTGCGCCCAATGCTCGGCGAACTCCTCGGCGTTCATCGCGTCGAGGAACTCCGCCGGCAAGAGGTCGACGTACTGGCGGCGCCACGACCCGACCTGGACCCGCGCGATGGCCGTCGCGTCGGCGACCACCGCCACCCGTACTCGTACCTCGCTCATCGGCCCATCGTCGCACCCGGCGGCTGGGCCGGGCCGGTCGGCGAGGTCATGTTCGCCATGGCTACTCCAGTGCCGCCGGTGACATCGTGTTACATCGCCATGGTAAACCTGCGTGCAGCTGTCACAGATCTTGTACGCTGGAGAGATCAACTCCGGAGGTGGACGCGCGTGTACGGCAACCCCAACTCGCCGATGACTGGCGGCACCGACGCCGCGCCCGAGATCGCGCCGGACGATCCAACGTTCCTCGCGATCATCGACGGCGACGGTCGGATCGAGCCGCGCGACGCGATGCCGGAGGCCTACCGCAAGACGCTGATCCGCCAGATCGCCCAGCACGCCCACTCCGAGATCATCGGCATGCAGCCGGAGGGCAACTGGATCAGCCGGGCGCCGAGCCTCAAGCGCAAGGCGATCCTGATGGCCAAGGTCCAAGACGAGGCCGGTCACGGGCTCTACCTCTACTCCGCAGCCGAGACGCTCGGAGTCGACCGAGCCGAGCTGGTCGAGCTGCTGATCGCGGGCAAGCAGAAGTACTCCTCGATCTTCAACTACCCGACGCTCACCTGGGCCGACATGGGCGCGATCGGCTGGCTCGTCGACGGCGCCGCGATCACCAACCAGGTGCCGCTGTGCCGCTGCTCGTACGGGCCGTACGCCCGCGCGATGGTAAGGATCTGCAAGGAGGAGTCGTTCCACCAGCGTCAGGGGTTCGAGATCCTCTGGACCCTCAGTCATGGCACGCAAGCCCAGCACGCGATGGCCCAAGACGCCGTCGACCGTTGGTGGTGGCCGAGCCTGATGATGTTCGGCCCGCCGGACGCCGAGTCGACCCACACGGCGCAGTCCGGACGCTGGGGGATCAAGCGATTCACCAACGACGAGCTGCGGCAGCGCTTCGTCGACATGACTGTGCCGCAGGCGCAGGCACTCGGCCTCACGCTTCCCGACCCCGACCTCACGTGGAACGCCGACACCGGACACTGGAACTACGGCGAGATCGACTTCACCGAGCTGTTCGAGGTCATCAAGGGCAACGGCCCTTGCAACGCGCAGCGCATGGCGCATCGCCGCCGGGCCCACGAGGAGGGCGCCTGGGTACGAGAAGCGGCCGCCGCCTATGAGGCGAAGCGCGCCGCCGAGCGTACGAGGGAGGCGGTCGCATGAGCGCGTCGTGGCCCCTCTGGGAGGTGTTCGTGCGCGCCAGGCGCGGCCTGTCGCACGTGCACGTCGGCAGCCTGCACGCCCCGGACGCCGAGATGGCACTGCGCAACGCCCGCGACGTCTACACTCGACGCGGCGAGGGCGTGTCGATCTGGGTCATCCCCGCCGACCAGATCGCGGCCAGCAGCCCGGACGAGAAGGACGCCTTCTTCGACCCGGCCGAGGACAAGGTCTATCGGCATCCGACCTTCTACCACGTGCCCGAGGGGGTCGAGCACCTGTGAACGAGGCCGTTTTTGCCGCCGGTCGTATTGGCGCAGGGGTCCCCAGTGCCAATAGGTTTGGCGCAGGGGACCCCCTCGCCAACCCCACCGCCGTCGGCGCGTACGCCCTGCGTCTCGGTGACGACGCGCTGATCCTCGCGCAACGGACGGGGGAGTGGATCGCGTCCGCGCCGGAACTCGAGGAGGACCTCGCCCTCGGCAATCTCGCCCTCGACCTGCTCGGCCAGGCGCGGGCGCTGCTGACGTACGCCGGGCAGGCCGACGGCTCCGATCGGACCGAGGACGACCTGGCGTACTTCCGCGACGAGCGCGACTTCCGAAATTGTCAGCTCGTCGAATTGGCCAACGGCGACTTCGCCCTCACGATGGCGCGGCTGCTGGTCTTCGCCGCCTATCAGCACGAGCTGTACCAGCGCCTTGCCGGCAGCGCCGACCAGACGCTGGCGGCGATCGCGGCCAAGGCGATCAAGGAGGTCGCCTATCACCGCGAGCACGCCGCCGCCTGGGTCGTGCGGCTCGGTGACGGCACCGACGAGTCGCATCGCCGCATGCAGGCCGGGCTCGAGGTCATCTGGCCTTACGTCGCCGAGCTGTTCGAGTCCGACGAGCTGACTCGTTCGCTCGCCGAGGACGGCATCGCGGTCGACCCGGTCGAGGTCGCCGGCCCCGCCCTCGACTTCGTGCGCCAGGTCATCGAGCAGGCGACGCTGTCCCTGCCCGACTCGGCTGCGCGCCCGACCGGCGGCCGCCGCGGCATCCACACCGAGCAGATGGGCTACGTCCTCGCCGAGATGCAGCACCTGGCCCGATCGCATCCGGGGGCGCCATGGTGACCCCCGTGGTTTCGACGACAGCCATGTCGGTCCGCGAGCTGATCGCCGCCGTGCCGGACCCGGAGATCCCGGTGCTCACGATCGACGATCTCGGCATCTTGCGCGACGTACGGGTCGACGCCGACGGCGCGATCGACGTCGACATCACCCCGACGTACTCGGGTTGTCCGGCGATGGACGCGATCCGGTCCGACGTCGAGCGGCGGCTCGCCGATGCTGGCCACGACCGGGTTCGGGTACGCCTCGTCCTGAGCCCGGCATGGACGACCGACTGGATCACCGACGAGGGCCGCCGCAAGCTGTCGGACTTCGGCATCGCACCGCCGACCGGCGCCGCCCCGCATCGATCCGGCCCGGTCGCGCTCCTCCTTTCGGTGCGGTGCCCGCGATGCGGATCGCCCGACACCCGCGAGATCAGCCGGTTCGGATCGACGGCATGCAAGGCCCTGTGGCGATGCGAGCGATGCCGGGAGCCCTTCGACCACTTCAAGGACCTATGACAGAGCGAGCCGCCACGACGGCGCAGCCGAAGCGCCGGCACTCGGTCTTCCACATGCTGCGAGTGTGCGAGGTCGAGCGGCTCACCGACGACGCGGTCGCGATCGGGTTTGACGTGCCACCGGAGCTCGCCGACGACTACGCGTACACGCACGGCCAGCACGTCACGGTCCGGACCGCCGCCGCCGGTGACAGCGTCCGTCGCAACTACTCGATCTGCGCCCCGGCCGGCTCCGGGCGGCTGCGGATCGGCGTCAAGCGACTGCCCGGCGGCGCGTTCAGCCAGTACGCCCTCGAGCGGCTCGCGATCGGTGACGAGATCGACGTCATGACGCCGAGCGGCCGATTCTTCACGCCCCTCGATCCGGCGAACGCCAAGCACTACGCGATGATCGCCGCCGGATCCGGCATCACACCGATCCTCTCGATCGCGGCGACCGCCCTGGCCGTCGAGCCAGACAGCCGCGTCACGCTGCTCTACGCCAACCGCACGACCAAGAGCGTGATGTTCCTCGAAGAGCTCGAAGACCTCAAGGATCGCTACCGCAGCCAGCTCCACCTCATCCACGTCCTGAGTCGCGAGGCGATGGACGTCGAGCTCTTCTCGGGTCGGCTCGACGCGGCCCGCCTCGAGCGGATTCTCGACACGTTGCTGCCGGCGGACAGCGTCGACGAGTGGTTCCTGTGTGGTCCCTCCGACATGATCAACGAGCTGACCACCGTCCTCGACAAGCGTGGCGCCGACCCCTCCCACGTGCACACCGAGCTGTTTCACGTCGACACCGCGCCCCGACCGCCGGCCCCGCCGGTCGCGGTCGACGACCCCGATGCGGCCGAGGTGGTCTTCTCACTCGACGGCCGCCGGTCGACGGTACGGGTAGCCGCCGACGGCCCGCCGATCATCGAAGCGGCGCTCACCGTTCGATCGGATGCGCCGTACGCCTGCAAGGGAGGAGTCTGCGGGACCTGCCGGGCCAAACTGGTCGAGGGCGAGGTCCGGATGGACACCAACTACGCCCTCGAGCCCGACGAGGTCGAGCGCGGATACGTACTGACGTGTCAGTCCCACCCCACGAGCGAACGGGTAGTCGTCGACTACGATGCCTGACCGGTGCGATCGCGGGCCCTCACGCGGCTGGGCGGCCGAAGACTCCTCGCTGCCTCATCGGCCGAGCGGGCCGCCCCAGCGACGAACGGGCGCTTACCGTCCAGTAGCGGCAAGCCCGCGCGACATGCGTCAACAATCGCCGCTAGGCCGCAGTGATTTGGGGAGCCACGCCCTAGCCGGTCGACCCCTGGGCGTGGGAGTCCGAGGCCGTCGGTGGCCGGTGTTACTGTCGCCGCGTGCGGCAGTATCTCGATCTCGTCCAGCGCATTCTCGATGACGGCGTCCCCAAGGGCGACCGCACCGGCACCGGCACTCTGAGCGTCTTCGGCCATCAGATGCGGTTCGACCTCGGCGCCGGGTTCCCGCTGCTCACGACGAAGAAGATCCACACCCGCTCGGTCGTCGGCGAGCTGATCTGGTTCTTGCGCGGCGAGACCAACGTCAAATGGCTGCACGAGCACGGCGTGACGATCTGGGACGAGTGGGCCGACGACGAGGGCGATCTCGGCCCGATCTACGGCCACCAGTGGCGTTCGTGGCCGACGCCCGACGGGGGGCACATCGACCAGCTGGGCCGGGTCATCGACCAGATCACGCGCGACCCCGACTCGCGTCGTCACGTCGTAAGCGCGTGGAACGTCGCCGATCTCGACCGGATGGCGCTGGTGCCGTGTCACGCGTTGTTCCAGTTCTACGTTGCCGACGGTCGGTTGTCGTGCCAGCTGTACCAGCGGTCGGCCGACGTGTTCCTCGGCGTCCCATTCAACATCGCGTCGTATGCGCTGCTGACGCACATGGTCGCCCAGGTGACCGGGCTCGAGCCGGGGGAGCTCGTCCACACGCTCGGCGATGCCCATCTCTATCGCAACCACCTCGATCAGGCGCGCGAGCAGCTCGGTCGTGAGCCACGCACGGTGCCCCGGCTCTGGCTCGACCCGGCATGCCGGCGCATCGACGACTTCGAGATCGAGTCGGTCCGGATCGAGGGGTACGACCCGCATCCTGCGATCAAGGCGCCCATCGCCGTATGACGTCGTCGGCACCGTCCTCGCCGTCGCCCATCACGATCATCGCCGCGGTCGCCGCCAACGGGGTGATCGGCCGCGACGACGATCTGCCGTGGTACCTGCCCGGTGAGCAGGCCCGGGTCAAGCGGCTCACGATGGGTCACGTCCTGCTCATGGGTCGGCGCACCTACGAATCCATCGGGCGTCCGCTGCCCGGGCGAATCACGGTCGTCGTGACCCGGCAGCCCGACTGGCACGCGGAGGGTGTCCTCGTCGCCCGCAGCATCGACGAGGCGGTCGACATCGCGGCCGCGCAGGATCGCCCGATCGACGTCTTCGGCGGCGCTGAGATCTACGCCGCGATGCTCCCGCGGGCCGATCGGATGGTGATCACCTGGGTCGACGCGACGCCCGAGGGCGACACCGTCTTTCCCGACGTCGATTGGTCCAACTGGCGAGAGATCCGGCGCGAGCCGGGCGAGGGATACACCGTCGTAGAGTACGAGCGGACATGAGGTCGCAGCCGTCATGACGAGGAGTCCCCGCGTGGCCGAACAGTCGTGGTCTGGCCAGACCCCCCGACGCGGTGGCGTGTTGTGGGCGGCGGTCCACGAGCTCGTGACGGCGGCCGAGGCCCAGGCGGTCGGCACCAATCTCCAGGTGCTCGACCTCGGCGGCGGGACCGGCGGTCTCGCCGTGCCGATCGCCGAGCTCGGGCATCGGGTCACGGTCGTCGACCCCAGCCCGGACGCTCTCGCGGCGCTCGACCGGCGAGCCAAGGAGAGAGGCGTCGACCATCGGCTCCGCGGGGTCCAGGGCGACGCGGCCGACCTGCTCGACCACGTTGCCGCCGCCGGGTTCGACCTGGTCTTGTGCCACGACGTCCTGGAGTACGTCGACAACCCGGGCCAGGCGCTGGACGCGATTCGAGCCGCGATGCGGCCGCATGCCACGTTGAGCGTGGTCGTCGCCGGTCGGTACGCCGCCGTCCTGGCCAAGGCGATGGCGGGCCACCTGCTTGATGCTCGGGCCCTCCTGTCGCCGCAACTTACGTCGTCGCCGCGGCGTTATGTGCCCGACGAGATCGTCGCGCTGCTGCGCACGCACCAGTTTCGGCCCGGGCAGGTCCAGGCGGTGCGGACGTTTACCGACCTGATCCCGAGCGCGGCCCTCGACAACGAGCCGGACGCCGGACGCACCCTGTTCGACCTGGAGCGGGCCGTGGCCGGCGTCGATGCGTTCGCGCCGATCGCGGCCCAGCTCCATGTCGTGGCGACGCTCGCGGGTGGCTAGTCCCAGGCGCCGTACACCCGCACCTTGAGGCGGTGCTTCGACGTCAGCTTCCACAGCTGTCGGGCGTCCTCGATGTACATGTTGACGCAGCCGTGGCTGTGGTCGACGAACGGATCCATCATCAGCACCGACCCGTGGAACGCCTGGCCACCCGAGAAGAACTGCGAGTACGGCATGGGCGTGTCGTAGAGGCTGCTGACATGGTCCTTGTCGCGGTAGTAGACCTTGAACCGACCGACTCGGGTCGGGTGGTCGTAGGAGCCGCCGCGGACCAGCCAGGAGTTCCACAGCTTGCCTCGCCTCCACAGGGTGACCTGGTGGCGCTTGCGGTCGTAGCAGGCGTGCCAGCCCCCGCGACGCTTGCACCGTGGTGGGATGGCGTGCCGGCCGCGGACGGTCGCGGGGATCAGCTTGCGCCAGGTCCGCACGTTCGCCGTGCCGGTGACCTCAAGATGGTGCCGGCGCTGGAAGCGCTTCACGGCGTGGTACGTCCGGTGCGCGAATGTCCCGGTCACCGGGCCGTGATAGACGCCGGCCCAGCGGAGCCGGTACTGCAGCTCGCGGACATGCTCGATGTCACGAGGTGAGACGTCCCGGTTACCGCGCCGGGTGAACTCGCGGGCAAACCGCTTCCGCGGCTTGTAGACCCGACCACCGTCAGCGGCCTGGCCGACGCGGGCCGCGATGGTCGTACTGCCTGTCGACGCGGCCGAGGCCGTCGATGTGATGGAAACGGCCAGGCTCCCGGCGGCTAGGCCGAACG
>JBKOYM010000169.1:0-14204 GCA_046725375.1 Actinomycetota bacterium
ACCCGCAGCTGATCCGGCAGTTCGACGTGGATACGCACGAGGTCTTCCTATGGGAGGACCCGAGCAACCCGGAGCGGGCGCTGCTATTCGCCGGCAACGCCAGCTCGACGTGCGGGATCAGGGGCGGCTCGCCCAGCTGCCCGTTGTCGGTCTGGGACATCTCGCCGGTGGCCGACGGTGACGCACCGGTCACCCTGTTCAGCGGCCTGCACGGCTACACCCAGACCCCGCAGCAGCCGGCCGGCGGCCGGCACTCGCTGACGGTCAGCAACGACGGGAAGACGGCGTACCTCGCGCTGTTGACCGGCGGGTTCGCGGTAGTCGACACGTCTGAATTCGCGGCGGACGTGCCAAATCCGCAGCAGCACCCGATCGCGATCAACGAGGAGCGGCCGACGTGGTCCGGGCCGGAAGCCCATAGCGCGGTCAAGCTCTGGGGTCGCGATTGGGTGTATGTCTCAGACGAGGTGTATGGCACCGCGACCGTAGCCGGTCACGGCTGCCCGTGGGGCTGGGCGCGCTTCATCGACATCTCCGACCCGCAGCGCCCGAAGGTCAGGGCCGACTTCAGGCTGCCGGAGAACGACCCGTCGACCTGCGACGACTGGAACCCGCCGCACACCTCGTACTCCGCCCATAACCCGACACTGACGCCGAACCTCGCCATCAGCACCTGGCACTCCGGCGGCGTGCAGGTGATGGACATCTCGAACCCGCGGCACCCGGTCCAGGTGGCCGAGTTCTTCCCGGAGCCGCTTGACGAGGTCATGCTCGAGGATCCGCGACTCTCCTCGGATCCCGACACCGGTCGCCACGAGAAGGTCGCGATGTGGAGCTACCCGATCATCAAGGAGCACGATCTCAGCCGCTCTCGGCGCAGAGCCTCAGGATCCACGGGCACCATCGCGAGTCATGCACGCTGCCGCGTTGTGGCGGCGGTCGTGGCCGTCGCCGTGTCGTGATCGGGACCAATGACTCGTGACACCCGTTCGGCGTCGGCCTACCGTGAGGTCCCAGATCCGCGGGTGACACGTCACATGCAGACGCCTCGCGCGGGAGACGACGCAGCAGCTGGGCTCAGCGGCATTTGGCGACGTCACCTACGCCTCAAGGAGGTGCACGTGTCTATTCAGGACTTCGACCGCTACCCGCTCACGTTCGGACCGAGCCCGATCCATCCTCTTGACCGCCTGAGCCAGCACCTTGGTGGCGCCCAGGTCTGGGCCAAGCGGGAGGACTGTAACAGTGGCCTCGCCTTCGGCGGCAACAAGGTTCGCAAGCTCGAGTACATCGTCCCTGACGTGCTTGCACAGGGTGCGGACACGCTCGTGTCGGTCGGTGGCTTCCAGTCCAACCACACGCGCCAAGTGGCCGCGGTGGCCGCGAAGCTCGGGCTCAAGTGCCGCCTAGTTCAAGAGAAGTGGGTTGACTGGGACGATCCGGTCTACGACAAGGTTGGCAACATCCTGCTGTCGCGGATCATGGGTGCCGACGTACGCCTCGACCCGGCCGGCTTCGACATCGGCATCCGTTCGTCGTGGGAAGACGCGATCGGTGAGGTCGAGAAGGAGGGCGGCAAACCGTACGGGATCCCGGCCGGCGCGTCCGAGCACCGCCTCGGCGGCCTCGGGTTCGCCAACTGGGCCTTTGAGGTCGCCGTGCAGGAGAAGGAGCTTGGCGTCTTCTTTGACACCATCATCGTCTGTACCGTCACCGGCTCTACCCACGCCGGTATGATCGCCGGCTTCGCCGCCCTCAGAGAGAGCGCCGGTGGCCCCCCTCGACGGGTACTTGGCATCGACGCCTCGGCCACCATCGACAAGACGCGCGATCAAGTCGCCCGAATCGCTCGCAACACGGCCGGGCTTATCGACGTCGGCCGAGATCTGCGTGATGACGAGATCACCGTCCTTGAGGGCTGGGCGGGGAATCTGTACGGCATCCCCGTTGAGTCGACGATCGAGGCGATCTGCCTGTCTGGCCGCCTTGAGGGGATGATTGTCGACCCCGTCTACGAGGGGAAGTCGATGGCTGGTCTCATCGACCTTATTACGTCCGGTGAGATCGGACGTGACTCGATGGTTCTGTACGCCCACCTCGGCGGGCAGCCGGCGCTCAGCGCCTACAGCGGGGTCTTTGACTAACACACTATTGGCGAAAACTCCCGTCTAGCGCGTTTACCCGATCGACCCACTACGAACGCGGGTGGATGCCGGCCGGTCGAATCGGCCCGGCACCGAGCCGACTGGGTCCACGGCCTCGACGACGTACTCAGCCACGACAACGGGCCTCCCGCCCGGGAGGGTCCGATTGCTATCTGCGTCCTTTGCGCAGCGGCGGGTGGGCAGCCGGTGCGCCCACCCGCCGTCTGTCAGTCCATCACTTTGCGGTTTCGTCCGCCGGCCGATGTGATCGAGGACGTGGCCGCCCCACGGAGCCATCTGTCTCTGCTATGTGGGGTGTCGACCACGGTCGGTTAGACCGCCACGCCGTCGACCAACACCTGAATTCCGAAGCCGCCGGTGGTGGTCACGTGGTCCGTGCCGGCGAGGGTGTTAACAGAGAGGGCGTCGGTCGGTTCGGCGTGCCTGATCGACACGGCGGTGGCGAGCCCGGTGACGGCCGCGCCCGAGCCATTGCCGGTGATGGCGATGTCGTCGTTTCCGTCGGTGCCGTTGACGACCACGCTGTCAACGGCGCCGTCGCCGGCCGAACCGCCGAGAGTTCCGGCGAGGTCGAGGTTGGTCATGGTGACGTCGGTACCGGTGAGGTCGTTGACCGTTACGGTGTCTGCTCCGCCGAGCGCGTTGTCCTCGACGGTCTCGATCCCGGCGGTATCCATGGTGACGTTGCCCTGGACACGGAACAACGTCAGGCGCCCGCTGTTGGCGGACATCGTCACGTTCTCGGCGATGGCGGCTCCGTTGAACACCATCGTGTCGGAGCCGTTCTGCCCCTCGATTGTGTCCGAGCCCTCGCCGTTGTCCCAGCGGAAGGTGTCGTTGCCGGCGCCGAGGTTGGCGATGTCGGTGCCCTTGCCGCCGTCGACGAAGTCGCTGCCGTGGCCACCCCGGAACGTCTCGTTCTCAGCCGCGATCTGAATCTGACCGCCCTCGAGCGAGTCGTTGCCGTCGCCGCCGGTGAGGGTCGTCGGGATCGAGTCGGTGAAGGCGCCGTTGGCGTCATCGATGCGGGCGAGATCGTTGCCGTCGCCCATACGTATGTTGATCGCGTCGACGCCCGCGCGCACGAAGCTGAAGTCGGCCGAGCCATTGTCGCCCGCATCGACCTCGACGAGGCTTGGGTGAGCGGCCTTGAGGCGGAGGGCGACCCGTTGTCCGCCGTCACCGCCCTTGACCTCGAGCGTGCCTCGCTGGAGATCGGCGCGCACGCCGTCAACTGCGTTGCCCGCGCCCACATTTGCTGGAACAACGAGGGCCGAGGTCCCAGTGACGGTCACCGTCGCGTTCTTGAGCAGCGCCGTCGGGCCGGCCGCGTCCGCCGGTGACGCGGTTGCGACGAGTCCGAGGGTCGCGGTGGCCATCACGGCCACGGTTCCGGCTACCCGCCGGTGGGTCGACATTGTCTGCACGTGTTTCTCCTTTGTGTGTGGTGAGTCGAACTCCGTACGCAAAGGACGGGCGTATTGGTTCCAGCCGAGCGCATCGGTGGTGAGCGCGCTGCTGCCTGCCGGTGTCGGGAACCGATAGGCGACGCAGTTGCGTATCTCGACAGTGAGTGCGAGCCTGGCGGGCCGGAGTGCGCTAACAAGCGCGCCGGCTCGGCGTGCCGTGTCTGCCACGCGATCTGGGGTTAGCGTGACAACCGTGGCCACCGACGATGCGGGATTAGCTGCGCGGTTTGCCGCGGGCGATCCGGACGCGATCCGCGTCGTCTACCAGCGCTACGGGCGGCTGGTCTACTCGGTGGCGTACAAGGTTCTCGGCGATGCCGGACTTGCAGAGGACGCCACCCAACAGACCTTTCTGCAAGCCTGGCGGGCGGCCGGAAGCTACGACCCAACCCGTGCACTCGGGACGTGGCTGGCCAGCATCGCCCGACGGGCCGCGATCGACGCGTACCGGCGCGACCGGCGCCACCGAGGCGTGGCGTCCATCGACTCAGCGGATCCGGCCGAGTCGATTTCAGCCACCACGTCGCCGTCGGTGGAGCAGATGTCCGACGTGTGGGAGGTCCGACAGGCACTGGAGAAGCTGCCCGATCAGGACCGCGAGCTCATCCGTCTCCAGCACTACGCTGAGCTCACGCACAGCGAGATCGCCGACGAGCTGGCGATTCCGCTCGGTACGGTGAAGTCCCGCAGTTTTCGGGCACATCGCCGGTTGGCTGGCCTGCTCGACCACCTCCGACCGAGTACGCCTAGAGAGACACCCGCCGCGGGTAGCAATCCCGACATCGGCCAGGACGAGAGGGGAGGATCCGATGAACGACGATGAGCGAATCGCCTACCTGGCCGGCGAATCGAGTGCACCAGTCGATCCGGAGCAACGCGCCGAGCTCGACAAGCTGCGGAAAGCGCTGGCCGACCCAGCCGTCTGGGCCGAGCCGGATCCCGAGCTGCAGGAACGCATCGTTAACGCCATCGCGAGCGCCGATGAGCGGCCGTCCGAGGCCGCGCAAGACACTGAGGCCAGCGAGCCGACAGCTGACCGCGACAACGTCGTCCGACTTCGGACTCGGCGAATCAGTTACGCGATCCTCGGCGCGGCGGCGGCCGTCGTGCTCGCCATCGGCCTCGCGATCGGGCTGACGAGCCAGGGCAGTGAGCCGGTCGAGTACGCGGCATCGCTTCGAGGTACTGAGCTCGCCCCGCAGGCATCCGGGGAGGTGACGCTGACTCAAACCGATGGCGGCTGGAAGATTCAGCTACACGCCGACGGCCTGCCCCGGCGCGACAACGGCGCCTACTACGAAGCATGGCTCAAGAACGACGCCGGCATCCTTGTACCGGTCGGCACCTTCAACCAGCCCGACGACGTGACCCTGTGGGCCGGCGTCCCACCGAGCAGCTATCCCACCCTCACCATCACGCGTCAGATGGCCAACGGCAACCAAGACTCCAGCGGGCAGGTCGTCCTCGAAGGCGTCACACACCCCGAGAAGTGACACCACCGCTGGTCGTCCAGCACATCACGGCTTCTTGGCACGAAAACCAACCGCTAGTCACGCGACCACTCGTAATTCCCCCGGACGGTAGCTCTCCTGAGCCGCATCTAGAACGGTGTCCAATCGCTCTGGTCCTCGGCTCTCTCGGCGGTGCCGACGTCGATCTCACGCAGCGACTCGTCGACGTGCTCGCCTACAGTCCGCACCGGCTCATCGTCAGCATGAGCCCGTACGCCAACAAAGATCAGGCTGGCCGACAACATGACCCGGGGCGCAGATGCTGCCGCAAACCCGCGTCATCCCGCAGTTCGACCTCGTCATCTCCCGTGGCGGCATCAACACCACCACGAAGGCGTTGCACTTCGGCACCAATGATCGTGCTGCCGCTGTTCTGGGACCAGTACGACAACGCCCAGCGCAGGCACGAGCTCGGCTTCGGTATCCGGCTCGCGGCGTACGAGTTCACCCCTGGCGAGCTCAACGCCGCCGTCGAGACGTTGCTCGCCGACACCGACCTGAGGTACCGCCTCGACCAGGTCGGCGCCCGCATCCGGCAGCGTGAAAGGCCCTCACCAAGAGCGCGGGCATCATCGAACGCATCGGGCTCGAAACAACCCGCGCCAAGACGTGCCCTCGTTCGCCGCCCGCGCCGGATGGTCCCGGCTGCTGCCTGCCCATCGGGCCGTACAAAACGCCCTCGGAGAGGAGGTCTCCGAGGGCGTCTTGGCTGGTAGCGGGGGCGGGATTTGAACCCGCGACCTCTGGGTTATGAGCCCAGCGAGCTACCGAACTGCTCCACCCCGCGTCGCCCGAGACAGCATAGGCGTACGCGAGGTCCCCAATCAACTCGCCTAGGCCGACATGGACATGGACAAACTGGGCTTGGCATTGTCGGCGCCGACGTGCCGAGCTTGGCTGACGGTGGCGCTGGCTCATCGGTCCTTGAACGACCCGGTCGGATTGGCCCGCTCGTCCGACGGTTCCGTTGCTCGCCGGATTGGGCGTCGCTCACTCCTGCTGGTCGGGTGCAGGTGTCGGCGGCGACTCCGTCTGCTGCTCGGCGATCATCTTTTGCGCCTGCTGGATGAGTGTCTGCATCTCGTCGACCTTGTCTTGGTAGGTCGCCAAGTCGCCGCTTTGCAGTGCCGCATTCGCCTCGGTGTACGCGGCCTCGGCGCGCTCCAGCAGGGCGGCGACCTCGCCGGTCGCGGGCGACGGGCCTCCGCCACCCTGTTCGGGCGGCTCGCTCGTCGGTGGCGGCACCTCACCGGGCTTCGTCCCGAGGGCGACCGCGAGAGCGTCGTCCAGATTCTTGCCGAAGCCGACCTGATCGCCGAACGACGCGACGACATACTGCAAGATCGGGTACGTCCCCGTGGTCGACGCGTTTTGGGTGTAGACCGGTTGGACGTACAACAGCCCGTTGCCGACCGGAAGGGTCAGCAGGTTGCCGTTGATCACCTGCAGCCCGGCCTGCTTGTACTGCAAGAGCGCCTGCGACAAGCCCTCGTTGTTGTTGAACTGGTTGGCCATCTGGCTCGGACCGGGCACTTGCGTTTCACTTGGCAGCTGCAAGATCTCGATCGTGCCGTAGCCGCCTTCGCCAGAGTCGGTCGCATCCGCATTGACCGCCATGAACGATGCGAGGTTTTCTCGCGTCTGCGGGACGAACACGCTCGTCAGCGAGAAGTGCGGCTCGCTCTCGCCCGGCATCTGAATCGACAGATAGTACGGCGGCTGCGCGACACCGCCGACCGTCGGATCCTCCGGCACCGTCCAACGCTCGCCGCCCTCGTACCACGTGCCCGGATCAGTGACGTGGTACTGCGTGAGCATCTCGCGCTGCACTTTGAACATGTCCTCGGGGTAGCGCAGGTGCTGCATGAGCTCGGGACCGATCGACGACTTGGGCTGCACGACGTCGGGGAAGATCTTCTCCCACGTCTGCAGGATCGGGTCGGTCTCGTCCCACTCGTACAGCGTCACCGAGCCGTCGTACGCGTCGACGACGGCCTTGACCGAGTTGCGCATGTAGTTGATCTGGTCGTTGGGCAACGCCTCGTTGGTCGTCTGGTCGGTCAGCGATGTCGAGGTAGCCTCCTCGAGACTCGTCAGCTCCGACAGCGGGTACGAACTCGTGGTCGTGTAAGCGTCGAGGATCCAGACGATGCGGCGTTTGCCGTTTTCGTCGGGCACCACGGCCGGGTACGGGTTGCCGTCGACCGTCAGCCACGGCGCCACCTTCTCGACCCGCTCTCGCGGATGCCGGTCGTAGAGGATCTCCGACTCCGAGTTGACCCGGCCCGAGAGCAGGATGTTGGCCTCGCCGAACTTCAACGCGTACAACGACTGGTTGAACCAACCGCCGACAGAGACGCCGCCACCGCCTTTGTAGGTGGTGCTCGTGGCGGCCTCGTCGGAGGTCCCCTGCGGTGTGTCGACCTCGACGGCGTCGGCACCCGGAGGTTGGCCGACGATCGAGTAGGTCGGGGAGTTTTCGCCGAAGTAGATCCGCGGCTGGTTGAGCTTGAGGGAGGCGTCCTTCGTCACGGGCGGAATGTCCTTGACCGTCCATACCGGCTGCCCTTGTGGGCCGACCTCGTTGCCGCGGGCGGCGACGACGCCATAGCCGTGGGTATAGACCGTGTGGTCGTTGGCCCAGTTGCGCTGGCTCGCCTCGAGGCCGTCGAGATTGAGCTCTCGGGCCGCGATGACGATGTCCTGCTCCGATGTACCCCCGGCATCGTCGTTGATCTGGTAGCGGTCGACGTCGAGAGTCGTCGGCATCGTGTAGTAGCCGCGTACCTGCTGCAGCTGCTCGAACGCGGGTGACACCTGGGTCGGGTCGAGCAGCCGGGTGCCCGGCGTCGACTCGGCGGCGGCGGTCAGCTCCCCATGCGACAGGTCCGTGTTGGCGCTGTACGGCTCCAACTCGACGTTGTTGAGACCGAACGCGTCTCGTGTCGCCTTGATGTTGTTGTCGATGTACGGCGCTTCCTTGTCCGGCTCGGACGGCTTGACCTGGAACGACTGCATGATGGCCGGCCAGAGGCCACCGATCAGGATCGAGGACAGCACGAGCAGCCCGAGGCCGATCCCTGGCAGCAGCCAAGAGCGTCGGATCGCGTTGGCGAAGAACAGCACGGCGCAGATCAACGCGATGACGATCAGGATGTTCTTTGCCGGGATCACCGCGTGCGCGTCGGTATAGGAGATGCCGGTGAACAGGCTGCCGTCGGAGATCGCGAGTCCGAAGCGGTCCATCCAGTACGCCACGGCCTTCAGCGCCATGAAGAGTCCGAGCAGGATCGACAGGTGGACCTGCGCCGCCGACGAGAACCGGTTGGTCCTGCCCTGCAGGACGATGCCGCCGTACAGATAATGAACGACCGCGGCGGCGACGATGCTGATGCCGAGCAGCACGAAACCGTACGTGAGCAGGAACCGCCACCACGGATAGTCGAAGACGAAGAACCCGATGTCGCGGTTGAAGTATTCGTCACCCTGGCCGAAGGGGACGCCGTTGCGCCAGAGCAGGTACTTCTCCCACTGGCCGGCGCCGACCGAGCCAGCGATGAGAAACAGCACGATCGACAGGCCCAGCACCAGCCGACCCCGGATCGGCGTGATGACCTCGCGGTAGCGCGCCACCGGATCATTGCGGCGGGGCTGCGGCACGACGATCGGCTGGGTCCGGTAGGCGATCACGAGGTTCGCCGCGACGACACCCGCGAAGACCAGACCAAGTACGCAAAACAGTGCGACCCGGGTGATCAACACGGTCTGGAACACATCGGCGTACCCGATGGCCTGGAACCACAACCGGTCGGTCCAAACGCCGGTGAACACCGCGATGCCGAAGATCAGGACGGCCAGCGTCACGACTGTAGGCAGGAGGACACGGCGCAACGTCGACGGGCGCTGGCCAGGCCGGGGAGCGTCGGCGGCTGCTTCGAATTCGTCGGCCACGGAGTCAGTCTGTCAGGCTGCGTGCGAGAAGCTCCACGAGACCCGGCGCAAGCTGGCCGCCGTCGAGCACCGCATCGTCTCGGTCGCGCGACCGCAGTCGGATCGCGCAATGCGCCCGACCGTCACGCGTGACGGCAGCCGCCATGCGTAGCTCTTGCCGGAGGGGATGGTTCGCGACCGCATCCGCATCCGCATCGGCGGGCAGCGACGCCTCGGCCTCGCCGGGGAGCACGATCCGCTCGATGACGGCGGCGGCGCCGCGTACGGCGGGCGGCCACTCGATCCGGGTCAGCAGTCCCTCCACCGACTCCGACGGGTTGAGCTCCTGCTCGATCGGGGTAAAGGTGCCGGCCGCGGTCGTCGGATCCAACCCGAGACGCGCCGCGAGCTCCGGCTCGTTGGCGATCAGCTCACTGGTGGGGACGAGCGCATAGAGCCGGACCGGCTGGTCCCAGCCCGACTCTGCGACGTGCGCCTCCACCTCGAGGGCGGCGCCGCGTACGGCGTCATCGGTCCGCCAGGCCGGGCCATTGTCAGTCACAGTCGGGCACATCGGCGTCTGGGTTGTCGGCGATCGCCTCGAGCGACGTCACCGCCTGGTGCAGCGTCGCCATCTCGACCAGCCGGATGTCGCCTGTGTCGCCATCGAGGGCCTCGGCGCAGTTGGCCTCCGGCACCAGGAACAGGTCGGCGCCGGCGTCCTCGGCCCCGAGGATCTTCTGCTGGATGCCGCCGATGGACCCGACGTTTCCCTTGGCGTCGATCTCACCGGTTCCGGCGATCACCTGACCGTCGGTCAACGATCCCGGCGTCAGCTTGTCGTAGATCGCGAGGGCGAACATCGTGCCCGCGCTCGGTCCGCCGATGCTCGGGTCGACGTTGAACTTGATGGTGAACGGAAAGTCCTGCGTCGTACTGATCTCGACCCCCACCATCGGTACGGACGGATCGTCGGGGGACGGTTCGGTGGTGATGTCGTACGTATGGACGGTGCCGTCGCGTTCGACCGTGAGGGCGACGGTGTCCCCGGGACGATGCTCGCGGATCGCGCTCACGGCGGCGTTCGAGCTGTGGACGGGCGTGCCGTCGACCCGAGTCAGGCGATCGCCGGTCTCGAGCTTGCCGTCGGACGGGCCGTCCGGAGTCACCGACCGCACCTCGACCAGCTCGCCGACCTGGTAGCCCGCTTCGGTGAGACCGGCGGCCTGCGCGCTGGCCTGCGAGCCGGTCATCTCGATGTGGGTCTCCTGCTCGGCCTCCTCGACCGACTGCTCCGGCGGGTAGATGAGATCGCGCGGCATGATCGCCGTGTCGGGGTCGAACCAGGCTTCGATCGCCTGGCCCAGACCGACGTGCGAGTCCGGGCTCGTCACCGACACGGTCGTCATGCGGAGCTGGCCGTTCGTCGCGTACGTCTTGACATCCGGCCCGAACTCGATCACCGGCTTGTCCTTGACGCCACGACCGAGCGTGTCGACGGTCCGTCCCGGCTTCATCGTCACGTACGGCACCGGCACCAGGACGGCAACGCAGACGAGGGCGACCATGAGGATCGCCGCGACCGTGAGCGTGGTGGCGCGCGACGTCATGCCGCCAAGCCTCTCACCGGGTTCAACCGGCGGGCCGACGCGGGTTGGACTGCGTCGGGCGACGCGGGTTGGCCCGCGTCGACGGCCGAACCGCCACGCCGCGTGGCGGGTCTGGTGGCTGCACGACGATACGGCGGGCCTGGTGCGGCGTCGGCTTCGCAAGCGCCGCGGCGAGTCGGGCCCGCGCCGCTTCCCTGCGATCGCGCTCCTCGCGCGGCCGCCCGACCCACGCGGCCCACAGCATCGCCAGCGCGGTGATCCCCAACGGCACCGCCAGCCACCACAGCACGCCCATACCGCCCAGCGTATGGGCTGAGGGCCTCTCCAGCGTGGACGTTGTCAGCCGTATGTCGGGCTATGGCGCGAATGAGGGCTGGCAGCTCGCTATGGCGTGCCGACCCACTCGTCGGTGCCGTCGGTGAATCTTTGATGCTTCCAGATCGGGACCGTCGCCTTGAGCTCGTCGATCAACGCGCGGCAGCCCTCGATCGCCTCGCCCCGATGCGCCGCGCTCGCGCCCACCACGACGGCCAGGTCACCGATCACGAGGTCGCCGACCCGATGCATGGCGGCCACGGCCACCAGACCGTGATCGGCGACGACCTTCTCGGCCACGTCGCGCATCCGGTCGAGCGCGCTCGGGTGCGCGGAGTACGTCAGGCTCTCGACCGATTTGCCGCCGTCGTGGTCGCGGACCGTACCCACGAACAGCGCCACCCCACCGGCGCGCGGGTCGGCCAGCGCCGTCCGGACCTCGTCGACACTCAGCGGTTGGTCCCGGAGGGCCAGGGCGCGAATCGTACGGCTCATGCTTCGAAGAGTACGGCCGAACGGTGTGCCCAGGGAAAGGTACGTTGGAGATATGGCACGTGACCCAGACGACGAGCGCCCGGGCGACGACGAGACGAACGATGACAAGCCCGACGACAGCGGCGCCTCGCCTCCGAACCCGTTCGCCGGCACCCCACTGGAGTCCTTCTTCGGATCGATGGGATCGGGCCAGATGCCTGATCTGCAGCAGCTCATGGGCCAGGTCCAGCAGCTCCTCACACCGCACGAGGGCAATATCAACTGGGACCTCGCGACCCAGACCGCCCGGCAGGCGCTGGCCGCGGCGCCCGACCCCTCGCCGCTCGCCGACCAGAAGAGCCGGATCGCCGACGCCGGACGATTGGCGGAGCATTGGCTCGACGAGGTGACCGACCTGCCGAGCGGCACGAGCAGCCTGGCCGCGTGGAGCCGGGCCGAGTGGGTCGAGGCGACCCGACCGACCTGGCAGCGGCTGGTCGAGCCGATCGCCGACAACGTCGTACGCGCGATGAGCGAGGCGATGCCGGAGGAGGCTCGCCAGATGGCCGGCCCACTGCTCGGCATACTCAACCAGGTCGGGGGCGCGATGTTCGGTCAGCAGGTCGGGCAGGCGATCGGTGAGCTGGCCGGCGAGGTCGTCGGCACCACCGATGTCGGCCTACCGCTGACCGAGCCCGGCACGGCCGCGCTGCTGCCGACGAACATCGCCGCGTTCGGCTCCGGGCTCGCCCAGTCCGACGACGACGTGCTCCTCTACCTGGCGCTGCGCGAAGCGGCGCATCATCGGCTGTTCGCCCATGTGCCGTGGCTGCGGCCGCGGCTGTTCGGAGCGGTCGAGGAGTTTGGCCGCGGCACGACGATCGACGTGTCGAAGATCGAGGACCAGCTCACCCGACTCGACCCGAGCGACCCACAATCGATGCAGGACGCGCTCGCCGGCGGCCTGTTCGAGCCGGAGCGCACACCCACCCAGCAGGCGGCGCTCGATCGCCTCGAGACGCTGCTCGCGCTGGTCGAAGGCTGGGTCGACGAGGTCGTCACCCAAGCGACTCGCGACCGGATGCCGAGCGCGCAGCCGCTACGCGAGGCGATTCGGCGCCGCCGTGCCGCCGGTGGACCGGCCGAGCAGACCTTCGCGTCCCTCGTCGGCCTCGAGCTTCGGCCCCGCCGCCTGCGCGACGCCGCCAACCTCTGGGCTGCGTTCCGCGATGCGAAGGGGGCGGCGGCGCGCGATGCTGTGTGGGCGCACCCCGACCTGATGCCCGGCGCCGCCGACCTCGACGATCCGCTGGGTTATGTCCAGGCCGACCATGACACCGAGGCATCCGAAGCTGGCGACGCCGAGTTCGAGGCGGCGCTGGCGCGGCTGCTCGAAGACCGGCCGGCGACGGATGAGTCGGACGATGACGCCGACGCCGAGTCGGATGACGACGCCGGGTCGGATCACGACGCCGAGTCGGACGAAGACCCTGACGGCGGTGGCTCCACCACATAAGGGGTGGTCAGAGAAGGCCGCGGGTGAGGTCGGCGCCGTCGACACCGGCGTGCAGCGCGGCGAAGTCGGCCGGCTCGCGCAGCCGTCGCCAGCCCGGCGTGGCGCGGACAAGTGCTCGCCGAGGCGCGCGACGTGACAGCGCCTCGACGACGTCGGGCTGATCGAGGTCGAGCTCGCCGATCCAGTCGGCCACCGGCAGTCGCAGTCCGATCGCTGCCGCGTACCCGCGCGGATCGGGGCTGACCGTCACGTCGACCCGACCGAGCGGGCGGAACAGCTTGCCGACGAGGAGCCCGGGCAGGTGCGGCGCATCTGACCCGATGACGACGACCCGCTCGGCGCCGGCGACCGCCGCGAGGGTCGCCGCCCCGCGTACGGTCGGCGCTGCGTCGGTCCAGACGGCGGTGTCGACGCCGGCGGTTGCGGCGACCGCGTCCGACTGCGCCGGGCTGCACAGCACACCGACCGTCGGGACCGCGAGCGACTCGGCGTTGTCGACGGCGTCGGCGAGCAGGGCCGCTTCGAGCCGAGCGCGCGTGACGTCGGCGACCGGCAGCGGTTCGGCGGCCGGGACCGCGAGCACCACCACGCCCACCGGCGGTGCAGTCATGCCTCGTCGACGCCCTCGTCATCGACCGAACCCGGGGCCGCGGTGGTCGCGGACACCCCTTCGAGGAAGCCGCGGGCCCGCTCGGTCTTGGGATAGCGGTCGACCCACCTCCAAAAGTCCGGACCGTGACCGGGCACCAGCAGGTGTGCCAACTCGTGGAGGAGGACGTAGTCGACGACCCAGCTCGGCATGCCCTGGAGCCGCGACGAGAGACGGATGGTCCGATCGACGACCGTGCACGAGCCCCAACGCTGGGTTTGGTTGTCGACCCACCGCACTGACGCGGGGGTCGCGAGACCGTCGAGGTAGCGCGCCGAGAGCGTCTCGGCCCGGCGGACGAGCTCGCCGTCGCTCGGGGCCAGCCGACGGCTCTGGCGCTCGAGCCGGCCGAGCATGATCTCGATCCACTCGGCTTCTTCGGCTTTTGACAGCCGTGCCGGCATCATGATGACAACCTTGTCACCGTCACGGTAGGCGGCGACGGTACGGCGACGACGCTTGCTGCGACGGACCTCGACGTCGGGTCGATCGGGATTTTCCACGTCCACCACCGTAACCTCGCCCCGTCGACACTCGCCCGGTCATCCACAGATCTGTCGAGGGC
>JBKOYM010000081.1:0-11295 GCA_046725375.1 Actinomycetota bacterium
CCAGGGCGTTCGCCGCCCTGCGCCGCCATCCCGACCTCGCCGCGTATGCCGTGCCGCTTCCGACGCCAGCGCCACCGCCTGAGGAGAACTCATGAACCAACTCGACGAGCTGATCCGCGACACCCTCGACGATCGGGCTTCGGAGGCTCCCGCCACCGCGCCCGTGATCAGTCGCGTGCTGAGCCAGCAGAGTCGGCGTCGGCGACGCGGATGGCTTACTGTGGCAGCGACGGCGGCGGTGACCGCGACCGTCGTGGCCGTCGGAATCGGCGTCACGCGCGGCCCCGAGGCGAAAGGGCCGACCGCCGTCACGACCGACACCTCCAACGAACGCATGGCGGCGATCTACTCCGTGGCGCTCGAGCGATTCCTCACGACCAGCGAGTGGGGCGGCAGCGGCGTGCCCGATGAGGTGTACGTAGCGGTCCGGCCCGACGAGGCCGCCGGATGGGACTTCGACAAGGACGTCGCGGGCGACCCGATCCCGGCCGATGTCCGCGACGAGATCGGGGGGCGACTCGCCGATATCACGCGCCTGGTCTGGGTGGCGAAGCTCCCGGTGCCCAAGTTCTATGCCTGGTCGAAGAAGCCCGTTACGGCGGCAGTCACTCTCGGAGTGCTGACCGACGGTGACGAGGTCAGCGCGAGCGTTGCAGCGTCGTACGGCGCCGACAACGCCTGGCTCCAGACGTACGTCGTCGAAAACGCCGACGGCCACTGGCGAGTCACCGGCACAGACGCTCCAGCCGGCCTCACCTAGATGAGTGATTCCGGGAGGTGTCTGGCCGCAGATGGAGCAGGTACCCGCCTCCCTCCCTTACATGGGGTTTCGCGACCGACATGTCGGGCATGCGGCGCACTAAGTGGAGGGAGGCGGACGGGAAACCGACATGTCGGGCGGCACTCGCTCCTCAGACGAGCCCGAAACCCCGGGATCACTCGCCTAGACTGCGCGACTCCGTCAGAGGTCGACCGTATCGAGGAGCGCGCCGAGCTCCTCTCGCGTGAGGTCGCGGGTCTCGCCGGGCCGCAGCGAGCCGAGCCGTACGCTGCCGAAGGCGATCCGCGTGAGTCGCTGCACGGGATGACCGACCGCATCGAGCATCCGGCGCACGATCCGGTTGCGTCCCTCGTGGATGGTCAGCTCGATCAGGGTACGACCTCCCTCCGAGTCGCGCACCCGGATCGCGTCGACTGCGGCCGGACCGTCGTCGAGCTCGACGCCATCGCGCAGTCGCTGCAGCACCGCCGGTCGCATCGCGCCGGCGACCTGCGCGACATAGGTCTTGTCGACGGCGTACGACGGGTGCGCCAGCCGGTGCGCCAGGTCGCCGTGGTTGGTGAGCAGGATCAGCCCGTCGGTGTCGGTGTCGAGTCGGCCGACGTGAAACAGCCGCGCCGGTCGATCGGCGACGAGATCCGCCAATGTCGGTCGCCCCTGCGGGTCACTCATCGTGCTCACCGTGCCGAGCGGCTTGTTGGCCGCGACGTACACGTGGTCGCTGCGCGGCGGCAGCCGTACGCCGTCGACCCTGATCACCGCATGCCGCGCGTCCACGGTCGTGCCGAGTCGGGTCACGACCTCGCCGTCGACCGTCACCCGCCCGGCGAGCATCAGCTCCTCGGACTTGCGCCGGCTCGCGATGCCGCTTTGCGCCAGCAGCTTGTGCAGCCGGACCGGCTCCGTACCGTCGTCGTCACTCGTCAACGTCGGCCATCTCGGGCAGGAACGGCGCCAGCTCGGGCAGCTCGTCGAGACTGGCGAGTCCCAGGCGCTCGCAGAAGTAGCTCGTCGTCCGATAGAGCACGGCCCCGGACTCCTCGTCGGAGCCGGCCTCCTCGACGAGACCGCGAGTCACCAGGGTGCGTATCACACCGTCGACGTTGACCCCACGGATAGCGGAGATGCGGCCGCGACTGATCGGCTGCCGGTACGCGACGATGGCCAGCGTCTCGAGCGAAGCCTGGGTGAGGCGGGCCTGCTGGCCTTCGAGGACGAACCGCTCGACGACCGGGGCGTACGCCTCGCGAGTGTAGTAGCGCCAGCCGCCGCCGACATGACGGAGCTCGAACCCGCGTTGTTGCTGGTCGTAGCCCGCCGCCAGGGTCTCAAGCGCACCGCGGACGGCGCCGACCGGATGCCCGACGGCGGCGGCCAGCGTCTTGTCGTCGAGCGGCTGGTCGGCCACCATCAGCACCGCTTCGAGCGCCGGCTCAAGGGGGAGCTCCTCAGTCGGCAGCGTCGGTTCGGTCGTCATCGGATGCCTCGGATTCCTTGTACTCGGGCGTGTCGGACGCGTCGAACTCGTCGCCGACGGCGATCTCACCCTCTTCGGTGCCCGTCCACCGGATGTGCAGCTCGCCGAACGGACTCATCTGGTCGAAGCTGACCATTTTCTCACCGAACAGCTGAAGGACCGCGAGGAACCTCGCCACAGTCGTCAGGGTGTCCGGCGCGTCGGCGACCAGCGCCCGGAAGGTCATCGTCGGGGACCGGCGCAACCGCTCCGCGAGCACGGCTGCCTGCTCCCGTACGCTCACGGCGGACCCGACCAGCTGCGACGCCGGCGACGCCGGCTCCGGTTTAGGCTCGAGCGCCTTGGCGGCAAGTGCCGCGAACTGCTCCGGTCCGATGCCGATCAGTACTTCCGGCAGCAACTCCGCGAACCGCGGCTCTAGCCCGACCGTGCGGGGATAGCGCCGCTGCTGCTTGACCCACTCCGCATCGAGTACGGCCGCCACCTGCTTGAAGGCGCGATACTGCAGCAGCCGGGCGAACAGCAGGTCGCGGGCCTCGAGGAGGGCGAGATCCTCCTCGTCCTCGACCTCGGCCTGCGGCAGCAAACGGGACGCCTTCAGGTCCAGCAGGGTCGAGGCGACCACGAGAAACTCGGTGGTCTGCTCGAGATCGCCGTCGAACCCCTTGATGTACGCCAGGAAATCGTCGGTCACCTTGGACAGCGCGACCTCGGTGATGTCGAGCTCGTGCTTGGCGATCAGGCTCAGCAGGAGGTCGAACGGGCCCTCAAACACGTCGAGCTGAACGGCGAAGTCGCTGGTCGACTCCGCATCCGGCGACGAGTCCGCTGACGCCACAGCCGGTGCCGCCCCGGTCATGACCCCGTCAAGCGGCGCACCAGCTCCGAGTCAGCGCCCCGTTCTTCCATGTCGGCGAGCACGATGGCGATCGCCTCGCGCACGACGCGTCCCCTGTCGACGCCGACGCCCCATTCGCGTCGCAGCCGAAGCCGAGCGTGCTCGAGTTCGAGCAGCTCGTCCGCGGTGACATAGACGGTCATCTTCTCGTCGTGCTTGATCCTTCCGCTGCTGCTGCGTCGCGGACTCGGGACCGGCGTGGGCCCGGGCTCACTCGGGACCGGCGCGGGCCGCGGCTCGCCGTTGAAGCTGCGGGGCTGCCTCGTGCCGGTTGTGGGGTCGGCCGTCTCAGCGGCCTGCCCCGTCCGGCGAAACAGCTCCTCCGCCCCTGGCAGGCTCACCCGGCGTGACAACGCGCCCACACCTCTCGGGCCAGCTGACGGTACGACTGGGCGGCAGGCGAGTTCGACGCGTACGAGGTGATCGGCTCGCCGGCGACGGTGGAGTCGGAGAACTTCACCGTACGACGGATGACGGTGTGGAAGACGGTGTCCTTCCAGCCGTCGACAAGGGTTTGCAGGACCTCCCGGCCATGCAGGGTGCGGCCGTCGTACATCGTGCCGAGGACGCCGATGATGCGCAGGTTGGGGTTGAGTCGCGTACTGACCTTGTCGATCGTGTCCTTGAGCAACGCGACGCCGCGCAGGGCGAAGTATTCACAGGCCAATGGGACAATGACGCCATGCGCCGCGGTCAGCGCGTTGATCGTGAGCAGGCCCAGCGAAGGCTGGCAGTCGATGATGATGACGTCATAGTCCGACATCGCCGGCGTGAGGACGCGCGCCAGGGTCTGCTCCCGGGCCACCTCGCCGACCAGCTGCACCTCGGCGGCCGACAGGTCGATGTTGGACGGCAGCAGGTCCATCGAGTTGACGTTGGTCTTGCAGACGACGTCGTCGAGGTCGACGTCGTCTTGCATGAGCAGGTTGTAGATGCTCATCTCGAGCTCGTGGGGGTTGAACCCGAGCCCGACCGACAGGGAGCCTTGCGGGTCGAAGTCGACGAGCAGCACCTTGCGGCCCAGTTCGGCGAGCGACGCTCCGAGGTTGATGGTCGTCGTGGTCTTGCCGACTCCACCCTTCTGGTTGCACATCGACAGCACGAGGGCCGGACCGTGCTCGGTCAGCGGTGGTGGCTCCGGAAGGTCCGGCATCGGCCGACCGGTCGGGCCGACCTGCGCCGCGGCCGCATCGGCGTCTGATAAAAGGGACGGCGTCGGGGAGCCGACGTCGACCTTGGTTCTCTTCACGTGGACATCGTCTCCCTGTGCTGCCCTAGCAGACGTTTTCAGTGCCGACAGAGGTTGGCAGACAAGTCGACAACTCGACTCGGCTGCGGCGACTCTAGGCCGTGCCCCGCGCCCACTCAAGGCGGCCCGCCAGGGAGGACCAAATCTGTGCACGAGCGCCGCGTCCGATGCACAGGACGCCGTGCTCATGGGGACAAATCTGGGGACGGCCGAAGGCTCGGCGCTGCGGTTTCCCATGAGCTCATGGGAAACCGCACTCCCCACGGGTTGCAACCCATGGGGAGTGACAACATCCCGTGAGGAGTACGGCCTGACGGCGGCCGTACGCGCCGAGCGGACCACAGCGGCGGGCCGCGGACGGCTCAGCCCCGCGCGCGTGGGTGGGCCGTCGCGTACACCTCTCGGAGCTTGTCGACCGTCACGAGCGTGTACACCTGCGTCGTCGTCACCGACGCGTGCCCGAGCAGCTCCTGGACCACCCGTACGTCCGCCCCGCCGTCGAGCAGATGCGTCGCGAACGAGTGCCGCAGCGTATGCGGCGACACCACCGCCGTCACGCCGGCCCGCTCGACCGCCTTGGACAACACCGTCCACGCGCTTTGTCGCGACAGCCGACCGCCACGGGCATTCAAGAACACCGCCGGAATCCCCGACCCAGCGCGAGCCAACTCGGGACGAGCCCGTACGAGGTAGGCCGATACCGCATCGCGGGCGAACGACCCGATCGGGACCAACCGCTGCTTGCCGCCCTTTCCCGACAGCCGTACCGTCGCGCCGTCGAGATCGAGGTCGTCGAGATCCAGCCCGACCGCCTCGGAGATGCGAGCGCCGGTGCCGTAGAGCAGCTCGAGCAGCGCCCGATCGCGCATCGCCAGCGTCGTCCCAGGCGAGCCGGCGGCCTCCAGGATCGCCTCGACCTCGTCGACCGTCAGGGCCTTCGGCAGCCGCTTGGGCGGCGGTGGCGGCCGTACCCCGGCGGCCACGTCGACCCCCACGGCACCCTCGCGCAGCGCGAATCGGTGCAATCCCCGCACCGCGACGACGGCCCGCCCGGCGCTCGTCGCACTCAACGGCGGATGCTCCTCGTCACCGGACCGCAGCACGACCAGGAAGCCGGTCACGTCGGCCTCGGTGATCTCCCCCGGTTCGGTGCGGCCCAATCCCGCCAGGTAGTCGGCATACCGCCGCAGGTCGCGCCGGTACGACGCCAGCGTGTTGGGCGCGAGGCCGCGCTCGACCGCGAGATGGTCGAGGTACGACCGGATCAGCCGGCCGAGCGGATCCGCTGTCCGCCCGGCCGCCTGGGTCCGGTCAGCCTCGATTCGACTCAGCTCAAGACCTTGTCGAGGCTGAGGTGCTCGCGACGGTGCGCCTCGGCCACGGGTGCGTTGGTCAGGTATCCGTCGTGGGTGTTGAGCCCGAGCGCGAGGCTGTGGTCGTCGCGCAGCGCCTGCTTCCAGCCCTTGTCGGCCAGCGCCACGGCGTACGGCAGCGTCACGTTGGTCAGCGCGTACGTCGACGTGTGTGGCACGGCGCCGGGCATGTTGGCGACGCAGTAAAAGACCGACTCGTGCACCTTGTACGTCGGCTCGGCGTGCGTCGTGGGCCGGGAGTCCTCGAAGCAGCCGCCCTGGTCGATGGAGATGTCGACCAGCACGCTGCCCGGCTGCATCCGCGACACCAGAGCGTTGGAGATCAGCGTCGGTGCCTTCGCGCCGGGCACGAGGACGGCACCGATCACCAGGTCGGCGTCGATGACGGCGCGTTCGACCTCGTACGTGTTGGACGCGACCGTCTGCAGGTGCCCCTGGTAGATCCGGTCGGCCTGGCGCAGCTTGTCGATGTTCTTGTCCAGCAGCAGCACCTCGGCCTGCATGCCGAGCGCGATCGCGGCCGCGTTCATGCCGGACACGCCGGCGCCGAGCACCACGACCTTCGCCGCGTACACACCGGACACGCCGCCCATCAGCACGCCGCGGCCGCCGCCCTGGCGCATCAGGTGGTACGCCCCCGCCTGCGGCGCCAGTCGCCCCGCGACCTCGCTCATCGGCGCCAGCAGCGGCAGCGCCCCGTCCGGGGTTTGCACGGTCTCGTACGCGATCCCCGTCACGCCCCGCTCCAGCAACGCGTCGGTGCACTCGGCCGACGCCGCCAGATGCAGGAACGTAAACAGCGTGTGCCCCGGACGCATCCGGTCGAACTCGCTCGCGACCGGCTCCTTCACCTTGAGAACCAGCTCCCCGGTGTCCCAGACCTCATCCGCCGTCGGCAAGATCGTGGCACCGGCCTTGACGTATTCGTCGTCGGGGATCGCCGACCCGAGCCCCGCTCCGGCCTCGACATAGACCTCATGGCCATGTCGGACCAGCTCATGTACGCCGGACGGAGTCATCGCCACGCGGTATTCGTGGGTCTTGACCTCCTTCGGCACGCCAATCTTCATCGATAGGCCTTCCTCTCTCGAGTCGACTCGGAGTGTAGGTGAGCCAGGTCACGCGTTCACATTCAGGCGACGATCCGTCACTTGTGGTGCGACGATCCGTCACTTGTTACGAGCGATCCGTCACGTTCCGCGCTCGCGATGGGGTACGGATGGTCTCACCACAAGTCACGGATCGTCCTGACCGCGAGCAGCGAGGCCGCCGCCATCGTGTCGGTCAGCCGGCCGTCGAACACGGCGCGGACCGCCTCGTCGAGAGGCACCCACACCAGGCTCATCGCAGCCTCCTCGTGCTCGGCGACGAACCCCTCCGGATGCGGCACCGGCGCCAGATCCTCGGCCAGATAGACGACCCATCGTTCGTCGGTGAGCCCCGGGGACGGCAGCAGCGTCAGGAGCTCGCGCCATCGGGCGGCTCGTACCTGCCCCTCCTCGGCCAACTCGCGGCCAGCCGTCTCGACCGGCGGCTCGCCCTCGACGTCGCGCAGCCCGGCCGGGATCTGCAGCAGCCGCTGCCCCACAGCGTGGCGATACTGCCGCAGCAGCAAGACTCGGTGGGCGTCGTCCAGCGCGACCACGCCGACCGCGCCCGGGTGCTCGACGACGGCTCGTTCGAAGCCCGAGCCGTCGTCGCCGCGCAGCGTGTCGACCCGCAGCGAGACATAGCCACTCTCGTACGGTCGTGTCGACGCCTGGACGTCCCAGTGCTGCGGCTCGTCGCGGAGCGCCTCCTCTGGCTGCCAGAGCTCGCCCGGAAGCCGAGGATGTGCCTTCGGCGTCATGCCTCGACGGGCTCGACGATCTCGATCGACCTTCGATGCACGCCGCTGTCGTCGACCGGCAACCGAGTCTCACGCTGCCGGTTGAGCGCCGCCCCGACGAGGCCGGCGAACAGCGGATGCGGACGGGTCGGCCGCGATCGCAGCTCGGGGTGGGCCTGGGTCGCGACGTAGTACGGGTGCTCGTCGGTCGGCAGCTCGACGAACTCCACGAGCAGCGAGTCGGGCGACGTGCCCGAAAACACGATGCCGGCCCGCTCGAGCGTCTCGCGATAGCCGTTGTTGACCTCGTACCGGTGGCGATGCCGCTCGGCGACCCGGGTCTCACCGTACGCAGCGGCGACCAGCGACCCCGGCTTCAGCTGCGCCGGGTACGACCCGAGCCGCATCGTGCCGCCGAGATCACCGAGGCCGTCGACGTACGCCTTCTGCTCCTCCATCGTCGCGATGACCGGATCCTGTGTGTCCGGGTCGAACTCACTGGAGCTCGCCCCCGCGATCCCGGCGACGCTGCGGGCGTACTCGATCACCATGCACTGCAGGCCGAGGCACAGCCCGAGTGCGGGAATCCGGTTTTCGCGGGCATACCGCAACGCGCCGATCTTGCCCTCGATGCCCCGAATGCCGAACCCGCCGGGCACGCAGACGCCGTCGACACCGCTGAGATGCCGGGCCGCGCCGTCGGCCGTCTTGCACTCGTCGGACGGGACCCACCGCACGTTGACCCGCGCCCGATGGTGGAAGCCGCCGGCCCGCAGCGCCTCGACGACCGAGAGGTACGCGTCGGGCAGGTCGATGTACTTGCCGACCAACGCGATGGTGACGTCTTCATCGGGCTCGTGGACGCGACCCAGCAGATCGTCCCAGCCGGTCCAGTCGACGTCGTGGAACGCCAGCGACAACCGACGCACGACGTACGCGTCGAGTCCCTCGCCATGGAGGACCTTCGGGATGTCGTAGATGCTCGGCGCGTCGACAGCGGCGACCACGGCCTCTTCGTCGACGTCGCACATCAGGGAGATCTTGCGCTTCACCCCGGGCGGGATCGGCCGGTCGGCCCGGCACACTACGGCGTCGGGCGCGATGCCGACCTGGCGCAGCGCCGCGACCGAATGCTGGGTCGGCTTCGTCTTGAGCTCGCCCGACGGCCCGATGTACGGCACCAGCGACACATGCAGGAAGAAGCAGTTGTCGCGGCCCACGTCGTGCCGGACCTGCCGTGCCGCCTCGAGGAACGGCAGCGACTCGATGTCGCCGACGGTGCCGCCGATCTCGTGGATCACGACGTCGACCGCGCCGGCGTCGGACCGCTCCATCGCGAGCATCCGGTCCTTGATCTCGTTGGTGATGTGCGGGATGACCTGGACCGTGTCGCCGAGGTAGTCGCCGCGGCGTTCCTTCGCGATCACGTCGGAGTAGACCTGGCCGGTCGTGACGTTGGCCCGGCCGGTCAGGTCCTCGTCGAGGAAGCGCTCGTAGTGGCCGATGTCGAGGTCGGTCTCGGCTCCGTCGTCGGTGACGAAGACCTCACCGTGCTGGAACGGGTTCATCGTCCCGGGGTCGACATTGAGGTACGGGTCGAGCTTCTGCATCGTGACCCGGAGCCCACGCGACTTGAGGAGTCGGCCGAGGCTAGACGCGGTCAGTCCCTTACCGAGCGAAGAGGCCACGCCGCCGGTGACGAACACATGCTTGGTTGGCTCTGACGTCGCCAAGTGATCTCCCGTGGTCGCATGTCGTCCCAGTACTAGAAACCTAGAACTGTGCGGTCGGACGCTGGACGCCCTTCCACGGGATTCCAGACTATCAACACACGGGTTCGGTTACGTCGTCCGACGCACCGGACGACGCCCTAGTTCGTCGAGCCGGCGCAGCCACGGAGTGGACTCGATGACCGCGGAGAAGCTGACCCGCTCGCTCAGTAGAGTCAGCCCGACAACCCCGCCGAGTAGCAGCCGTCGCGCGGGCTCCGGCGTACCCCCGACGAGCGCGCAGCCGATCGCGGCGCCGAGGGTGTTGGCGCCGCAGTCGCCCATCATCGACTTGCCGGCAAGATCGTCGGGGAGGGCGGCCGAGCCGGCGCCGGTGATCGGCGCGATCAGACCGGACGACGCCGGCGCGGCCGAAGCCGCGATGGGCGCCGTCGCGAGGGCGACCTTGAGCGCGCGTCCGGGCCGAAGGTCGAGCAGGTTGAGCAGGTTGGCGGTGCCGGCGATCAGCGCGCCGTCGAGCAGTACGCCGGTCAGGCTGCCCGGCTGACCACGCTCACGCCGCAGTGCTGCCGCGGCGACGAGGCCGGTGAGCCCGATGACGCCGACCTTGACCGCCCCGCTGGTGACCTCGCCGTGGCGGAGCGCGCCGATGTGACCACGCAGGCCCTTGGTGGTGCTCGATCCCCTGAGGTCGTCGTGGGCACCGACACCGCCGACCACGCCGAGTGCGGAGGCGGTCACTATTCGCGTGCGCAGCCGGGTGCCCGGCGCGGCCAGTGTTCCGGCGACCAGGCCACCGACGAGCGCCGGCCCTTCGAGCAGGGTGACGCTCTCGCCGGCGTGATTGGTCCGTGTCCAGGCCGTCGAGCCGCCCGGGGGCGACTGGTCGAGGCGGCGTCGGATCTCGCGGGTCGTGGCCGCCGCGATCCCGGAAGCGAGGGCCCGCCCGATCAGGCCGCGGCCGGCGCTCACTGCTTCTCGAGCTCGGGAAGGACGGCGTCGGCCGAGTCGGCGGCGCCGTACTGTCCGACCGCCCCCTCCCCCTGCTGAACGAGCGCGAGGACGGTGACGAGCTGCCCGGACGGGCGGTCGGCGACGTCCACGGTCGAGACGCTGTCGGCCGCGTCGCTGTCGCGGATCGCCGCGACGTAGCCGTTGTCGTCGGCCGCGGCCAACGGTCCGGCGACCACGACGCCACCGGACAACGAGTCCATCGCCTTGACGAGCGTTGCCAGCAGCTCGCCCTGGCCGACCTCGGGCTCCTCGCTCGGCGGTCCGGTGATCACGACGGCGAGATTGGCCCGGCGGCCGATGTCGCCGTCGTGGGTGAGGTAGTTGGCCTCACTGTAAGCTGCGTCGATCGCCTGCGCCGCCGCGTCCATCGGCGTGCCGCCCTCGTTGGTCGCCAGATAGCCGCGGGCGAGGCTGTAGCCCACCAGCTGATAGCTCGCGGCGCCCTGGATCTCGGGAAGGCCGTCGACGCCGTCGAGCACACGGGACGCGATGCCCTCGGCGGTCTGCCGCTCGGTCGGGTCCATCAGGCCGTCCTGGACGGTGATTGTCGAGGCGATCGTGCCGCCGGCAGCCTCGATGCGACTGGAGACTGAGTCGACCGTTTCGTCGTCGGCCCCCGGCAGGACGAAGACCGCCACCGTATGTCCGGCGAGCCGATCGCCGGTGATCTGCGGCGCAACCGTCTGCGCGAAGTCGCCCTCGAACTGGACCACCTTGTCGGCCTGGTCGAGCTGGTCACGCAGATCCTGCTTGTCCTGTCGGTCCTGCTGTGCCTGGTTGGCGAGCTGCTGGTCGAACTCCTTGCCCAGCGGCCCGGCACCCAACGCGATGCCCGTGGCCAGGGCCAGGAAGATCGCGACGATCGAGATGACGTGATAGCGAAAATCGATCACTAGAAGAGTCCCTGCAACCAGTAGACGAAGTCGTCCCAGCGGGCGTCGAGCA
>JBKOYM010000046.1:0-15386 GCA_046725375.1 Actinomycetota bacterium
CGGTCGACCATTGCAGCTGTTCGGCGCCGACCCACTCCGGCAGGTCGAACGGGTCAGCGACGGACCATCCCTCCGGGTCAGTCATCCGACTCGTCCAGGCTGCTCGGACTGTCGTCGTCGGCAGAACGCTCGAGCGCGAGCTCGGACTGCTCGTCGTCATCCCATGCCTCGTAGTCGTGAACGCCGCGCCGCCGGTCCATGACGCGTGCGATGACCTCGGAGATCATGAACAGGACGGTCATCGGCACGGCCAGGAACAGCATGCTGATCGGGTCGGTCGACGGCGTCGCGACTGCCGCGAAGACGAAGGTGCCCACGATGATCCAGGCCCGAGCCCGGCCCAGCGCGCGCCCGCTGACGACGCCTGCCAGGTTGAGCAGGACGACGAACAGCGGGATCTCGAACGCGACGCCGAAGACCAGCAGCATGCGGAGGATGAAGCTGAGGTAGCGGCTCACCTCGATCAGGTTCGACACGTCGGCCGGGGTGAAGTCCAAGAGGATGGCCAAGCCCTTGGGAAGCACGTAGTAGCCGACCGCGACGCCGAACAGGAACAGCGGACCGGCGATCGCGGCGAAGACCCGCGTCCACCGCCGCTCGCGGGGGTGTAGCCCGGGCACGATGAAGGCCCAGATCTGATAGAGCCAGATCGGGCTCGCGATCACGATCCCGGCGACCAGACAGGTCTTGAGCTGGAGGGTGAACGCGTCAGCGACGCCGGTAAGCGTCAGCCTCGCGTCCAGCCCTTCGTCACGGGCGAGATCCTTGACGACCGTCCGGAACGGATCGGTCAGAAGGTCGAAGAGCTGGTGATAGAAGAAGAACGACGCGATGGTGGCCGCGAGGATGGCCAGTACGCCCTTGATGACCCGATTACGCAGCTCACGAAGATGCTCGATCAGCGTCATCGTGCCGTCGTCGGGCACTGGCTGCTCAGGCTCCGCGGCCTTGCGGCCGCGCCTCAGCGAGAAGGCCACTGCTGCGCCTTCCGCGGGTTAGGACTGCTGCTGGTCGCGCGTCGGCTGCGAGGCGTCGCTCGACTCCGTGCCGTTCGGCGACTGACCGGTGCTCGGCGGCAGCGACTGCCGCGACTGCTCCTGACCCTTGACCGGCTCGTCGGCGGTCTCTTCATCGTCGCCGAGGCCCTTGGTCTCGGCCTTGAAGATGCGCAGGGCCCGCCCGGAGCCCCTGGCCAGATCCGGCAGCTTCTTGGCGCCGAACAGCAACACGAGCACCACGATGACCAAGATGATCTCGGGCGCACCAATACTTGGCATCTCGCTCACTCCTGACGGTGGACGTTCAGCGGCATCATAAAGCCGCATGAGATACGGCAGGTGAACCCGCTGTCACTCTCCACCGTACGCGGTCAGAGCCTGGCGTGCGCAATCGCGTACCTCCTCGGCCAGCTCAACCGGCTCGACAACTCGGGCATGGCCGCCCTGACGGAGCGCGAGCCGGCGCAGCCAGCCGGTGTCGCCGATCTTGAGTCGGATCCGCAGCGTGCCGTCGGGTCGCTCCTCGGTGCCCTCGTTGGGGTAGTACTCGGCGACCCACCGCGCCGACGGCGCCAGGTCGACGACGGCCTCGATACTGCCGTCAACGGCGCGGAAAAGCCCCTCGGACAGGTCGCGCCGGGGCGCGTCCGGATGCGGCTCGGCCGACACGTCGAGCACGGTGGCCCGCACCACCCGATCGAGGCGGAAGAGCCGGACGTCGCCGGCGAGATAGCACCACGCCTCGAGGTACGGACGGCCCTCGGCGGTCACCAGCCGCAGCGGATCGACGTCGCGCTCGGTCCGCTCGTCGCGGGACGGTACGAGGTAGGACAAATGCATCCGGTGGCCGGTCGCCAACGCCTTCTGCGTCGCCTCGTGCACCGCCGGGTCGGCCCGCTCGATGTGGACCTCGACGGCCGGTGCCGCACTGTCGCCGGCCGCCGACTCGAGCTTGGCCAGCGCCGATTCGATCGTGGGCAGCTCGGCCGCCGCCGCGGTGTCGCGCAGCGTACGCAGCGCCACGATGAGCGACAGCGCCTCGGACGTGGTGAGACGCAGTGGACGCGGCAGGTATTCGGCGTTGTCGATGAAAACGACGCCCTCAGCCTCCAACGCCTCCATGTCGACGTCGATCATCTCGCCGGACACTGCGCCGGGCAGCCCGCAAAACCACAGCACGTTGAGGTCTTTGACGATCTGCTGCGGCGAGACCCCGAAGTCCTTCGCGACCTGATCGACCGGGATGCCGTCGCGGCCTCGCAAGTACGGCACGAGCGCCAGCATGCGCGGCACCTGGTCGCGGGCGCTCGTACTCATGCGACCGCCTCCGCGACGCCGCGCAGGATGGTGATCACGGCCGTCCGCAGGTCGTCTGGCGCCTCGACCACGACGTCGGCGGCGTAGCTCGCGATCTCCTCGGCGGTCTGCCAGCGGCCTGCGAACGGTACCTCGACCCGATCCCACCCGGGCTCGACCTCGACGGTCGACGTGGCCCGACGACGCAGACCCCAGCCGGTGCCCTGGCGGATCCGCAGGGTGGCCGAGGCGTTCGGCGGCGACGGGCCGCTGAGCATCTCGGCCTCGGCGCGCAGGTCGAGGTCCTGGGGCACGTCGTACTCCCCCGGCCGGCCGTCCGGCTCGACGTCGCCGACGATCCGCGACAGCCGGAACATCCGAGTCGCGCCGCGATCGCGGTCGTGGCCGACGACGTACCAGCGGCCGTGCCACGACAGCACTCCCCACGGCTCCAGATGCCGCAGCCCCGACGGCTGGCTCGACCGGGCGTACTCGAAGGTCACCGGCGTCCGCGTGATGACGGCGTCCCACAGCGGCTCGAAGCTCGGCTCGTCGGCGGCCAGTTGCGGCTCCAGCGCCGGCAGCGCGTCGGGCTCGACCGGCACTCCGGCCGCCTTCAGCTTGACGACCGCGGACGAGGTCTGCCCGGCGAGTCGGGCGTGCTGCCACACGCGGGCGGCCAGACCCACCACGGCAGCCTCGTCGGCCTCGAGCGGAATCTCGGGCAGCTCGAACGTGTCACGCCGGATCCGGTAGCCCAGCTCGTCCTCGAACGCCTTCTCGAAGCTGCCCACTTCGATGTCGACCCCGATCTCGCGCAACTCCTCCTTGTCGCGCTCAAACATCCGCTCGAACGCCTCGTCGGTCTGGTCGTGGTAGCCCTCGACGACCTGGCGAATTCGTTCCTTGGTGAGATAGTGCCGGCTGACCAAAAGGGCGATCACCAGGTTCATCAGACGCTCGCTCTTGCGCCTGGTCATGGAACGTCCTTTCTCACCCTGGTGACGTTACCTGGTGTCCGAACATCTGTGCGGTCCGACGCACGACGTTAGGCTTCGCTCCCATGATCCGATGGCGGTCCGGCGTGGTGTCCGACGTGGGCAGATCCTGGCCGGGTGCGCAGGAGCTGACGGTCGCCCTCGACGACGCGGCCGACAACGGTCCGGTCAAGGCGCTGGCGTACACCGAGCTCGTCGGCCGGCCCGAGGTCGGCGATCGCGTGCTGCTCAACGCGACCGCCTTGCTGATGGGCCTCGGCACCGGCGGGTACGCGCTGGTCGTCGCCGTCCCGGACCGGCTGCCCACCGACCCGCCACCGGGGCCTGGCCATCTGGTGAAGGCGCGCTACACGCCGCTGCAGACGACGGTCCTCGGCGTCGACGAGCAGGACTCGGCCGAGCACGAGAGACTGCGTAACGCGGACGATCTCGACGGGCTGCCGGTGGTGGTCGCCGACCTGCATTCGGCGCTGCCGGCGATCGTGGCGGGCGCGCGGGCGGAGCGATCGGGCGCGCGGGTCGCGTACGTGATGAACGACGGCGGCGCGCTGCCACTGACGTTTTCGCGGACCGTCGCCGGGCTGACCGACGCCGGCTGGCTGGTCGGGTCGGTCACCGTGGGCCAGGCCTTCGGCGGCACGCTCGAGGCAGTCACGCTGCACACCGGCCTGTTGGCTGCCCGGCACGTGCTGGGTGCCGACCTCGCCGTCGTCGTCCAGGGGCCGGGCAACCTCGGCACCGGCACTCGCTGGGGCTTCTCGGGTGTGGCCGCCGGCGAGGCGATCAACGCCGCCGGCACACTCCGTGGCCGTCCGGTGGCATCGCTGCGCGTCTCGGAGGCCGACCCTCGCGAGCGGCACCGGGGCGTCTCGCATCACAGCCTTACCGCGTACGGCCGGGTCGCGATGACTCCTGCCGATGTCGTCGTACCGCTGATCGCCGGCGAGCTCGGTGCGCGCGTACGCGAGCAGGCGGCCGCGCTGGCGCCGAAGCACCGGCTCATCGAGGTCGAGACCGACGGGCTGGTCGAGGCGCTGCACGAGTCGCCGGTGCGGCTGTCCACGATGGGGCGCGGTCTCGACGAGGATCAGGCGGCCTTCGTGTCGGCGGCGGCCGCCGGTCGGCACGCGGCGAGGCTGTTCGGCTGATCTCGACGCCCGTCGAGCAATGGCCGCCGTGAGCGGTGCACCACGCGGTTGGCTTGGTGCACGCGGTTCCGTTTCGATGCCGGTGTCCGCCCGAACGGCTGCGAGGTCCGCCACCGGCGTGCCGCACGCATCGGCCCGCCGATGTGCCGGCCGATGCCGACAGGTGCTGACGTTTCCCGCCAAGAGTCGAGCGGCGGGCCGGTACGCCGGGTTCGGTGGGCCATCCGTCCCTTTTGCGACAGCCTCCATCCCGTACGCGTGGCCTCGCGGGCGACATGTCGGGTTTGTGGCGCAGCAACGAGGGGAGGCGGCCGTTGGGACTCACGGGCGGGCCAGCTGCGGCGGATCGGCGGTCCAAGTGCGGCGGATCGGCGGCCAGGTGCGGCGGATCGGCGGCCAGGTGCGGCGGATCGTCGGGCCAGGTGCGGCGGATCGGCGGGCTACTTGATGGCGCCCATCGACAGGCCGCGGACGAGCTGCTTTTGCGCGATCCAGCCCGCGATGACGACCGGCAGAGCCGCCAGGGTCGCCGCGGACGACAGCTGTGCCCAGTAGAGCCCCTCGCTCGTGATGAACCCCACGAGGAACACCGGCACGGTTCCGGCACGAGCCGCCGTGAGATTGACCGCGAAGAAGAACTCGTTCCACGCGAAGATGACGCAGATCAGGGCGGTCGCGGCAATCCCCGGCGCCAGCATCGGAAGCAGTACGGCGCGAAACATTCGCAGGGTCGTGCAGCCGTCCATCTGCGCGGCTTCGAGCACCTCCCCTGGCACCTCGAGCATGAACGACCGGAGCATCCAGACCGCGATCGGCAAGTTCATCGCCGTGTAGAGGATGACCAGCACCCAGATGTTGTCGAGCAGCGCCAGGTTTTGGGTCACGACGTACAGCGGCACGATGACCGCGACGACCGGCAGCATCTTCGTCGAGATGAAGAAGAACAGCACGTCCTGGGTCTTCTCCACCGGGCGGATCGACAGCGCGTACGCCGCCGGCACCGCCAGCACGAGGACGAGCAGCGTCGACATCGCCGTCGCGAACGCGGAGTTACCGAGGTACGGCCAAAAGCCCGCGTCGAACACGTTGCGGAACTGGTCCAGCGTCGGTTCGAAGAACAGCTTCGGCGTGTCGGTGTAGGCGTCCCGCTCCTGCTTGAACGCGGTCAGCACCATCCACAGCACGGGAAAGAAGAACGCGAGTCCGACGATCCACGTGAACCCGCTGAGCAGGCCCCCTTTCAGGTGCCTCGACGGCCAGCTTGACCGCGACCCCGACAGGTGTGGTGCGGATGTCGAAACTGACGTCGTCATCGGGTCTCCCGTACGTCGAAGCTGGTGAAGATGGTCCGCAGCGCCAGTGTCGCGATGATGATCGTGCCGATCACGACGACGACGCCCATCGCCGCCGCCTGGCCGACGTCGAAGCCGAGGAAGGCCCGCTGGTAGATGTAAAACGGCAGGTTGGCGCTGGCCGTGCCCGGTCCGCCCTGGGTCATCATGTAGATGTGGTCGAAGGTGTTGACCACGTAGATCGCGCCCAGCAGCACACCGAGCTCGATATAGCGCCGAAGGTGCGGCAGCGTCACCGAGACGAATGTGCTCCACGCTCCGGCGCCGTCGACCTGTGCCGCCTCCAGCACGTCCTTGCCCTGGCTCTGGAGACCGGCGAGCACCAGCAGCATCATGAAGGGCGTCCACTGCCACACCAGCGCGGTGACGACGGCGCCGAGCGGATGGGTCGACACCCAGTCGGTCTCCCCCGCCCCGAACGGGCCGAGAACCCAGTTGATGATGCCGAACAGCGGATCGAACATCGTCGTCTTCCACAGCAGCGCGCCGGCCACCGGCATGATGAGGAACGGCGTGATCAGCAACGTGCGCACGACGCCGCGGCCGACGAACTTCCGGTCGAGCAGCAGCGCGAGCCCAATGCCCAGCAGCATCGCGACGAGCACGCACGATGCCGTGATGACGATCGTGTGCCAGGCGGCGCTTCGGAACGTGCTGTCAGCGAAGACGTCGACGTAGTTGGAAAGCCCCACGAAGTGCTCGGAGCCCGGTCGTACGAGGTTCCACGACTGCAGCGAATACCACAGCGTCATCACGAACGGCAGCTGCGTCACGATGATCGCGAAGATCAGCGCCGGCATGAGTGGTGCACGGCGCGACCACGCCTCCCGACGCGCGACCTGACGTCGTTCGGATACGTGTCGTGCCGCCGCGATGACCGCCATCAGTCAGCCTCCTGGTAGGACTCCCCCACGCTCTCGGCGTAGTTCTGCCCTTGCTCGAGTGCCTCGTCGACACTGATCTGACCGGCGATCGCCGCCGATATCTGCTGGCTCACCCTCGTCCCCAGATCCTGGAACTCCGGGATGCCGACGAACTGGATGCCCGTGTACGGCACCGGCTCGACCGTCGGATGCTCCTGGTCAGCGGCGGCCAGTGCGTCCAGCGTCGGCTGGGCGTAGGCCTCGGCGACCTTCGCGTACTCCGGGATCTGGTACGTCGACAGCCGACTGCCCGGCGGCACCCGCTCCCACCCGAACTCGTTGCCAACCCGATGCATGTAGTCCTTGCTCGTCATCCAGGACAGGAACTCCCACGCTTCGTCGGCGTGCTCGGAGCTCTCCGGGATGCCGAGCGACCAGGTGTAGAGCCAGCCGGACGAGTCGGTCTCGACGACCGGCGCCGGGGCGTAACCGTTCTTGCCGACGACCTGACTGTCGGCCGGCGACTCGATCGTGCTGACCATCGCCGTCGCGTCGTACCACATCGCCGCCTGGCCCTGGCTGTAGCGCGTGATGCATTCGGAGTAGCCGCTCGTCGCCGCACCCGGCTCCCCGTACTGCTGCACGAGGTCGACGTAGAACTTAACCGCCTTCTCGAACTCCGGCGAGTCGAGTTGGGCGTTCCAGTCCTCGTCGAACCAACGGCCGCCGAACGTGTTGACCACGGTGTCGAGCGGCGCCAGGTTTTCGCCCCAGCCAGACAGGCCGCGCAGGCAGATGCCGGTCCGGCCGGACTCCGGATCGTCGAGCTTCGCGGCGAAGTCGGCGATCTGCTGCCACGTCGGGTGAGCCGGCATGGTGAGCCCGGCCTGCCCGAAGAGGTCCTTGCGATAGACGAGGAACGACGACTCGCCGTAGAACGGGACCGAGTACATGTCGCCCTCGTACGAGAGGGAGTCGCGGACCGACGGGATGAAGTCGTCGCCGTCGTACCCCTCGGTCGAGTCGATGTACGGCTGCAGGTTGACGAGCCAGCCGTTCTCGGCCCACTGCGGCGTCTCGAAGTTGCTGATCATGACCGCGTCGAACTCGCCGCCGCCGGTCGCGACCGAGGCGGTGATCTTGGCCCGGGCCTCGTTTTCGGGCAGCGAGACGAAGTCGAGGTTGATGTCGGGATGCTCGGCCTCGAACTGCTCCGACAGCGCGATCGCGTCCTCCATCTGCGGGTTGGACACGATCGCGACGACGAGTGTGGTGCCGTCGCCACCCTGGCCGAGCGCTCCGGCGCCGGCACATCCGCTGGCGACCATGGTGGTGGCGGTGAGGGCCGCGAGGAGCTGCACGGTCTTGCGCCCTCGCGGTTGGTGGGAACGGGCCGCAACCAACGCTGCGGGCGCAAAACCGTGGGGGTGGCGCGGTCTCATGTGGGCTCCCCTCCCGGTCGGACGTGGACCTTGACGCCTTGTCCTTCGCGGACGATGTCGAGTGCCTTCGGATAGCCGTCGAGCGGCAGCCGATGCGAAACGAGTCCGTCGGTGCTGACCGATCCGGTGGCGATCAGGTCCAAGGCGGCACCGAAGCTGTGCAAGACGGCCATCGACCCGACGATGGTGATCTCGTCGTTGTAGATCCTGAAGGGCGACACCGCCACCCGCGCCTGCGCGCCCGCCACCCCGAACACGAGGAAGCGGCCGCCCCGGCGTACGGCGGCCAGCCCCGCTTCGATCGCGGCCGGCACACCCGTCACGTCGATGACGGCGTCGTATCTTTCGTCGCCCAGCTCGGCAATCGAGGTCGCGGTATGGATCGCACCGAACTTGGTCGCCAGGTCGAGCTTGCTCGCGACCCGGTCGACCGCACCGACCCGGACCCCGGCGCCGACGAGAAGCTGGATCAGCAGCAGTCCCATCGTGCCGGTGCCGACGACGAGCATGGACTCACCGCTCTCGGTGCCGAGCCGGCGTACACCGTGGACGGCGCACGACAGCGGCTCGACCAGCGCCCCCTGCTCGAGGCTGAGATGGTCCGGAAGCCGGTACGCGTTGACCGCCGGCACGGCAACCCGCTCGGCGAACGCGCCGTCGACGGTGTCGCCGATCGCACCCCAGTTGGCGCAGAGGTTGCCCCGACCGGCTCGGCAGGCGGCGCAGTAGCCGCAGAACAGCGACGGGTCGACGGCGACCTGATCACCGACCGCGATGCCCGTGGCGACGTCGGTGCCGACCTCGACGACCGTGCCGGCGAACTCGTGACCCGGGACGATCGGGTACGGCGTGGGCGGGAACTCCCCGTCGGCGATGTGGAGGTCGGTGCCGCAGACTCCGCAGGCGCCGACTTCCACGACGACCTGGCCGTGGCTCGGGACAGGATCGGGTGTGTCGCGTACGGCGATCGCACCTGGTTCGGTGATGAATGCTGCCCGCATGCGGCCCACGTCCGTGTCTGCTCATATGAGCGGCTATACTTTCGGATGAGCACTTATTGCATCGCGTCGTATACGCCGTGTCAAGGGGTGCGGCCCGACTAGGGTGGTCGCACCGCGCGAAGGAGGGCTGGATGGCGCAACCGACCAAGACGTCGCCGCCGCGACGGGGGCCGGCGTGGATGGTGCAGGCCGCCGCACTGGCCCGGCGTTTCCATCTCGAGGGGCGCTCCAAGACCGAGCTGGCGGAGGAGTTCGGTCTGAGCCGCTTCAAGGTGGCTCGGATGCTCGACGAGGCTCGCGAGCTGGGCGTCGTCGACGTCAGCATCACACTGCCGACGCACATCGACGCCGACCTGTCGACGGCGCTCGGCGAGCAGTACGGGCTGCGCCGCGCGATCGTCGTGGACGTCCCCACGCAGTCCGACGCCGAGGTGCGATCCCAGCTTGGCGCGGTCGCGGCCGACCTGCTCGGGGAGTTGGTGTCGGCTGACGACGTACTCGGGCTCTCGTGCAGCCGTACGGTCGCGGCCGCCACCGAGGCGCTGACGACGCTCGCCCCGTGTACGGTCGTGCAGCTCACGGGTACGCTCGCCGGGCCCGACATCGAGGCCGGCAGCGTCGAGAGCGTACGGCGGGCCGCCGCTGTCGGAGGCGGCAAGGGCTTCCCCATCTACGGTCCGATGGTGCTGCCCGATGCGGCGACGGCGCGGGCGCTGGCCGGACAGTCGGCGATCCGGGCGACCATCCAGCAGTTCGGGCGGGTTGGCGTCGCGATGGTGGCGATCGGCGCGTGGCAGGAGGGTTTGAGCACCGTATGGACTCTGGCCGAGGCGTCGGCCCGACGAGCTGGCACCAGGGCCGGAGCGGTCGGCGAGATCGGTGGCCGACTGTTCGACGCATCCGGTGCCCCTATCGCGACCGACCTCGACGAGCGCATACTCGGGGTCACACTTCAGCAACTGCGCACCGTGCCCGAGGTGATCGGCTTGATGTACGACGGCGGTCGAGTGAAAGCGGCACAGGGAGGACGTGCGGCTGGGCTGGTGGATGCGGCCCGAGCAGCCCTCCGTGGTGGCCTCGTCGATACGTTCGTCACCGACGCCTCGTTGGCTCGCGCCCTCGTCGACGAGTCGGCCGCATGACGTACTCCGTCCATCCCACTGCCCCAGCGATCGCGCGATGGCGGCTGTCTCGGAGGCCTCGAAAACAACGACCATCCCGCAATCGCGAGTACCGGAGGGAGCGCTGACATGACCCTGGTGGCGGGGATTGACTGCTCGACCCAGGCGACGAAGGTGCTCGTCTGCGACGCCGAGACCGGAAAGGTCGTCCGGTCCGGCCGGGCCGCGCATCCCGACGAGACCGAGGTCGATCCCGCGGTGTGGTGGGCCGCCTGGCGAGAGGCGTCCGACGGTCTGCTCGACGACGTCGCGGCCCTGGCGGTCGGCGGCCAGCAGCACGGTATGGTGCTCGTCGACGACGCTGGCGCGCCGGTCCGTGACGCCCTGCTCTGGAACGACAACCGCTCCGCCCCACAGGCGCAGCATCTGATCGGTGAGCTCGGCGGTCCTTCCGCGTGGGCGTCCGCCGTCGGATCCGTCCCGGTCGCGAGCTTCACCGTCACCAAGCTGCGCTGGGTCGCCGAGCACGAGCCCGACGTCGGCCGACGAGCGACAGGGGTCGCCTTGCCGCACGACTGGCTGACCCACCGGCTGCTCGACGATGCGTCGGAGTTCGTGACCGATCGGGGCGACGCTTCCGGGACCGGCTACTGGTCACCGGCGACCGGCGGCTATCGCATCGACCTGCTCCGGCGGGCCTTCGGCGCCGATCTGCGGGTGCCGCGGGTCGCCGGGACGCACGAGCCGCTCGGGCACACCGCATCCGGCGCCGTCGTCGCTCCCGGGACCGGAGACAACATGGCAGCCGCGTTGGGGCTCGGACTTCGTCCGGGCGACCTCGCCGTCTCGCTCGGCACCAGCGGTACGGTCTTCGCCGTCAGTGATCGGCCTACCGCTGACGAGTCGGGCATCGTCGCCGGATTCGCCGACGCGTCGGGCGCTTACCTGCCGCTGGTGTGCACCCTCAACGCCGCCCGGGTACTCGCGGCCGCGGCGTCGATGACCGGTGTCGACCTCGACGAGCTCGACGCACTGGCGACGTCGGTGGACGACACCGACGGACTGGTGCTGCTCCCGTACCTCGACGGCGAGCGCACCCCGCCGCTGCCCGAGGCGACCGGCATGCTGCACGGCCTGACGAGGCGAAACGCGACCCGGGCTCATCTTGCACGGGCCGCGGTCGAAGGCATGCTGTGCGGCCTCGCCGACGCGGTCGAAGCGCTCCAAGAGCACGGGGTCACGCCGCGGCGAGTCGTCCTGATCGGCGGCGCCGCCCGCGCCCACTCGGTACAGCAGATCGCGACCGAACTCTTCGGACTGGAGGTCACCGTCCCCGAGCCGGGCGAGTACGTCGCGCTCGGCGCGGCACGACAAGCGGCGTGGACTCTGGCCGGCTCGGACCAGCCGCCGACATGGTCGGTCAGCTGTCACGCCATCGCCCCCGAGGCCGATCGGATCGCGGCCGGCGAGCGCGCCCTGGCCCGCTACCGCGAGACACTCGCCGCGGCGCGGCCCCTCCTGGGTGGCTAGGCCGTCCCTAACACGCTAGGCCTACGGTCCCTGCGGCGTCGGCTGCGTCGGCGGCGCGATCTTGATGATGTCGATGACGAAGATCAACGTGTCGGTGCCCTGGATGCCGGCCTGCGGGTTTCCGGTCGTGCCGTACCCGTCCTCCGGCGGAATCGCCACCAGCACCCGACTTCCGACCGTCTGGCCCGCGATGGCCTTGGTGAAGCCCGGCACGACCTGGTTGAGAGCGAACGTCGCCGGCTTGCCGCTGGTCCACGAACTGTCGAACTCGTCGCCGGTGCGGCCGTTGATGCCCTGGTAGTTGACCGTGACCGAGTCGGTCGGCTTGACCGTCGGGCCGTCGCCCTTGCAGAGCGTCTTGACCTCGGTCTTGTCGACCGACATCACTGGCTCGAAGTCCACCTTCGGCTCGTCACCGAACTTGCCCTTCACGGTCACCCCACTGATGCTCGAGGTCTTGACCTCGGGCGGCTCCAGGATGTCGATGACGAACACCAGCGTCGAGTCCGACTGGATGCCGACCGTCGAGTTGCCCGCCTCGCCGAAGCCTTCCGACGGCGGCACGACGGCCACGACCCGACTGCCCTCACGCTGACCCTCGATCGCCGTGACGAGTCCGGGCAAGAGGTTGCTGGGCCCCGACTCCAAGGTGAACGTGGCGGGCTGGTTGCGCGTCCACGAGCTGTCGAACGGCTGGTCGCTGCCGGCGATGACGCCGACGTAGTTGATCGTGACGGAGTCGCCGGACTTGACGACCTTGCCGTCGCCCTCGCTGAGCGTCTTGACCTCGGTGCTGTCGGCCTTCACCGTCGAATCGACGTCGAGCGTCGGCTGCTCGCCGAAGGCGCCACCGACACTGACGCCTTCGATGCCGGTTGCCTCCGGCGAGGGACCGGAGTCGCTGGCCTGGTCGTCGCCACAGGCGCCCAGGGCGAGCAGGGCGGGGACGATCAACACAGCGAGTAGCTTGCGTCGCACGAAGGTGACCAATCTGGTTCGAGGACTAGTGAACGCGCCAACCCTACCTGGAGGTGTCAGGCGCCCGTCACATGCTGTCGATGAGCTTGTGTACGCGCTCGTCGTGCGACCGGAACGGGTCCTTGCAGAGCACCGTGCGCTGCGCCTGGTCGTTGAGCTTGAGGTGGACCCAGTCGACCGTGAAATCGCGGCGACGCTCCTGGGCGCGCCGGATGAACTCGCCACGCAGCCGCGCCCGCGTGGTCTGCGGGGGCCGGGACTTCGCCTCGAAGACTGCCAGATCGCTCGTTGCCCGGGCGACCGCGCCGCGGCGCTCCAGCATGAAGTAGAGCCCCCGATCGCGATGGATGTCGTGATACGCGAGGTCGATCTGCGCGATCCGGGGATGGCCCCAGGTGAGGTCGTGGCTGGCCCGATAACGGTCCATCAGGGCGTACTTGATCACCCAGTCGATCTCGCGCTCGACGATGGTCAGGTCGCCGGACTCGACGGCCTTGAGCCCGCGCTCCCAGAGATCCAGGACCCGGTCGATCGTCGGCGTGTGCAGCTCGCGCCGGTCGACGAAGTCGCGTGCCTTCGAGAGGTACTCCGACTGGATCTCCAGTGCGTTGGCCTCGCGGCCGTTGACCAGGCGTACGCGATGCCGACCCGTCATGTCGTGGGAGATCTCCCGGATCGCCCGGATCGGGTTCTCCAGCGTCAGATCGCGCATGACGACGCCCTCTTCGATCAGCCGCAGCACCAGGTCGGTCGTCGCCACCTTGAGCAGCGTCGTGGTCTCGCTCATGTTGGAGTCGCCGACGATGACATGCAGCCGGCGGAACCGCTCGGCGTCGGCATGCGGTTCGTCGCGGGTGTTGATGATCGGCCGCGACCGCGTGGTGGCGCTGGACACGCCCTCCCAGATGTGCTCGGCCCGTTGGCTGACGGCGAAGACCGTGCCGCGCGGCGTCTGGAGCACCTTGCCGGCGCCGCAGATGATCTGCCGCGTGACAAGAAACGGGATCAGGATGTCGGCCATCCGGTTGAACTCGCCGTGCCGGCCGACGCAGTAGTTTTCGTGGCAGCCGTAGGAGTTGCCGGCCGAGTCGGTGTTGTTCTTGAACAGGTAGACGTCACCGACGATGCCGTCGTCATGCAGCCGGCGCTGGGCGTCGATCAGCAGGCCCTCGAGGATCCGCTCTCCCGCCCGGTCGTGGGCGACGAGCTCGAGGGTGTCGTCGCACTCGGGTGTCGCGTACTCCGGGTGGCTGCCGACATCGAGGTACAGCCGGGCGCCGTTGCGCAAGAACACGTTGCTGCTGCGGCCCCACGATACGACGCGGCGAAACAAGTACCGCGCGACCTCGTCGGGGCTGAGTCGGCGCTGCCCCTTGAACGTGCACGTGACGCCGTACTCGTTCTCGATGCCGAAGATCCGCCGGTCCATTTCCCCAGCCTATGCGGTGGCGTCGCGATATGGGTGAGGCACGGGGCCTTGCATTACCGCGTTTGCGTGGTAGGGCGGCACCCGGCCTCGCATCGGTACGTGACGCGTGCACCACCCGCGGTGGGGGCTTGGTGCATCTGTCACGTCCCGAACGCGCAGGCGCATGGGCGAGTCCGATTTGTCCGATCGCGGTCCCGGTGGGCTATGCCAGCAGCCCCGTCGCATCGAGTGCCGGCCAGACCAGCTGGGTGCCGCTCATCGCCCCGGCCCGCAGTAGCCGGAGCACCTCGGCCGGCGGCACCACCAGCACCTCGCAGTCCTCGTAGGCATCCAGCTGTTGGGGTCCGACTTCCCGACAGCCGAGGGCCACGGCGACGTACTGCCGCTGCGTCGTCGAGCGGGATCCAGGGCTGGCGGCTCATTCACCCGACGGTGTCGGAGGCTCCTCCATCGGCGCCTCGTCGGCCGGAGGCGGCTCCTCGGCCGAAGGCGAGGCGTCGACCGGAGGCGAGGCGTCGGTGTCCTCCGCGGGCTCCACTTCACCGCTGTCCAGCGCCCGCTGCACGTCGGTCACCGAGAGCCGACGAAACTTGCGCTGCTGGCCCCGCGACCGATCGAGCACCGCGGCCTCGACCTCCTCAGCGGGAATCGTTCGCGGGATGTCATTGTCGTGGCCCAGCGCCACCACGCCGAGCCGAACCGCCGCGTCGAAGTCGAGTCCCTCGCGATAGTGGTCGTTGAGGTAGGACTCGACCCGCTCGGTCGAGCCGCCCATCACCGCGTATCGGTGCTCGTCGGCCACCGAGCCCTGGTAGGTCAGCCGATAGATCTGATCGTCGGCCTGCGAGTCGCCGACCTCAGCGACGAAGATCTCCACCTCGTACGGCTTCTCGGCGCCCGACGAGAAGATCGTGCCGAGCGTCTGGGCGTACGCGTTGGCCAACCCGCGCCCGGTGACGTCGCGCCGATCGTAGGAGTAGCCCCGCATGTCGGCGAGCCGGACGCCGGCGATCCGGAGGTTTTCGTACTCGTTGTAGCGGCCGACGGCGGCGAACGCGATGCGATCGTAGAGCTCGCTGATCTTGTGCAGCGTGCGATGCAGGTTTTCGGACACGAACGCGATGCCGTCGGCATATTGCACGACGACGAGCCCGCGGCCGCGCGCGATGCCCTTGCGCGCGAAGTCGGCCCGATCCTTCATCAACTGCTCGGGCGAGACGTAGAACGGGA